>NZ_JBGEVE010000017.1:0-65073 GCF_048514265.1 Actinomyces sp. SKVG-SVH-4(1) | reverse complement strand
CACACCCCCAACACCACGGAATACCAACGAAAAACCCACCTCAAAACCCAGACCCCACCAAAGTGTCACGAGTCAGGCCTGACGTCGACCGCCGGGGCGAGCCGCCGATAGATGTCCTCAAGACTGCCGCAGCACAACTCTCCAACTTGGGCGTCACAAAGGTCTACTTCTCTGGAGGAGAGCCTCTCCTCAAGAAAGGCTTCCTTAGCCTGGTAGAGGTGATCGACACGAACAACATCCGAGTGAATGTGGCAACCAACGGTTATCACCTAAGCGATTCAATGGTGGCGAGACTTCGTCAAGCCGGAGTTGCGAAGCTTAGCGTAAGCGTGGACGGCGGTGATGCTGCACACCATGACGCGTTGCGACGCCGCAAAGGCGCTTTCGCCAGGACTCTGAGTGGCATTGAACGTGCCGTAGCCGCAGGCCTCAAGGTCGGGGTTAGCGTGACAGTGACCCCCGCCAACATCGACACGCTTGAAACGTTGCTGGCGAACCTCGTGAGCGTGGGTGTCCCTGTGGTGTCCTTCCACTCAGTCTTGCCTGTCGGGCGAGCTGTAGAACACTCCAATTTGTTTCTTAATGGCGAGGGAACTCGCAAGCTCGACCACATAATACGAGAATTGGATTCCCGCCAGGATCTCCCGATTACAATCGACCACAGTTTCGGCCCTGGAGGCTCGCGAGCCGCTCGTGGATGCCCGGCTCAAGCTCGGCTCATCCACATCGATTCTTTTGGGAATGTAAGCGCATGTTCTTGGCTATACAAAGCACAGCCGGACGCCTTTATTTTGGGGAACATCACGGAAACCTCACTACAGGACATCGTTAACGTCCGATCTCAGGCCCTAGAAACCTTGCTGCAGAAGACAGATACCTGCCCTCTACCGATACTGACCGCAAGGATGAAGCCACGATGATCGTCGAGCAGGTGCGACGGACGTTGGTGGGCGATTTCGTGGCCGAACGCTCTGTGATCCTTACCTCGATCTCTGGAATCTTCCATGGATTCTCCGAGGCAGGGTGGAGCGCCCAGGAGCACGAGGGTTGGTGGCCTCGATTGGAACGGGATGGAGTGCACATTATCCTGATCCCGCAAGGCTCCGCATTACTTGACCTTGCACCAACGTTACAGGAAACCCCACGGGTACACCTTCTGGGCTATGCTGGTTCCCTAACGGCTGCCGTGGACGTGGGCGAGATAGTTTCCCCCGCTAAAGCCCTGCATCCTGCAGGTCCCCACCAAGCGCGGCCTTTAGCTGGCGACGACGCGCTTGTAATCTCGAGCGTACCCAATCTCCTTGCAGGATACGCGATCTACGAATCTTCGACACGCCCCGACCTTGTCGACATGGAGTCTGGGCATCTTGCGCATGCGCTTGTAAACAGCGAAAAGCTCACGGTAAGGGTTCTCATAACCGACCGATGGCCGGACAAACCGTTCTACGTGGCCTCAACAAACGATCCTAGATTCCTCGTTCGTCGAAGGCTTGATCTCGTGACCCAATGTATTGAGGACGTGACATGAGTCCCCGTCAACGTGGCATAATAATCGACAGATCCGGCGGCGGTCCTTGGCTAACCTCCTGCGGCGACAGCGTTCTTCCAACCGCAGAGTGGGACATCACAGTTCTAACACCGAAGGCACCCTCCCGCGCGCCTGACGGAATGCGCGTGCGGATTCTCCCAGAGTTCAATCCATCAAACTTACGCCGGGAAGTGGAAGGCGTGACGACTCACGGCCCCTTGGCTGGCATCTCTACCACTTCGGAACACTTCCTCGGCCTTGTGGCGCATCTCCGCGAAGAATTCGGCGTCGTCGGCCACGGCGTTGAGTACACCACACGGATGCGTGACAAGTGGCTCATGAAGCAGGTTGCGGTTCGACATGGAGTCCCCATACAGCCTGGTTGTCTTACTTGGGATATGGATTGTTGGCTGAAGGAAGTGGATCATAAATACGGTTTTGTGCTTAAGCCTAGATGCGAATCTGGGGCTGTCGGAGTACGTATGCTGGAAGACGAGCGCGCCCTCAGACGAGCCGTTTTCGAACTACAGCATCCTGAAAACTACATCATTGAGACTCGATCGCCACATCCGATAATTCACGCTGATGTCCTTGTCGTAGAAGGCGAGCCCCTCATTGAGGTCTCTAGATACGAACGCCCATGTCACGTCAGCGGCGGTCGAATCCCTTTGTCTTCCTTCACGATTGATGACGGAGCGTTGCGTGACAAGGCTACGGCCCTCGTATGGTCCATCATGGACGCATGGGAGGTTCACGACGATGTACTGCACATCGAGTTGTTTGCCGATCCTAGCGGATTGAGGTTGCTCGAACTGGCCGGGAGGCCTGGGGCGGCGGGAGTCCCCGCTGTCTTCGAGCACACCCGTGGCATCAATCTCCAGCATGCTAAGACACAACTGGACCTCGGTGTCGACCCACGTCCCTTTGCGACGTCCCCGTTGGCCCGGCACGCTGGCTGGACAGTAATTTATGCCCCCTGCCCTGAGCCGGTTTCGGTTGAAGATGCAGGACTGCGAGGGCACGTAACACGCCGGATTATGGTTGAGGATACACGAATTGACGGAGTGGCTGGTCTGGGCGTGGCCACTTACTCCTTCGCGGCGGATTCGGTAAGTGAGGTAAGGGCTCTCATCTCCCGTTATGAAGCGCGCGTGAATGTTAAGCCGATTGGGGACAGAGGAATATCGAAATGAGTGTATACCAAGCAGACGACCTAGAGCAGCGGGCTGAACGGGTGATCCCAGGTGGCATGTATGGACACAACGTGCGAAAGTTTCTCTGGCCCGGGGCCCCACAGTTTTGGTCCCGCGCATCGGGTTATCGAATTTGGGATATCGACGGCAAGGAGTATATCGATCTCATGTGTAGCTGGGGACCGGTCGTCCTAGGACATCGCCATCCCGGGGTAGAAGCTGCTGTCGAAAGACAAATGAAAAGGCAAGACACAGCTAACGGCCCCGGACGGGTGTTCGTGGAATTAGCGGAAACCCTCGTTGACATCGTGTCTCACGCCGAATGGGCGGTGCTGGCCAAGAACGGCGGCGACGTCACGACGTTGGCGTTGACCGTCGCCCGCGCCGCGACTGGACGCCGTGTGGTGCTAGTCGCGCGTGGAGCATACCACGGCTCACTCCCATGGTGTTCCTCTCGGACTGCGGGCGTGACACCGGGTGACCGTGCCTACATAGGCTACTTCGAGTACAACGACCTGGTCAGTTTGGAGGAGGCAGCGGATCGGGCTGGCTCGGACTTGGCGGCAATCATTGTTACGCCCCACAAACATGACGCGGGTACAGAACAGAAAGCTGTGAAACCTGAGTTTGCCCGGGGACTCCGGTCCTTGTGCGACATGAGAGGAGCGGTTCTAATTCTCGATGAGGTGAGAACAGGATTCAGGACCGCTTACGGTTCAAGTTGGGATATCTTGGGAGTGCAGCCCGACCTTTCATGCTGGAGCAAGGCCATCGGCAACGGCTACCCACTGTCAGCTTTGCTGGGTTCGGAGAGTTTGCGCAATGCCGCATGTTCCGTAGCGATCGGTGGAACTTTCTGGATGTCCAGCGTTCCAGTTGCGGCGGCGCTGGCCACTCTGCAGATTCTTCGCGAAGCCGACGGACTTGCCCAGATGACGCGGGTAGGAACGAGGATCATTCGTGGGCTGGAGACCGCCGCTTGTTCCGCAGGAATCACCATTGCTATGTCTGGACCGCCGACCATGCCATATCTCTCTTTCCCAGAGGATCCCAGATTCGAGTACGCGAAGACGTGGGCATCCCTAATGGCCAAGCAGGGAGTTTACCTGAACCCAAGCCACAACTGGTTTATGTCGACGGCTCTCGATGATGATGCGGTGGAGCACGTGCTGACTGCTGCACATGTTGCGTTTGCCGACCTCACCCAGAACCTTAGCTAAGCCCGATCTCCGACGCGAGCCAGCGCGCAACTGACTCGCCCGAACTGCTTTCCAGGACTCCCGTGGCACACTCACGTACCTCGTAGGGTGCGTCCTCCATAGCGAAGGATACATCCGCAACCGCGAAGAGGCTCAGATCGTTCAGATCGTCCCCGAATGCAACAATCCGGTCAGCATCGAGACGATTTGCGAGCTCACGCACTGCCGACCCCTTCGAGACACCGCAAGCCGCAACCTCCATCCACACTGTGTTCGGATGTCTAGGATCCTGCCTCACGAGGATCTCGGTATCTGCCATCTCGCCTAGCATCGTCCCCATCCGATCGATTTGAGTCCGATTCGAGATGATAGAGACGTTGATGACCATTTCGGTAGGCAGGTGAGCCCAACTTGAAACTGGCATCGAGCGTATATCTCCCGGCCGATCCTCCCAGTACTGAGAGACGTGGCGCGAGGAGGGATTGGGGAGCCAAGCTGTCCGCTCGGCGCTGCCAGACAATGTGTGCACCATGGGAGGAACTCCCAGTTCCTCACAGCAGATGAGAATCTGACGCACCGTGTCTGCGGGTAGCAGATGTCTCACCAACACGCGCTCCGTCACTGGGTCGACCGTCGCTGCTCCGTTATGAACCACCACAGGCAGGTCGAACGTGCTTCCCACAAGTCGGGTAGTGGTCAGCCAGGAGCGCGCAGTGGCGCAGGTGATAAGGGTTCCTCTCACTCGTGCCCGGCGCACAATTTCCTCGGTGTAGGGCCGCATTCCGCCGGATGTGAGAAAAGTCCCATCAAGATCGGTTACAAATAATGTTTTTGACACACCTCGTCCTCTTTGCCTCCTGTCCTGTTCCGCGTTCCATCACAGGCGAGGCTCCTTGTGAAGCGCCCTGGGTTTTGTTTCGGTGGTTTATGGGAGCGTCAAGGCTGACGTCCTTCCTTGATGGTACAGGGTTTCGATTCCGTGGGGGGTGTGGTAGTCGAGCGTCTGGTGGAGTCGTTGGTTGTTCCACTAGTCGACCCAGCACATGGTGTGGAACTCGACCTCGGTGACGCTGGGCCATGCGGCTCTGGCGTGGATGAGTTCAGTCTCGTAGAGGCCATTGACAGTCTCTGCCAGAGCGTTGTCGTAGGAGTCGCCTCGGGACCCGACGGAGGCTTGGATCCCGGCATCGGTCAGGCGCTGGGTGTAGCGCATGGACACGTACTGGCAGCCACGATCACTGTGATGGATCAGGCCTTGGAGGGTGAATCGCCCCGGGTTTGATGGAGGCAGTGATGACACGGAAGGATCACTGTCATGGGACAGAAGAAGTACCCCGATGAGCTGCGCGAGCGAGCCACGAGGATGACGTTGGACGCGTTGGCTGACCCGGCTCGGGCCAAGGGCGCGATCGGCAGGATCGGCGAGGAGCTGGGTGTCCACCCCGAGGCTCTGCGCAGCTGGGTCAAGAAGGCCCAGGTCGACCAGGGCACCCGGCCTGGCACCACCACTGACCAGGCGCAGCGGATCAAGGAGCTGGAGAAAGAGGTCCGAGAGCTGTGAAGAGCCAACGCGATCCTGAAGAGCACAGTCGGCTTGTCTATCGCGGCGGAGTGTGAGCGCCCGTCCCGTTGATCTGCCAGTACATCGAGACCAAGAAGGAGGAGTTTGGGGCCTGGTCGATCTGCAAGGTGCTCACTGGCGCCGGAGTCAAGATCGTCCCGAGCACTTGACTCACGCCCGCCGTAGCCGACCTCCTAGCGCCAGGAGCCTGCGCGATGAGATCCTCAAGGCGGAGATATCCAAGGTCCACAAGAACCAGCTACCTCGGTGCTGGGGACCCGCAAGATGCATGTAATGCTCAACCGACCCGAGGCCGCCGAGCGTCACGGTGCCGGTCACGTGGCCCGGTGCACCGTCGAACGCCTCATGGGCGACCTGGGTCTGCGCGGCGTCCGCCGCGCCAGGTCCCCGCGCACCACGCGCAGCGCACCGCGAGAGCAGTGCCCGGCCGACCTCGTCAAAAGGCATTTCAGCGCGTTCAGGCCGAACGAGCTGTGGGTCGCCGACATTCCCCCGCAAGCGGGAGGTACCCCCTCCTACGTGCGTACGTTCTCCGGGTGGGTCTACGTCGCCTTCGTCACCGATGTCTTCTCGCGGCGAATCATCGGCTGGCAGACTTCCACGGGTCTGTACACCGACCTGGCCCTGGACGCCCTTCAGATGGCCGTCTGGCAACGAAAACGTCAGGGGCCGACCTGACGGGCCTGGTGCACCACCTGCGACTGAGGGGTGCAGTACCGGTCCATCCGCTACGGGCAGGCCCTGTCCGAGGCCGAGGCAGTCGCTTCGGTGGGGTCGAAGGGCGATTCCTTTCGGCTTTGCTCTGGCCGAGGCGCTCAACTCGCTGTACAAGGCCGAGCTGATCCGCAACCAGGGCCCTTGGGAGGACATCGACGCCGTCGAGGTCGCCACCGCCGAGTGGGTCCACTGGTACGGGCACCACCCGGCCACACTCCGCCATCGGGATGCGAACCCCCGCCGAGCACGAAGCCACCTGGGCACCCGACACCCACCACGACCACCACCGCCAGGAACAATCACAACCGGCAACCACCGGAACCAGATAAACCAGCCTCCACAAAACCCGGGGCTTGACAGGCCTTGTTGGTCACGTGAGCCCCGTCGCGGACCTTGATCATGATGGCGTCGAGGTAGATCACCGGGTAGAGGCCATCCAGCGGCCGGTGCTGCCAGGCCAGTACCTCCTGCCTGATCTGGTCAGTGATCTTGCTGGTCGTCTCATGACTCAAATCAGTGCCCAACGTAGAGGCCAGATGGTGCTGGATGTCCCGCACCGTCATCCCCCCGGCGTACAGGCTGATGATCATCGCATCGAGCCCATCGAGCCGGCGCTGCCCCTTAGGCACCAGCATCGGCGTAAACGTCCCGGCCCGGTCTCGTGGAACGTCCAGATCCACATCCCCAACCTCGGTGGAGACCGTCTTAGAACTGGTCCCGTTACGCGAGTTGGGAAACGCCGCCGCGTCCGGATCCCCGTTACCTTGTTGGTGGTCCCGGGTGGTCCGGGGCTGGGCCAGCTGCTGTGGGCATGATGTCTTGCCCCTGTCCTTAGATGATCCGGGGGGTGTTGTCACCCGCAGCAGCCGGGCGCTGGTGACCGCTGATAAGGGGAACGGCCCGCAGTGTGTGAGGTCTTTCGCAGGCGTGGGTGCGGGACCTGTCGTCCACCGGCTGGCCCCGCACCCATACAGCGAGAGGCGGCACGAAGATGAATATCGAGGACATCGAGGTCTTCATCGGCATCGACGTCGGTAAGAGCGAGCACTGGGCCACTGCCCTGAACCGGGACGGGCGGAAGGTCTTCGACAGGGCTCTGCCCAACGAAGAGGACCGGCTGCGTGAGGTCTACCAGCGCCTGCAGGCAAATGGGCAGGTGCTGGTGGTGGTCGATCAGCCCGCCACCATCGGGGCCCTGGCCGTGGCAGTGGCTCAGGACATGGGCTTCACCGTGGGATACCTGCCCGGACTGTCGATGCGACGCATCGCTGACCTGACGCCGGGCAGCGCCAAGACCGATGCCAAGGACGCGGCCGTCATCGCCGGCGCGGCCAGGAGCATGCCCCACACCCTGAGAGCCGTCAGCACCTCGGACGAGGACGCCGCAGCGCTGAGCATGCTGACTGGCTTCGACCTGGACCTGGCTCGCCAGGTCAACCAGACCGAGGGCCGGATCCGGGGCCTGTACACCCAGATCCACCCAGCCCTCGAGGCCGTGGTAGGGTCCTGGCTGGAGCACGACGCCGTCTTGGAGGTCATCGCCGCCTGGCCCACTCCAGCCGATCTGAAGCGAGCGGGCAAGGCAAGGATTGACGCCAGGCTCAAGAAGCACGGGTGCAGGCGGCACGCCACCTGGGCCGGCCAGATCGTCTCGGCCTTGGAACGCCAGAGCGTGGTGGTTGCTGGCACCGACGCCGCCGCAGTGGTGCTGCCCCACCTGGCCAGGCAGCTCATCGCGCTGCACGCTCAGCGGGCCGATGTCGCCGCCCAGGTCGAGACCCTGGTGGAGGCCCACCCTCTTTATGAGGTCCTGACCTCCATGCCCGGGATCGGGGTCAGGACCTCCGCCGTCTTCCTGGCCGAGACCCTGGGCAAGACCTTCGACACCGGCGCCCAGCTGGCCTCCTACGCCGGCCTGGCACCGGTAACCAGGAGATCAGGCTCCTCCATAAGGGGCGAGCACGTCTCCCACGGCGGCAACAAGAGGCTCAAGCGCGCCATGTTCCTGTCCGCCTTCGCCTCCCTGCGCTCCGACCCCGTCTCCCGGGCCTACTACCAGCGCAAACGAGACCAAGGCAAACGCCATAACCAGGCCGTCCTCGCCCTGGCCCACCGCCGCATCCTGACCCTGCACGCCATGATCCGAGATGGAGCCCTCTACGACCCACAACCAGCCACGAAACTACCCGCCGCCGCTTGACACACCACATAGGGGCACCCCCCGGTCATAACCCAGGTGCTCAGTGAGCTCAGCAGCCAACCCCCGCTCCAGAGCCGCCTTGACCACACCGGCCAGCACACCATCAGACCCGGTCAACGGCGCTCCGGCATCAACCTGAGCGAAGATCCCCTCCAGGGCCCCTGAAGCCTTCAGCTCCTCAGCGACCCGCCGCTGACGAGCACGCTCCTCCTCACGCTCATCCCTACTACTCACATCCATGCTCACAGTCTCATCTCCTCAAGGCTCAGATCACACCCCTCACACAAACAATCTGACACCCTCGGCTGGCCGACTCTTCCGTGACCAGTGGGTGGCCCGCTCCGAGCCGTCCAAGAGACCACGGGCGGCCTGGAGACGGTTCGTCTACCCCGCCCCCAACGCCTGCTGGCAGCTCGACGCCACCGAGTACGTCATCACCCAAGGACGCAAGGTGGTCATCGCCCCGGCTCCAGGACGACCACTCCCGCCTGGCGGTGGCCTGGCTGGTCGCCTCGAGCGAGACCAGCCAGGCCGCCATCGACGTCTTCGACAAAGGCGTAGCCGCCCGGGGTGTGCCCCAGCGGCTACGTGGCCGACAACGGCATCACTCTCAATCCCAGCCGGCGCGGAGTCACCGGACGCCTGGTGGAGCACGTGCGCTCCCTGGGGGTCGAGCCCATCACCTCCAAGCCCTACCACCCCACCACCCAGGGCAAGAACGAGCGCTTCCACCAGACCCTGTTCCGCTACCTGGACCAGCAGCCCCTGGCCGCCTCCATCGCCGAGCTTCAGGAGCAGGTCGACCGCTTCGACCTCGTCTACAACACCCAGCGCCCCCATCACCCCAGGAGGCCCGGCCCCTCAGCCAGACACCACCGCACGGCGCCGGGTGCGTCGGCACAAACCATCGGTACCACCGGACAGCGCGAGCTGACCATCAGCCGCAACGGCACCGTCCACATCGGCGGCATCGCGTTCCTAGTCAACCGCCACCTGGCCGGGTCCAAGGTGATCGCGATCTGGGACACCAGCACCATCACCTTCGCCGACACCCACGGCGAGATCCTGATCCAGTACACCTGGCCACCCCAAGGCACCACCTACGTCTCCCACCACCCACCCGACCCCACCAACCAACGCGGAGGCCGCGGCCGCAAGAGACCCTAACTGTCACCCATGTCCCGACACACCAAACGTCACCGAAGTCCTGACACAGAACCGTCACCCATGTCCCGAGACATCACACTTCAACGCGAGCACCGCTGAACCGATGAACACGCTCAAAGCCCAAAAGCAGGAGCTCGACGCTGCGATCCAGGCCGAGCATGTGAAGGCGACGCTGTATGAGGACGAGGCGAGTATCGGCGCGTTCTACAAGCGCTTCGCTGAGGCGACCATCGACACGCCCGAGACCCGCGACCAGCTCTTCGAGTACTTCATCGACAAGATCTACATCGGCCGCGAGCAGCTCGTCGTTGCGTCCTACTACCACGACAGGTCGGGCCCCATTGAGTTCGAGGACCTCGAGGAAGCGCTCACCAGCGGACACGGAGCGGGGGAAGTGCGAACCTATGCCAGAAAGCACGAGTTCGACACTTCCCCCTCAGGTGGAGATGGGGGGAATCGAACCCCCGTCCGACGGCCGCACAACAGGACTTCTCCGGGTGCAGCTCGCTAGCGTTTTTCTCGGCCCCGGCGTCTCACGCGAGCAAGGACGCCGACGGGCTCAGTCGATGAAAAGTCCCGAGAGCCCTACCGACACGGGCTCTCAGCAGTGGCTTCCTAGATGACGCCAGGAACCGGGGCGGAAGCGCTCCCCGGGCTGACGGACTTCGAGGCTCGCTCAGGCGGCGAGGGCGAAGTCGGTGCGAGTGTTATCGGCACCTATTGGTTCGCGCAGAGCGTTGACGAGATGACTGCGCATCCTCGACCCGCTTCTCCTGAACCTACGACCGTCGTCGAAACCGATCATCCCCTATGAAGGTGTCACCGGACTCCCGCAGGAGACCTGGAACGCGCTCTCAACAGAGCCAGGCCACTCTAGCAGAACCAGGAGACGAGAGCACTGAGGGCTCCTGCCCCATACCTCAGGCGGCCGGTCAGCAGGAAGAAACGCTCAAGGAGGCCTGCTTCCTCCTGCCTCAGCCCCGACGCCGGTTGGCGGCTGCCATGGCTCGGGCCGCCTCCCGCTTGTCCTGCGCCTCACGCAACGCCTGGCGCTTGTCCCAGTCCTGCTTACCCCGAGCCAGGGCGATCTCCAGCTTGGCGCGTCCCCCGATGAAGTACAGCTCCAGCGGGACCACCGTGTAGCCCTTGGCCTGGACCCTGGTCGCGAGGCGTTCCAGCTCGCTGCGGTGCAGGAGCAGCTTGCGCTTGCGACGCGGGGAGTGGTTGTTCCACGTCCCCTGCAGGTACTCGGGGATATGCGCCCCCTGAAGCCATGCCTCGCCATGGCGGTCGATCTCGATCCAGGCCTCGGTCAGCGAGGCCCGTCCCATGCGCAGCGCCTTGACCTCGGTGCCGGTGAGGACCAGCCCCGCCTCGTAGCGGTCCTCGATGAAGTAGTCGTGGGTCGCCTTGCGGTTCCGGGCCACCGTCTTGTGGGCGTCGGAGGCGGCCTTCGCCTTCTGCCCGGCCGTTGGCTTGGGCGCCCGAGCGGACTTGGAGGCAGGGGTCATCGGCCTGTCCTTTCACGAGTACGGGATGGCTGGCGCTCCCATGTCAGCACGGCCCGGAGTTCCCTCCGAGCGGGCCGAGCCCGACCGGGGCATCGTGGCGCGACACGACGACGCGCAGGGACAGGAGTCTACGGGCCCCGTCAAGAACGACCCGACTAGAAGCCGGGCAGGGACATCGGGTCGATGTACGCCCCATCCTGGGCCACCTGGAAGTGGACGTGCGCCCCGGTCGCGTAGCCGGTTGAGCCGGTCGCGCCGACGACATCGCCGCGCTTGACCTGCTGGCCGTCGGCGATGCTGCGCGAGGAGAGGTGGCACAGAGTGATGACGTAGGAGTGCCCGTCAATGATGCCACCGTTGATGTCAATGCCGATGCCGCAGGACTCGGAGTCCCAGTAGGTGGCCACTCCGGAGACCGCCGCGTACTGGGGCGTCCCCTCACTCGCGGCGAAGTCGACCCCTTGGTGTCCTGTGGCAACACCGGTGACCGGGTGGACGCGGTACCCGAAGGGCGAGGTCACCTCGAGCGGGCCGGTGATCGGGTGCCCGATGTACCCGCTTCCCAGGGAGTCGGCGCCGATCGAGCTGGCGGGGACCGAGGGCATCGTTCCGGCGCTGGCCGCGGCCCGGTTGGCGGCGTCGATCTGGGCGACTCGTGCGGCCGCTGCCGCGGCATCGGCGTTGGCCTGGTTGAGCTGGGACTGCAGATCGCTCTTACGGCTCTCCAGCGCCTCGGCGGCCGACTTCTTCTGGGCAGCCAGCTTGGCGACCTCGTCCCGCTTGGTCTTGGCCGCGTCCCGGGCGGCCTTGGCGTTCGCCTCGGCGGTGTCGGCCTCGGTCTTGAGCGTGCTGACTCGCGTGGTGGCAGCATTCTGCCTGGCCTCACGGTTGGCGTTCTGAGCACGCTCGACCTCGGCGGCGGACAGTACCGCTTCCTGGACTCCCGAGCCGATCTCAACCGCTGAGGCGCGCTGGCTGAGCTCCTCGACGTCCTGAGAGGCGAGGACATAGCTCCAGGAGGTCACCGAGTTGTCCCCCTGATAGGTGGACACCACGATCTCCGCCACCGAGTCGGAGGTCTCCTCGGCCGTCTTCTTGGACGCCTCGGACTCCTTCTTGACCGTCTCCAGGCTGTTCTGCGCCGTGGTCAGGCGGTCACTGGCGATCTGCTGCTCTCTCTCCTTGGCGGCCAGATTCGTCTCAGCGGTGGTCAGCTGGGTCTCCGCGGTACTCAAGGAGGCCTGGGCGTTCTGAAGCGAGATGTATGCCTGCCCCAGATCGGCGCTGACCCCCTCCAGCGAGGACATCACCTGCTGCTGCTTGCGCTGCGCCTCGTTCTGCTTGGCAACGGCGTCGTCTCGCTCATCGGCCAGGGAGATGTCCCCGGAGTAGAAGAAGACGAGGCTGGCGGCCGCCAGGGCGCAGACTGCGGCACGCCGGCGTGAGCGGCGCAGGAACAGACGAGACAGCATGTGAGATCAGATCCTCGTGTACTTGGACAGCGATAAGGCGGAGGAGACCGCGGCCAGGGCGATGGCGGCCAGGATCAGCCAGGGCGACAGGAAGAGGACATCCCTGGTGCTGATGAAGGCGCTCGTGAAGGAGATGGATGAGGCGAGCCACCCCTCCACGACGTAGCGGACTCCCAGCCACAACGTGGCCACGGCAAGAATCGCCCCGGTGAGGGCGGCGATGACCCCTTCGAGGATGAAGGGCAGCTGGATGAAGAGGTTCGAGGCCCCCACCAGACGCATGATCCCGGTCTGTCGGGAGCGGGACATGGCCGACAGCCTGATGGTCGTCGAGATGAGCAGCACCGCGGCCACCGCCATGATGGTTGCCAGCCCTCCCGTGATCCAGGAGGCCCGGTTCATCACGAGGAAGAGCGGCTCGAGGGTGGAGCGCTGGTCGACCACCCGCTCCACGCCGCTGTGCCCCTCGAACTGCTCGGCCACCAGCTTGTAGTTCTCGGCGTCCTTGAGCTTGATGCGGAAGGACACGGGCATCATGTCCTCCGTCGCGTTCCTCCCGACGGCGGACTTGGCGTAGGCCTTCATGAAGTTCTGATAGGCCTGGGCCTTGGTCTCCATCTGGTAGGACTTGACGTAGCCGGAGGGGGCGCCGCTGGTGATGAGGTTCTCGACCTCACTGATCTGAGCGGCGGTGGCCTCGCCGTTGGCGCAGTTGGAGGAGGCCGAGGACTTGGGGCACATGTAGACCGAGACCTCGACCTTGTCGTACCAGTCGCCCTTCATGGTCGAGATCTGGCTCTGCAGCAGCGACGAGGCCCCGACGAAGAGCAGCGACACGAAGGCAACGAGAATCACGGACACCGTCATCGCCAGGTTGCGGTACATGCCCTTGGCGGTCTCCGACAGGACGAAACGCAGTCTCACAGTTCTTCTCCTTCAGCGGTCCGAGCCGTAGACGCCGCGGTCCTGGTCGCGCACGACCTCGCCGCCCTTGAGCTCGATGACGCGTTTACGCATCTGGTCGACGATCTCGTCGTCGTGAGTCGCCATGACGACCGTGGTCCCCTGCCGGTTGATGCGGTCGAGCAGACGCATGATCCCGACCGACGTCGAGGGGTCCAGGTTCCCGGTGGGCTCATCGGCCAGGAGGAGCTTGGGCCGGTTGACCATGGCGCGGGCGATCGCCACGCGCTGCTGCTCACCCCCGGAGAGCTCGTGCGGCAGGCGCCTCTCCTTGCCGGCCAGCCCCACCAGGTCGAGGGCCTCGGGCACAGCGGAGAGGATGTAGTGGCGCGGCTTACCAATGACCTGGGAGGCCAGCGCCACGTTCTCCAGAACGGTCTTGTTCTCCAGGAGCCGGAAGTCCTGGAAGACGAAGCCGATCTCCTGCCGCAGCTGGGGCACCTTCCACGAGGAGATCTTCGACAGGTCACGTCCCAGGACGTGGATGCGTCCCTTGGTGGGGCGCTCCTCCCGGATGACCAGCCTCAGGAAGGTCGACTTTCCCGATCCCGAGGCGCCGACAAGGAACACGAACTCGTCACGATTGATCTTGATATCGACGTCGTCGAGCGCCGGACGCATCCCCCGGTCATAGACCTTCGAGACGTGGTTGAAGCGGATCATCTGCTCGTTGCTCCCCTGCTGCGCCCCGAGCACGGCACTCGGGTTCATGGCGTTGTGGCCACCGTATGCGCCGACACGCCATTTTTCCGCCGTGACACGCCCAGCGTCGATGTGGCTTGTGATGGCCGGGACGCGGCGTGATCCTCCTGTGATCCCAGACCCCGACAGCCCCAAGCTCCAACCACTGACCGGCAACGCACCCTAGGCTTGGGAGCATGAGTGAGACCTCCCTATCGCCCGCGCTGACACGTGCCTTCGAGGATCGCGTCGACCTGGGTTCCTGGGCGGGCTTCACCTCGTCGCTGGCCCGGTTCCTCGACGAGGTGTGCAGGCCGCCCGCGCACCGGGGAGAATCCGCCGAGGCCGCCGTTGACCCCTCCGGCGGTACCCTGCTGCTGACTGCCCCGCTCCCCATGGTCAAGCCCGAGGAGCTGGTTCCCCAGGGGCGCTGGTCGCAGCTGCTGACGAGGCTGTCCCTCGTCACTCCCCCGGTCCCCTCCCCGGACCTGCCGGGCGTGGTCCTCGTCGGCCGCTCCGACGGCGTCGAGGTATCGCTGCCCGAGCTCGATGCGCAGGGACGGGTGCTGCTGGGCCCCACCGAGCGCAGGATCCTGGGGGCGATCGGTTGGCAGGAGAGCCATCACGTCTTCGCCAGGCTGCTGTCCGACGCAGACGAGACCGCCGACCTGGTGACCCGCATCCTCATCGAGGTGCTCGAGGTCGCTCATCCCGCGGACCTGGACTACCTCCTGCGCGCGCACTCCGACATCAGCTGACCCCGAGAGCCTGCTCGACGAGATCATCGGCGACCTCATAGACGGGCCACGGCTCCCCGGTCTGATCCTCAGGGCGCGCACAGGCCGGATCGATGACGAAGGACTCAGGGCTCTGCGCGTGCGTCGCGCTGGACTGACCAAGCCCGGTGGGCTCAGTGGACTCGGTGGACTCACTGAGCTCGGTGGACTCTGCGGACTCTCGGGGGTCTCCAGGCCCCGGGGCCGGTGAAGCCGAGGCGCCTGAGGCCACCGCCTCAACCTCCCAGTGATCCGACGGGACGCGCTCCTCGCCACCGGGCTCGAGCTCGGCATCACCGGTTCCCGCCCCGGAGGAGGCCGACGGCGCCGACTCCGCGGCTCTGACGCGCGCAAAGCGGGACTCCCCTCTGGTCAGGTCGTGACCGGCGGCCTGAAGCGTGATGACGTTGGTCTCGTGCTTCCTGCCGTTGCTCTCCCAGGACTCCTGGGAGAAGCGTCCGGTGAGCAGGACTGCGTCCCCTTTGCGCAGGGAGTGGCTCAGATTGGCGGCGAGCTGGCCCCACGCCTTGGCGGTGAACCAGATCGTCTCGGCATTGTTCCAGCCCTGCTCGGTGCGGTAGGTGGGGGTGACGGCGACACGGAAACGGCAGTAGGGACGGGCATTGTCCCCGACACGGGACAGGGCCGGATTGGTTCCGACGACGCCCTGGACGGTGAGGTCGAGCTGACGAGTCATGAGGGGCTCCTTGGTTGTGGGCGGGCGGCCCTCTGCCGCCCCTTCACCACAACGGTGCTCGGACCGTCCCTCAAGTGCCCAGCCGGCCGCGCGCTCAGTCCCCACCTCTGTCTCGCCGAAGGGCAGGCTCAGGGCTGTGGCCACACGGCTGCCTTGCACAGACGGGGTTAGAGCCCCAAAGCCGATTGCAGCACCCGGTGCTTGTCCAGAATCTTGGCGGCCGGCTGGCTCAGTCCTCGCTCAACCACGGACTCCAGGCGGTCACGCACCCGTTGTCCATAGCGCTGCGCCTCACGGCGCGCTCTGCTGCGCCGGCGCACCGTGGCGATCAGGAGCGCCAGGAGTCCGACGGCGACGAGGCAGACCGGGGCGATCTCGATGCTGCGGTGCAGGACCTCGAGCCCCTCTCGCACCACGGAGGCGGTCAGCCACGACACCCCGCCGAGCACCATGAGCAGGCCTCCCCACCACAGCAGGTCGATCAGCGGCTGGCGGTGCCCCGGCAGCGCCACTGAACCGACCGCCTCGGCGGTCTGCCCCGCCAAGATCTCCGGGGAAGCGACGGAGGCCTCCAGACTCCGGGCCCACGTGGGCGGCAGCCCCTGCGAGGTGCGGTGGACCCAGGTGGAGTGGGCCGAGGACACCGCGGTGCGCGAGGGCGGTTCGGGACGGGCCAGGGCCCTGGGCAGCACCCTGGACAGCCCGGCCCTCACCGAGTCCTCCACCGCCTGGGCGCCGGAAGCCTGCAGCAGCACCTTGGTGGTCTCCTCAGTGAGCTCGGCATCGAGCTCCACCTTGTTGCGAGCCACCGTGGGACGCAGCCGACGGGTGATCGCGTCGAGCTCGGCCGAGGCCGTGCGTGCCGCGTTGGACTCCCGGGCGACGCGCTGGCGCAGCATGCTGCGCACGACGTCGAGGTTGTCGCCGCGCACGGCCGAGACCGGGAGCACCTGAACCTGGCTGAGCCCGTCGTCCTTGAGAAGAGACCCGACGTCGTCGAGCAGACTCGCCAAGCCGCTCTCCGGGAGGGTGTCCACCTGGTTGACCAGGACGAGCATGTCCTCCTGGCGGGCGCCCAGTCCGCGCAGGTAGCCGTCGTGCAGGGCCGCGTCGGCGTACTTCTGAGGATCGACCACCCACACGAGGATGTCCGCCAGCGGAACGAGGCGATCCACCTGTAGGGAATGCTCCGTCGTCACCGAGTCGTAATCGGGGACGTCGAGCAGGACCAGACCGGCCATGGAGCCCTGGTCCTCGCCGTCGAGGATCGAGTCCCTCCGGATTCGCCGTTCCGAGGAGACCCCGAGGAAGTCCAGGAGCGGGCCGGCGTCGTCACCCCAGGAGCAGGCGGCGGCCCGCGACGTCGTGGGGCGACGCGCGCCGACATCCGCGAAGTTCAGCTGAGTCAAGGCGTTGAACAGCGACGACTTGCCCGAGCCGGTGCCCCCGAAGAGCGCGACGACGGTGTGATCCACTCCCAGCGCCAGACGCTGGGCCACGGCATCAAGTGCCTTGTGAGCAGGGATCGACAGGGAGGCCGGAACCTCCGTGGGGCACAGACGCAGCGCCTCCCGAACCGCGCTGAGACGGGCATCGAGGTGCTCGGCGTCGAGCACCTCGAACCCTCGGTGCGCCGAGGAGGTGGAGGGGACGGATTCGGAATGGCTCATGCTGTGGCTCCGGGACGGGTAAAGGGCTTGAGCTCGCCCGAGCGCAGACGCAGCGCAGCGGCGAACCCAGGGGCGGGGGCGAGCGAGGTGGCCGCCCCCTTGGGGACTGTGGCAGTCAGCGCCTCGGTGACCGCTTCCACCAGGAGAGCACTGGCCTGAGCGGTCTGCTCCTCCAGTCCCAGGCGTCTGGCGGCTGCAACAGCCCCGTCGACACCGGCCGCCGCGGAGATGAGGAGGTCGATGACACTACCGGGGCTCAGTCTACGGATGTCCTGCGGGTTCTCGATATTGGCCTCCAGGTAGCCGACCCAGGCCTCAATGGTCGCGGCTGCGTCATCACCCTGCCCCAGGAGCCTAAGGGCATGCTCCTCGGCCCCCGCTTCGGCCCAGGCCCTACGAGCCTCGGCGCTCAGGGCGATCATGGCGGCCTGGAGCTGGTTGGCCAGGGCCTCGCGGGCATCGTTGGCCAGCTGGGAGAGCCCCTCGGCACGGGCCTTGTCCGCCCGCCCCAGGAATCCTCTGCGCAGCCTGCCTCCCTGGGCCAGCGAGGCCAGGGGGCCTCCGGAGGAGGCCAGGGTGATCCACCGGGTGGCGGTGGCGCCCTGGCCTGCTGAACCGGCCCTGATGTCAGCGCTCAACGCCTCAATGGCGGTCTCCCTCAGCTCCTGGCACGTCCTCTCCAGCTCCTGGGCCACCGCGTCCTGGGCGTCGACGTCGTCGGCCAGGCGCTCCAGGTCGGCGCGCAGAGTGCTCCACACCCCCCTGCCGGTACGCCGCACGAGACCGGCTGCGCGGTGACGCCCGGCGAGGAGCTGCAGCCAGTCACGCAGCTCGCTGACGCCGTCATCCGACAGGAGCCCCTCGTGCGGCCCTGCGTCCGGGACGACGAAGAAGGGCGCCTCCGACAGCCCCAGCCCCTGCAGGCGGGTAATGAGATCCCGACGCACCTCGGGCAGGATCTTCGCCGGTACCCGGTTGAGAACCACGCCGATGGGGGTCTCGCGGCGCGCGGCCTCCTCCAGCGTCGTCCAGGGCGTCTGGTCGCCGTAACGCGCCGCGGTGGTGACGAAGAGCCACAGGTCGGCGGCCTCCAGCAGCCTGCCGGCCAGAGCCCGGTTGGCCTCATGCACGGAGTCCAGGTCCGAGGCATCGATCAGGGCCAGGCCGGCTGGAATGGCAGCGGAGACCTCCTGGCGGCAGACCTGGGTCAGAGGGTGCTCGGACAGCGAGTCCATATCCTCAGGATTGGCCACCAGGACCGGGGTTCGAGTGGTGGGCCGGAGTACTCCGGCGACTGAGACCTCCTGGCCGAGCACGGAGTTGACGAGCGTGGACTTCCCGGCTCCCGTGGATCCCCCGACCACCACGATGGAGGGAACATCAGCATCCTGGAGGCGGGGAACGACCTGGTCACGGACCTGCCCGATGAGACCGTCGCGCAACGTACGCGCAGCCTCGATGCCATCGGCACTCAGGGCCAGGTCGAGGCGCTCGAGGTCCCGGACCAGGTCGGACAGGACATCGAGGAGCTGAGCGCGACTCAGGGCGGAGACGGGGGCGTCGTCCTTGGAGTGGCGCGAGGGGACAGGAGCGGGCATGTGCCAACACTATGAGCACAGCGCAGCAGAGTCGACGATTGATCTCGACAGTTCACACCACATGTGTCGCAAGCTCAGTGAGAATCTCCTGTCACTCCGCTGTGACCACCGCGAGCGCGCGCCGAGTCCCCCTCGAGAAGGCGGATGACACTCTCAGGCGGGCCGGGAACGCAGCCGCCGGCCGCGTCCTCAGAAGCGGGGAGCTCACGGGGCGATGAGTGCGACACCATCGTCACAGCCCCAGCGAGCCGGCGACCCGAACGGTCGATAGTCCGCGGAATATCAACCTTCTCGGCCTCGACCGCCAGTGCCCCCGGCCGGACTCGAACCGGCAACCTGCGGATTAGAAGGCCGATGCTCTATCCATTGAGCTACGGAGGCGTGCGCGAAGCGCCTCACCAGCCTACGCCATCAACCCGGCGGCCCCACCCCCGACGAGGGGGACGTCCCGAGGCGGTCATCAACACCAGAAAGCGATCTCGAGAAGATCACATCGCCATGACGAGAACGCATCGATCTGAACGAGCGAATGGTTCTGCGCAGCCGCGACGTTCACGCCTCACACTGCTGAGCACAATCACCGCAATACGACCGTGATCGCACTGCAACAACCCTGTGACCGATTCGATCGACACCGGGGAGGGCCCGCACCTGCCCCGACGGCGTCGTCCGCATGTATCCAACCTCACGCCGGGGAGTCCTCACTCTTAGCGACGACGGCGAAACACCAGTATCGTGGCCGCAGCCCCATCCCACACCTCCGGAAGGACTGCGCCTTGCCCACTCCCGCACTCATCGTGCGTTCCCTCTCTGCCCAGTCATCACTGGAGCCCCACACCTTCACCGCTCCTTTCACCGTGGGACGCTCACCGGACAGCGACGTTCAGATCGTCCACCCCCTCGTCTCCCGCACTCACCTCCAGGTGACCCCCACCCCGACCGGGTGGGCGGTGAGGTGCCAGGGCCGTAACGGGATGCTCGTCAACGGGGCCGTGACGCGCGAGGCTCTCGTGACTCAGGGGACTCGAATCCAGCTGGGCGACGCCTCCGGGCCAGCGCTGGGGCTCACTCCGGTCGTCTCCGGCAGCGCGCCTCAGGCCGGCGCCCCCAACCAGCCCCGGCAGATGGGCCGGCCCACGCCATCCGCGCCGAGCGCCCCGTTCATCCCATCGCAGCCGAGTGCGGCCTCCGCCCCGCAAGCCGCACCCCTCCAGCGCCCGGCAGGCCCGACCCCGGCCGCGGCCCTCCCGGCGCAGGCCGCGCCCATGCCCCGGGCCATGGCATCGGCGTCCTCTGCAGCCACCTACGTGGCACCCCCGGGCCGCCAGGCGCCTCCCTCATCGAGCTCAGCGGGCTCGGGAGCCTTCCCCACCTCACGCCACACGCTCAAGTCCTTCCGCGTCACCTCCTCGGGCACCATCGGGCGCGCGCCCGACAACACCCTGGTCCTGGATGACCCGCTCATCTCCAAGCACCACGCCCGTATCGACGTCTCCCCCAACGGCATGGTCGTCACCGACCTGGGCTCCACCAACGGTCTGTACGTCGCCGGGCAGCGCGTGTCACAGGTCCAGGTCACCCAGCCCGTGCTGATGGGTCTGGGATCGACCTTCATCGCCCTGAGCCCGGACGGTCTGTGCGAGGTCCAGGTCGCCGGCGGAGCCGGCGGCGAGCTGGTGGGTAAGGACCTGACCTTCCGGGTCAACAACGGCAGCATGACGCTGCTCGACGGCATCTCCTTCTCTCTGCCGGGCAACGAGCTGCTGGCCGTCGTCGGCCCGTCGGGAGCCGGGAAGTCGACGCTGCTCAAGGCCCTCACCGGCGAGCAGAAGGCCCAGGAGGGCCAGGTGCTCTTCAACGGGCTGGACGTGTACGAGCACTACCCGGTCATGCGCAACAAGATCGGCGTGGTCCCCCAGAGCGACGTCATCCACTCGGCCCTCACTGTCCGCAAGACCCTCGAGTACGCCGCTGAGCTGCGCTTCGCCAAGGACGTGTCCAAGGCCGAGCGGCGCCAACGCATCGCCGAGGTCCTGGAGGATCTTGACCTGACCGCGCACGTGGACAAGCGGGTCAAGAAGCTCTCCGGAGGCCAGCGCAAGCGGGTCTCCACCGCCATCGAGCTGCTGACACGCCCCAGCCTCCTGTTCCTCGACGAGCCCACCTCCGGCCTGGACCCCCAGCTGGACCGTGACGTCATGGACCTGTTGGCGTCCCTGGCTCACGGCACACGTTCTGGTGACACCGGCCGCACGGTCGTCGTCGTCACCCACAATGAGAACCACATCGACCGCGCGGACAAGGTCCTCATCCTGGCTGCGGGAGGCAAGCCCGTCTACTACGGCTCCCCCCGCGAGGTACTCCCCTACTTCCGCCAGAGGCTCAACGAGATCGCCTCCCAGGGCCGCCTGCTGCTCAACACGCCGAAGGGCACCCTGCCCGACCCGCCCGCCGTGGACGGCTACGCCGATGTCTACGCCCTCATCCGCAACCACACCGCGGAACTGCGTCAGTACATGGAGGCCACGGTGCCCTCGACGCGGCGCGGAGGGGCTCCCGCAGCGGCCGCGGGGCCGGCGACGCAGGAGAAGCCGCCCAAGCAGCAGTCCATGCTCAGGCAGGTCTCGACCCTCGTGCGGCGCCAGCTGCGGATCGTGGCGGCGGACCCGTCCTACCTCGCCTTCATGCTGCTGCTCCCCATCATCATGGGACTGCTGACCAAGGCGATTGAGGGCAGCGACGGCTTTGCGGTCCCCCACTACCCGGAGCCCACTCCCCCGACGCCGGAGAACCCCACTCCCCCGATCATCAGGTACTCCAGCCAGGCCCTGCAGCTGTTGGTCATCCTCATCACCGGGGCGGCGTTCTCCGGGATGTCAGCGACCATCCGTGACCTCATCGGGGAGCGGGACGTCTTCCTGCGGGAGAAGGCCGTCGGCCTGAGATCCGGCGCCTACCTGTTCTCCAAGGCGACCATCCTGGCGCTCATCACCACCATTCAGACCGCACTGATGCTGGGCATCGCCCTGGCCCTCAACAAGGGCCCCTCAGATGCCGTCATCCTGGAGGGGTGGCCGGGGCTGGAGCTGGCCTTCTGCTGCTGGGCCGTCGCCTTCGTCTCCGGGCTCCTGGGGCTGGCCGTCTCCGCGATGGTCTCCTCCTCCGAGCAGGTCATGCCGGTCCTGGTGGTCTCCATCATGGCCCAGCTGGTCCTGTCCGGTGGCATCATCCCGATCTCGGGACGGGCGGTCTTCGAGCAGCTCGCCTGGTTCATGCCATCGCGGTGGGGTTACGCCATGGCCTCCTCCACGTTGGAGATGCTCGCCATCCTGCCCAACCGTGACGACGCGTTGTGGAAGCACGAGACCGCGCAGTGGCTGACGGACTACGGCATGCTCTCAGCCATCGGCCTGGTCTGCATGGTGGTGTGCTACGCCGCTCTGGCCCGCCGCGGGCGTCGCTGATCCCCGTCTCAAGCCCTCCCGATACGAGCGCCGGGGTGCCGACCACTGAGCTGGTCGGCACCCCGGCGCCACGTATCGGCCGTGTATCGCAGGTGCTCCTACTTGCTGGTGATCCGGGAGACCACCAGATCGAAGTAGAAGGAGGCGCCTTGGGCGACCAGAAGACGGGCGTCGCTCTGGCCCTTGGCGGGAGGAACCGTGCCGCCGTAGGCGCCGGGGGTCTTCCAACCGACCTTGCCCGTATCGGGCGACACGGCGACGACGAGGTTGCCCGGTTCACTGTCCCAGATGCTCTGCCTTCCGACCTCGACCAGCACCTGTCCGTCACTGAGTAGCCCGATGGGCCTGATGTGGCAGCCCTCGCGCTGCGAGAACTCAGGCAGCGCGAGCTTCTTGCTGCCGACCTTGGCCGTGCAGGCGCTCGTATCAATGGCGACGTTGACCGTGCCGCTGGGGCCGATGACCGGGGTGGTCGAGGACGATGCCTTGGCCAAGGAGGAGTAGGCGTCCTTCAGCGCCGAGACATTCAGGGGTGCTGACGCCGCCCACCAGTGCTTCTCCGAGAACTTGCCTGAGACGGTTGCCGCCTCGCTGCCGTTGGCCTTGTAGATCGTGGCACCCGAGGACGTCACTCTCGAGAAGGCCTCCGGACCGGACGCGATATTGAACCCGCCGGGGAATCGAGTGTCCTCATCGAAGTCCGAATCCGGCTGCTTTCCGGGCTCGGAGACGAGCACCTCACCGTTCTTGGCCGACAGCACCTGGAACTGTCGCGACTTGATCTCGTAGGTGAGGATGAAACCGTTGTCGACCCGGCCTCCCTTGTACTGTCCGGAAGCGGTCCACTTCTCCTTGCCGGATCCGTCGTAGGCCTTCATGGGGCCTCCGTCAGTGGACTCCCCCTCGTCGGACACGATGCCGAGGTCAGGTGTCGCGCCGATGTAGAAGGAGCCCTTGGAGAAAGGCACCTTGGAGGTCTTGCCCGCAGCCCCGATCACCGTGGACTCGTCACTGGTCTGGGTGCAGAGCATCGAGCCACCAACCCAGGGGCGGACCTTGAAGCACTCACCGCTCCACACCGGCGTCGTCGTGCTCTTCGTAAGATCCACGAGGTGCTTCTTGCCATCTCGTTCGAAGGCCATCGTGGTTCCGTCTGCGGATGCGACGGGCTCGGAGACCTCCGCGTAGCGCAGCTCCTCCCGGACACCGTTGCCGGCGGGCAGAGCCGCCGCCCACCGGTTGTCGATCTCCGCTCCGGAGAAGAAGTACCACCAGGTCGCGCTCGCCCCCACCACTGCCAGGACGGTGACCACGGCGGCCACAGCCACCCACCGACGGCGCCACCACCGCCGCCGACGCGCACCGGTCTGCGGTCCCCCCGCCGTAGCCCGCGGGTGCTGCGAGCCCGGCTGGCTGTAGAAGGCGGGCGCAGAGGGACTGGAGATACCGGGGCCGGCCGGCATCGCGGGAGCGGCGAAGCCCGCGGTCCCCGCCGTTCCCGGGCTGAGGGGAACCTGTCCGGGGCCGGGGACGTACTGCTGCCCGCCTACCAGTGTCGGCGCATCCGGGGCGAAGGCCATCGTGGCCGAGGTCGCCGCCGGACTCGGCAGCGTCGCCGCCGGAGCCGCGGGCTCGGCAGGAGGGAGGGCGTCCCAGTCGTAGGGAACGAGCGAGGCCGTCGACTGCGGGGGTGAGGCCAGTCGCCGCGCTGCGGGAAGACCGGCCAGAGCGGACTGCATGACGTCCAGGCGCTGGGCGACGTCCTCAATGGAGGGACGCATGTCGGGCTGCTTGGAGATCATCGCGGCGATGAGCTCCCACAGCGGGTCGGGCACTCCCAGAGGCCGGCCCGGATCGCGTCGGGCGTGCTGGCTCAGCAGCTGGGCGGGCTCCCCCACGAACGGCGTCGTCCCGCACGTCATCTCGTAGAGCATGATGCCCAGCGAGTAGATGTCGGCGGCGGAGGTCGGGGCCTGCAGCGACAGGATCTCCGGCGCCATATACAGCGGTGTGCCGATGGCCCCGGTGAGGTGGGAGGCGGAGAAGGTGTCGCAGATGCGCGCCACCCCGAAGTCCGCCAGTCGGGGTACAACAGTCTCGGGCACCTCCCCTCCCGGGGCGACACCGACGACGACTGTCTCAGCGGGGTCGCCGCCCCGGCTGGGACGGGAGCTGAGCAGGACATTGGCGGGTTTGATGTCCCGGTGGATCACGCCGGCGCGATGAACCGCGGACAGTCCCTGAGCGATACGCGTCCCCAGGGACGCCACCTGCGCAGGCGGCAGACTGCCGTGAGACCTCAGCAGATCTCGCAGGTCACCGCCGTTGACGTAGTCCATGACGATCGCGAAGGTGGAGCCCTCGATGACAACGTCACGAATGGCGACGACATAGGGGCTGCGCACCCGCAGCAGAGTGGAGCGTTCCTTGATGAAGCGCTCCACGACGTCGGGGTTCTCCACCAGCTCCGCACGCAGAACCTTGAAGGCCAAGGTCTCCCGGGCGTCCGTACGCCGACCGCGCCAGACCTCTCCCTGGGCACCCGCACCGATCCGGGTCTCCATGATGTAGGAGCTTCCGAGGTGACGGGGGTCGGGGCTTTGGGACATGAGTGCTCCGTGTTGCTCAAGGGCGGTCAGACTTCATAGAGACCTTATCGCGATCTTTGCGCCGCCGGACCGCTATGCCAGGACGCGGTCGCCCATCCGCCTCGAATCTCACCACCCCATGGGAGGGTCCACGGTTCTGAAGCTCGCCGAGGTGACTACAGTGGTTCCCGTGAGCAAGCAGATGACTACCTCTGACCCGCTGGTGTGGATCGACTGTGAGATGACGGGGCTGGACCAGAGCGCCGACGCGCTCATCGAGGTCGCCGTCGTCGTCACCGACTATGAGCTCAAGCCCCTGGCGGAGGGAATCGATGTGCTCATCAAGCCTCCCGCCGCCGCGCTGGAGCAGATGGACGACTACGTGCGCACCATGCACACCTCCTCGGGCCTCCTGGCCGCCCTGGAGGACGGGGTGACCATGGAGACCGCCCGCTCCACGGTCCTGGACTACGTGACCTCCCTGGTTCCCGAGCCCCGCACCGCCCAGCTCGCGGGCAACTCCGTGGGCACGGACAAGGCGTTCCTGGCCCGCGACATGCCCGAGCTCATCGAGCACCTCCACTACCGGATCGTGGACGTCTCCTCCCTCAAGGAGCTGGCCAAGCGCTGGTACCCCAGGACCTTCTTCCACGCGCCGAAGAAGGCCGGCGGCCATCGTGCGCTGGCGGACATCCTGGAGTCCATCGACGAGCTGCGCTACTACCGCGAGGTCCTGTTCCCCGCCGGGGAGGGCCCGAGCTCTCAGGAGTGCAAGGACGTGGCTGAGCGGATCCTCAACACGCCTACCAGGTGAGCGGGACGACGGCGTCCTCGGCGCACCCCTCGAACGTGACGTAGTGCACCGACTCCAGTTTGGTGTGCGGGGAGAGGAGCGGATACAGTACCGATTCGTTGCGGTGATACCGTACATGGTGGCTGTAGCTCAGTCGGCAGAGCGCCTGGTTGTGGTCCAGGAGGTCGCGGGTTCAAACCCCGTCAGCCACCCCACTGATGGCGAACTATCCGCCCCCTCTCCCCCTCCCAAGGCAGCAAACGACGCTGCCACCTTAGCGGCGCAGGCTTGCTGCGGACAGCGATGGCTTCAGCATTCTCTCCTGCGCCCCGACAAATGAGCAGCGCGCTCACTGCGACGCCCCTGCCGGCGGAGCAGGTGCTCGATGCTCTGACAACCACCCTTCGAGAAAGTCCCTCCCATGCAACGCCGCGACTTCCTACTCGCCCTGGCCGCCGGAACCGCAGGCTGCCTCAGCGCTTGCAACACCGCACGACCGGCGGCCCATTCCACCTCACCGGCCTCGTCCCCGACGCAGGGCTCACCCCTGGCCTCCACGTCACCCTCCCCCACGCCCTCGCCGACCCCCTCCCTCAGCCCGCTCCACCTTCAGGACGGTCCACCACCACTTCCCGCGCCCAGTCCTGCGGACTCGCTCATCACCGGCCTGCCGGAGAACGTCGGCAACGTCGTGGCCATCACCATCGACGACGGCGTCGACTCCTCAGTCGTGGACGCCTACCTGGACTTCGCCAAGGACTCCGGAGTCCGCCTGACCTTCTTCGTCACCGGCTGCTATCCGAGCTGGACCGACAATCGGGACAAGATGAGGCCCCTGGTGGAATCCGGGCAGATTCAGCTGGCGAACCACACCTGGACGCACCCCGACCTGACGACGCTGTCGGAGGGCGGGATCATCGACGAGCTCACCCAGTGCGAGAACCTGCTGCGCAACACCTACGGTGTCACAGGCGCGCCCTTCATCCGGCCCCCCTACGGCGGCCGCAGCTCCTACACCGACTCGGTCTGCGCCAAGATCGGCTACACGACCACGACTATGTGGTACGGCTCCTTCGGAGACTCAGGGCAGCTCACGCCGGAGGTCCTTCTCGGTGAGGCGCAGAAGTGGCTGCTCGCTCAGCACATCGTCATCGGTCACGCGAACTTCCCCACCGTCACTTCCGTCTACGGTCAGATCATCGACATTCTGCGTCAGCGCTCTCTGCAGACGGCCACGCTCGACGACGTCTACTTCGGCCCCGGACACAATCGTCACGTCTGAGGGCGCTCACCGCACGAGAGTCTCCCGGGCCTCCTCCTGTCCCTCGCCGCACGGTCGCGTCCGATCGAAGGAACCGATCTCCGGGGTCCGCGGGAGGTAGGCGATCTCGCAGCGGCCTTCGAGCTGCTCGTCGAAGGTGCCGACCCAGTCATCGCCGATGACGAAGACATCGATGCCGTACTCGTCGATGTCCCGGCTCTTCTGCCCCCAGGTCTGCTCGGGGACGACCATGTCGACATAGCGGACGGCCTCAAGCATCGCCTTGCGCTGCTCATAGGTGAAGTAGGCGCGCTTCCCCTTGGAGGCGCTGAACTCATCGGTCGACAGCGCAACAATGAGATAGTCACCCATGGCCTTGGCCCGGCGTAGCAGCTCAATGTGCCCGTAGTGGAGCAGGTCGAAGGAGCCGTAGGTGATGATGCGTTTCATAGGGATTGTCCTCGCGGGTTGAACCCGTCGATCTTTGTATGAATCACACAAGAATCGATGGTGTTGTCGTTGGTTGCACGTATGGCGGTTGAACGCGCTCGCCACTAAGTCTAGGCACGAGACACCCCCCAAGAATCCTTTGTTACCCCTCTGAAGCAGGCTTTCAACTATGTCGGCCGTCACCCACTATCGCGTAACCCAATGAATGCGCGAAACTGCCACCCCACCCCTCGACCCGAGACACCACAAGCTGAGGCCATCATGTGACAGAACCCCAGTATTCCGCGGTATAGCAACGATTACGAGCGGTTTCGGCGCCGTCACGATAAGCCCCGAACATCACAGTCTGATTGCAGACGAGCCAATCATGACGACTACCGCTTTTCCTACTGGGCGACACAACTACCGTTATAAGAAAGCGAGTAAAGAAGGCCGCAACCCCAGGCCTTTACCGTCCCAGAAGACCGGAGGTCACCAGTGGTCGCAGTAGTTCCTGCCCGACCCCTTACCACCCCCTCCCGCACCTCCTCCAGTGTCCCCTCCGTGGCCGCTTCAGCGCCCGGCCTCCCGTCTGATTTCTCGGCAGTGAGCCGAGACATCGCCTCCTGGGCGCTGTGGCTCTTCCTGGCGACCCTTATCAGGACGCTCTTATCAACGCATCGAATTCTTTATCCGCGTCTGCTCCTGATAGGGGTCGCGGCCGCGGTTCTCATTCAGGTGACCGCCTGGTGCGTGACATGGCATTACTGGCCGTGGGCCTCGACGCGGGTCATGCCCTTCATCATCGTGGCCGGGGCCGGGTTCGCAGTCGGTTCCTGCTTCCTCGACCTCGCCACGCAGGTCCATCTGCTTCCGTGGACCGCGGGCCTGGCAGGGTCGGCCGTCGCGGTGGCGGATCAGTGGCGACTCCGCCTGAGATGGCGGGCTCACGCCCGGCGGGCCCTGGAGGCGGCCTCATGACCACCCTGCTCCTGAGCGGACTCGCCGTGACAGCAGCCGTCTGCGCCTCCTTGACCGCGGCCGTGATCCCGCTTCTGAGGAGAGCCCACGTCGTCGACGTCCCCGGGGACAGATCCCTGCACCGGACGCCTGTCCCCCGCGGTGGTGGACTCGCCATCGTTCTGGCCGCCTCACTGGCCACCTGGACAGCGGTCCTCGCTGCGGTGCACCTGCAAGGCGCTGTTCACGCGATGTCCGGGGTCGACGTCGCGCTCATGGGGCTGGCGACCGTGCTCGCCTTCGCGCTGCTCGGGCTGATCGAGGACCTGTTCTCGGTGTCCGTCAGGGCCCGTCTGGTTCTCCAGCTCGTCCTGGGCGCAGGGCTCGGTCTGGTGGCGCACAGCGCCTTCGAGGTCTCACTGTGGTGGACCCCGGCGATCTGCGTGGGCACCGCCGCGCTGGTCAACGCCACGAACTTCATGGACGGCGCCAATGGTCTGGCCTGCGGCCACGCCCTGCTGACCTCCCTGTGGTACGTCCAGGTGGCGGCCGTCGCCCCGGTCGCCGGACTGGGGCTCGTCATGGTCTCGGTGGCCGGAGCCTGCCTCGGCTTCCTGCCATTCAACACGCCTCGCGCCAAGGTGTTCCTGGGTGACTCCGGCTCCTACGCCCTGGGCAGCGCCTGGGCCTTCGCCGTGACGGCCTGCCTGTCCCGGGGTGTGGCCGTGGAGGCGGCTCTCGCCCCCGTCCTCGTGCTCCTGGCCGATACCGGCTACACCCTGTGGATGCGGCTGAGAGCGGGCCAGTGCTGGTACGCGCCGCACCGGCTGCACGTCTACCAGCGCCTGGTCTGCGCCGGATGGCCGCACTGGGCCTCGGCCCTCCTGGTGACCCTGGCGGCGGCGGCGTGCTCCGCCCTGGCGGCCAGCAGCCTGCTGACCAGCAACCGGCTCTGGATGCCCCAGGTCGCCATGGCAGCAGTCCTGATCGTCTACCTGAAGATGCCCTCCATCATCGGAGCCCCCAACCCCTTCCCCACCCTTCGAAGGGCGGGGTGAGGACATGCGCATCCTTCTTCTCACCCACTACTGGGCACCGGAGGTCGGCGCCCCCCAACGCCGCTGGAACCGGCTGGCCGAGGCGCTGATCTCACGGGGCCACGAGCTGGCGGTGCTGGCTCCGGCCCCCCACTACCCGGGCGGTCGTCTCCTGCCAGGCGGCGCGGCCCACGTGGCCGGTTCGATCAGGCGGGACGTCACCGGGGCGATGGTGCACCGCACGATCTTCCGCCCCTACAGCAGCGGAGTGTGCGGACGAGGCACCGATCAGATGGTCGCGGCGGCCGACTCCGTGCGCCTGGGGGTGGCGCGCTTCCGGGGAGCCAACCGTCCCGACGTCATCCTCGGCTCGGTTCCCGGGCTCCCCACCCTCCCGGCCGCGCTCGCCGTCGGCAGGGCCCTGCGCCGCCCGGTCGTGGTGGAGCTGCGCGACGCCTGGCCGGATCTGCTCCTGTCAGCCGCACAGTGGTCCGAGCCGGCCACCTGCCCATCGGCCCTGGCATGGGCCCACCGAGCCCGCCGGCTTCACATCGTCGACCACGGTACGCACAACCTCCTGCCGCCCCTCATCACCCGCCTGGAGCGGGAGGCCGCGGCCGTGGTGACGACGACCGACTCCTTCGCCCAGGTCCTGCGCTCGCGCGGGATACGCCGCGTGGTGACGGTGCGCAACACCGGCGCCGCGGTGCAGACAGGCCGCACGGGTGCCGACCGACGCCGCTGGGACGGCACCCTGCACGTGCTGTACCTGGGAACCGTGGGGCGCGCTCAGGGACTGGGCTTCGCGGTGCGGGCCGCACACATCGCTCAGCGCAACGGCACCCCGGTGGTGCTGCGGATCGTCGGCGACGGCGCACAGCTCCAGGAGGTGGCGGCCCTGGCCCACAGGCTCGGCGCCCCCGTGGAGATCCTCCCCCCTGTGCCCTGGAGCGAGGTGGATCAGCACTACGCCTGGGCCGATACGGCGCTGGTGAGCCTGCAGAACTGGCCGGCCATGTCCATGACGGTCCCCTCCAAGCTCTACGAGATCATGTCCGCTGGAGTGCACGTGTGCGCCTCGGTGGACGGGGAGGCCCGGCGCATCGTGGAGGACGCCGGCTGCGGTGACATCACCGCCCCGCAGGACCCGCAGGCCCTGGCCTCCCTGTGGAGCGCCCTGGCTGCCGACCGCAGCCGTCTGGACGTGACGGGTGGACGGCGCTGGCTGGCGGTCCACGCCGACGCCGAGGCCATGACCGACCGCTACGAGTCCCTCCTGAGGCAGGTGGCCGGTGACTGATGACCTCCAGATCCTGAGGAACCTGGCACTGCTGAGCACCTCCGCCACCCGGCAGCTGGTCGAGGATCCGGTGCTGCTCGCCCTGCAGGTGGCGCGTCGGCTCTCTGAGCCCTGGCGCGGTCGCAGCGCTCGGGCTCTCGGCATCGGCGCGGGCGAGCACGAGCTGCGCCGGGCGCTGTCGGCGTTCATCGCCGACCGACCGGACTCGGCTAGTGACGCGCTGGGCCGGGCGGTGCCGCGATCGCCCCTCGGCCGCCGGCTCGCCGCCGAGATGGCGATCCACCTGGGTTCCACCGAGCGCAGGCATCTTGATGATGCGGGCCTGAGCCCCGCGGTGCGCGCGCGGGACCTGTGGTCCCGGGGCCACCTGAGCGCCGCGCTCAGCACGCTGGAGGGAGCGCCCGGCTCCGGGGCGCTGCGGGCCCGGCTGCGTTCCCAGCTCGCCATGATGAGCCCGGGCTTCCACCTGCCCCGCTTGTCCCCCTCACCGGGCTGGACCGTTCCTGACCCCGGCGAGCCGCTGCGAGTCCTTCACCTGCTGACAAGCTCACTGCCCCACACCCAGTCCGGCTACACCGTGCGCTCGCACGCACTCCTTCAGGCGCAGTGCGACGCCGGCATCGACGTGCGGGCGGTGACCCGCATCGGCTACCCCGTCATCATCGGCAGGCCCGCCGCTCAGGCCACTGACGTTGTCGACGCAGTCACCTACCGGCGGCTTCTGCCCGCGCGCACCCAGGCCGCCCCGATAGCCCGGCTGGCTCAGATGAGCCGTCTGCTGGCGCGGGAGGTGGAGGCGTTCCGCCCCCACGTGCTGCACACGACCACCAACTACGTCAACGCCCTGGTCACCCAGGCGGTGGCGCGCTCCTACGGCCTGCCCTGGGTCTACGAGATGCGAGGGGTACTGGAGTGCACCTGGGTGGCCTCCAGGCCGGTGGGTCAGCAGGCCGAGGCATTGAGCTCCGAGCGCTTCGCGCTGCTGCGGGCCAAGGAGGCCGAGATGGCTCTGCGGGCCGACGCCGTCGTCGTCCTCTCACGGGTCCAGGCCGAGGACCTCGCGGCCCGGGGTGTCGAGCCCGGCCGGATCACGGTCGTCCCCAACGCCGTGGAGCAGGATGTCCTGGAGGCCGCCAGGTACTCGCCAGCGGATGCCCGCCAACGGCTGGGACTTCCCCGCGACGGCCTGTGGGTGGGCAGCGTCTCCTCCCTGGTGGGTTATGAGGGCTTCGACGTGCTCCTGCGGGCCGTGGCGCTCTGCCGTGCTCGGGGGGTCGACGTGCGGTGCGCCGTCGTGGGTGACGGGGTCAGCCGTCCCGGGCTGGTGGCCCTGGCCGGAGAGCTGGGGCTGGAGGCCTCGGTGTGCGTCCTTCCCGGACGGGTGGAGCGCGCCACGGCCCTGGACTGGTACCAGGCCCTGGACGTCTTCTGCGTGCCGAGGCTGGATACGCCGGTATGCCGGCTGGTGACACCGCTCAAGCCGATGACGGCGATGGCGCTGGGGCGGCCGGTGGTGGTCTCCGACCTTCCCGCGCTCAGCGAACTCACCGCCGCAGCGACGAATCGGTCCTTCCCGGCCGGGGACGTGGAGGCGCTCAGCCGAGTGCTGACTGGTATGGCGTCTGGAGATCCCCTGCCCTCAACGCCCTCAACGCATCAGCCGCTGCCCACCTGGAGCGGCAACGCAGTCCGTCAGGCCGAGATCTACAAGGAGCTGGTATGAGCAGGGCGTCCTGGGCCCCGTGGTCCGATGGGCAGCCGTTCTGGGGCGGCAGCTCGGAGGTCAGTGTCAGCGTCGTCGAGCTCAGCGAGCTCTACCCGGTGGGCCGGCGCCCGCCGCTGGGGGCCTACATCCGCCAGCTCTGGCAGCGCCGGCACTTCATCTGGGCCGACGCCCGGGCCAAGGCCCTGGGCTCTCAACGGGGCACCTTCCTGGGCAACGCCTGGCTCATCGCCAAGCCGATGCTCGACGCGATCGTCTACTTCCTGGTCTTCGGTCTGCTTCTGCAGACGAGCCGCGGTATTGACAACTTCATCGGCTACCTCATCATCGGCGTCACGTTCTTCCCGCCGCTGCAGCGGGCGGTCACCGGTGGCAGCCAGGTGATCGTCACCGGCAGGAACCTCATTCGAGGCTTCTCCTTCCCTCGGGCCGCCCTGCCCGCGTCGTACACGATTCGCAGCGCGATCGACCTGGTCCCGCCGATGATCGCGCTCCTCGTCCTCGTGGTGGTCCTCCCTCCTCACGCCTGGCCGAGCTGGCACTGGGTCCTCATCGTCCCGGTCCTGGCTCTTCAGGTGCTCCTGAGCCTGGGACTGACGCTGGCGGCCTCCCGTATCACGACGACGATCCCGGACATGCGCAACATCTGGCCCTTCCTGACGCAGTTCTGGTTCTACGCCTCGGGAGTCTTCTTCTCCTACGAACGGTTCATCAATCACCCGGTGATGCTGCGGGCCATGGACCTCAATCCCGGTTACCTCATCATCACGATGTACCGGGACGTGATCCTGTACCAGCGTGTTCCGCAGCCGCGCATGTGGCTCATCCTCAGTGCCTGGTCGCTGGGGCTGACCGCCGTGTCCTTCGTGTTCTTCTGGGAGAAGGAGGAGGCCTACGGTGTCGAGCGCTGAGACCGGAGCAGGGAAGGATTCAGCGGCCCTCCAGGCGGACGGGCCGGGGGAGGTGACACCTCCCTCCCCCATCGTCATGATGACATCGGATGGCGACTCGTCGGCCGCTGTCATGACCGCGGCCGAGGGTCACGAGGCCGGCATCGGCACCGCCACCGTCGTCGTCGACGAGATCGGGGTGAGCTACCGGGCGCCCTCCACGGACGCCGAGGATCTGCGCGCCGCCTCCGTGGCGCAGAAGATCGTCATGGGGATGACTGGGCACAGGCCGAAAGTGAGGGTCGAGGCCCTCAAGAACATCTCCTTCGTGGCTCGCGCCGGGGAGTCGATCGGGATCCTGGGGCGCAACGGGGCGGGGAAGTCCACGCTGCTGCGCGTCATGGGCGGCTTGGAGACGCCGACCTCGGGAACGGTGAGCGCCCGTTCCACCCCGGTGCTCCTGGGCGTCAACGCGGCCCTCGTCCCGGACCTGTCCGGCGAGCGCAATGTGCGCCTGGGCTGCCTGGCCATGGGGCTGACTCCCCAGCAGATCGAGGCGATCATCCCGGAGGTCATTGAGCTGGCCGGGATCGGTAAGGCCATCTACCGCCCGATGAAGACCTACTCCTCGGGAATGGCCTCACGTCTGCGGTTCGCGATCGCCGCCGCGGCGAACCCGGACATCCTCCTCATCGACGAGGCCCTGTCCACCGGTGACGCCGCGTTCAAGGAGCGCAGCGAGATCAAGATGACCGAACTGCGGCGCGCCGCCGGGACGGTGTTCATCGTCAACCATGCCGCACAGGTCATCGAGGAGATGTGTACCCGGGCGCTGTGGCTCATGGATGGCGAGCTCATCGGTGACGGCCCGGGCCCCCAGATCGCCCACGACTACCGGTGGTGGTCCTGGAACATCGCCAAGAACAAGCCGGACAAGGCCGCCACGATCCTGGCCGAGTGCCGGGAGAAGTGGAAACCGGCGGGGGTGCGGATCCAACGCTCGGAGAGCCGCACCCTGCCCTACCGACACGCTCGAGGAGTATGACCATGCGCAGTGAGGAAAGCACGATGACAGCAGGACGAATCACGGTCTACGGCTCTTGCGTGGCCAGGGACGTGGCCGGTGAGATGGAGCGGCGGGGCTGGAGCGTGGAGCGTTACATCGCCCGCCAGTCCCTCATCAGTGCGGGGTGCCCGGCCGACGTCGGCGACGTCGATCTGTCCCTGCTCAGGTCGTCCTTCGCCCGTCGGTCCTTCCTGTCCGACATGGTGGGCAACCTGGAGGCGCAGCTCACGGCCGTCGCCTCCCACACCGACCTCCTGCTGTGGGACCTGACCGACGAGCGCCTCGGCGTCCTGGAGACCTCCCCCGGGACCTTCCTGACGCGTTCGACCGAGGCGCTGACGGCCGGCCTCTACGAGGGGCTTCCCGCCAGGTTCCTCGAGCTGGGGACGGCCGAGCACCTGCACCTGTGGCGGCCCGCCCTGCTGCGTTTCCACGCCCTCCTGGAGCGGCTCGACCTGGCGAGGCGGACGATCCTCATCAACGTTCCCTGGGCGACACGGACCACCTCGGGGATGCCCACCGTCCCGAGCTGGGGGCAGACGGCCATGGAGGCCAACTGGGTCATGACCCGCTACATCGAGCTCGTCTACCAGGAGACCGACCTGCGGATTCTGCAGGTTCCCGACGAGCTCGTGGTAGCCGACGACTCGCACCGCTGGGGGGCCGCCCCCTTCCACTACGCCGGCTCCCTGTACTCGTGGGTCGCCGACGAGCTGGAGATCGCCCTGGCACCGCGCAGCCTCGCCCCGGCGCTGTGAGCCCCGTCCCGTGCGGCGGGCCGGCGTCGGGCCGGTAGGGCTCGCCCCGCTTCAACGACGACGCCGCAGCAGCCTGCGAAGGCGCACTGTCCTGGCCGGGCGCGGTTCAACCAGCCGTGGCCGGCGGGGCCACAGGGGGATGCGGGGGACGTCTGCACCGGAGTAGCGCTGCGCCGCCTCGGCTCCGGTGAGGACCCAGCCGACGTCGGTCCCGGCGTAGCCCAGGGGCTCCGCCTGCCGGCCGGCGGGTTCGACGGTGCACAGCTCGATGACCTCGCCGTCACGCACCACCGCCACCTCGGGCCGGCCTTTCCACAGCAGGAGGCGGGCCCGGTCCCGTGCGCCGAGGTTCCCCCAGGGGCTGCGGAGGATCTGCTCGGAGTCGAGGCGCTGCGCCAGCTCACGCATCTCGGCCGCGTGAGCCTGGCCCAGTCCGGGTGGCTCGGTGGGCATCCGGCCGGCGTCGACGACCCCGAAGTACCAGCCCAGGTCGTACAGGATCGTCTGCTGAGCCCAGGGCGCCCCACCGGCGGCATCGAGAAGGGCGTGGTAGCGCGTGCGCATCTGAGCGATGTAGCGGCCCGGCCGCGACCAGGCGGTCTGAACCGCGGAGTCGCCTGCGACCCGCTTGTCATAGTGGTAGACGGCCTCGGGCACGTAGACGATCCGGCCCCAGCGGCTGCGGATACGCCCCAGGTAGAGGGCGTCCTCGAAGGTGGGGGCCTCACGGTCCTCCGGGAACCGGGCCGCGAGCGCCCGGTCGGCCCGGATGAGGCACTCGTGGACGGAGAGCTGGATGGCCTGCGGCTGCCGGGCGGCGTCGACCCGGGCCGTACCGCCCTGGAAGCGGAAGTCGAGGGGGTGGGGGATCTCAGCGCCGTCCTGGTGGATGAGGGTGCGGCCGGCCAGGAGGACGTCGCCACGGCGCCTGGCGGCCAGGAGCCGGGTGAGGAAGTCGGAGGCGAGCCAGTCATCGGGATCTGGGAAGCCGATCCACTGTCCCCGGGCCCGCTCCATCCCGAGGTTTCGGGCGCGTCCCTGTCCGCCGTTGTCCGTCTCGATGATCTCGACGTCGAGGTCGGTTCGCCGCGCCCAGCTCCGGCAGGCCCGCGGAGAGTCGTCGCAGGCCCCGTCCAGGACGAGCACGACCTGAAGACGGTCGTGGGGGTGGTCCTGGGCGTCGAGCGAGCTCAGGAAGCGGGGCAGGTAAGGGGCCACCCCGTAGACGGGGATGACGAGGCTGACCAGGGGCGGGCGGCGGCGCATCGGCGGGGCCCCCGCCAGCGGGGCCGGCATCAGATCACGTCGCGTCGGAGCTGGGCGGTCAGGCGGGCGCAGGCTCCGGCGTCGAGCAGGAGGAGGTCCTCGGGGGCGGTGACTCGTCCGGCGACGACGTCCTCCACCGCCTGATGCACCTGCGCGCTGGTGTCGGCGCCGATGGCTCCAATGGCCTCGTGACGGGCGCGGTAGCGATCCGTGTCCGGCCGTGCGCGGGGGTCCCAGACGATACCGACGCAGCCGGCGATCATGCCCTCGTCGAGGACGGATGAGCGGTCCGAGACCACCGCCCAGGAGCGGACCAGGGTCTCGGGCAGCTCGCGGCCGGTGACGGCGGGCACGCCCAGGGCCCTGAACCACTCGGGTGCGTGCAGCACCAGCTTGGGGTGGGCGAACAGGACGGTGCGGTGGCCGGCCTGGATCAGGCCGGCGGCCAGCTCGAGCCAGGGCCGGTAGAGCGCGTTGAGGAGTCCGACGGCGTCGGGGTCGCTCTCCAGGGCTCGTGAGACCTCGGGGTCCCAGGTGGGGGCCAGCAGGATGCTGTCGCGCTCGCGTCCCAGCAGGCTGTGGAGGTGGTCGTGGCGGGGGAAGCCGGTACGCCAGACCTCTCGGTCGGTGAGGGTGTAGGAGGTGTGATCGGCCGTCAGCCCGGCCTGCTCGGCGGCGGTGGCGCACACGACGACGTCCATGCGGGCGCCGTTGAACCAGCGCCACATGTCGCGCATGGTCACGCCGTGCTGGAGGAAGACGAGGCGCTGGTCGGGGCCGACGCCCGTGCCGGTGAGGCGGCCCGCGATGAGCGGATCGCCGATATCGGACAGGAGGATGGTCTCGGCGCCGCTCCAGGCGGCGTCGAATCCGGGGCCGGTCGGGTCCAGCAGGACGAAGCCGTCCTGTGCGAGGCGCTCCCAGTCCGGGCTGCTGCGCTCGATGACGAAGATGTGCCGGACGCTGGGTGCGTGGGTGCGGGCGTAGCGGTACAGCGGCTCGGCGTTGTCACCGGCGCTGTCGTGGCGGTCCATGTAGAGCCAGGTGCGGGGCCAGTCGGAGGGGGATGAGGCGGTGTACGGCGTGGGCGCTGAGGAGGAGGCCACGGAAGTCGTGGAGGACGCCGCGGAGGAGGCCTCCGGGGCAGGTGACGTGCCGTCGGGCGTCTGGGTCTCCTGCGTGGCGGTGGGACTCAGGAGCCGGGCCAGGCGCCGGCGCAGGCCGGATGAGGCCGGTCCCGGGCGGCCTCGCCCCGGAGGCGTCTCAGGCGGTCTGGGATTGCCCCGGTAGGGGGCGACCGGGAGCTCCTGGCCGTCGATGACGGCGGTGATCCGCCCCTTGGGCAGCCAGACGATGCGCTCGTGGAGCACCACGTCGTCGAAGTAGCGGTGGTCGACCGTCTTGGCGCTGGTCGGCCGGGCCCAGGCGCCATCGACCTTCCACTGCTCCTGGGGCATGTCGCCGGCGTAGAAGTAGGTGGCCTTCTGGTCACTGCGGAACCTGCGTCCCGAGGGCAGGATCGGGGCGGGCATGGGGCCGGCGGCCATGGCGACCAGTGCGGTGCGACGGCCCACGGCCAGCGGCGTGGAGCAGTACGCCTCGATCTGGGGGGCGGGGACGCGCCGGGTGACGGCACGCAGGAGCTGGGCGACCTCGGCGCGCTCGGCGGCCGTGAGCCCCGCCGAGGGGTAGCGCAGTCCGCGGTCGGCGTCGGTGACCTGGATGAGGCGGTGGATGATGAGCTGGTGGACCCAGGCCGGTGGGGGGCTGCCGGCCTGCAGCCACGCCGGCAGCACCGTGCCCAGCAGGTGGCGGTAGTGGTCGATCCTGCCCCAGGGGCCGGGGGGCTGGGGGGCGTGGCGGATGACGGCCGGGCCGTCGTGCAGCCCCACCCGGTTGCCGGTGGCCATGATGTGGGCAATGAGCCCGCTCAGGGCGGTGTGCTCGTCATCGGTTGCGGTCTGAGCGCCGGCGGCGCCGTGGAGGGCCCCCGGTCCGTCCCAGTCCTGCAGGCCGTGGCGGGGGATGGTGAGCACCGCTCCGCTGACGGTGTCGGGGAAGATGTGGGGCTCGACGGTCAGGTCAGCGGTGCGGTTGCCGTGCTTGAAGCGCCACTGCAGCCGCTCGTCGCGGGTGCCGTCGGGACGGATGGTCACGGTCGGGGTGAGGACGACCGCCTCGCCGGTGCCGTGCTGGGCCACTGAGGTGAGATAGCCCGGCTCAACCCGGTCTCCCGCCTGGAGGAGCAGGACCCGGGCCCCTGCGGCCAGAGGGCGCAGGACCTGGCCCAGCCCCGCCGGATCGGGGCAGCCAATGGGGACGATCCCGCCTTCGAGCGAGCCCTGGTCAAGAGAGCCGAGTGTGTCCTGCCCATCTGCGGAACCGATGATGATGACGTGCAAGGTCTCGGTGCTGCGGGCATTCATGAGGTGGGCATCTCCATTTCGTGGGGCGGTCCCCAATGACTAATGGTGGACGTAGCCAGCACCTCCGCGTTGGAGATGTCCCAGGTGTGTCCGAAAGTCGTCCCTCTCCGTTGGACGAACCCGAATCGGGAGGCCGAATAGATACGGGCCCCGGCACGTGCGCAGTCATTGAGGAAACCGGTGTCCTCACCAGTGGTCGTCTCGGGAAAAGTCACCTCGCGCGCCAGGTCCGCCCGAGCCACCAGGGTCGGCCCAGAGACGAAAGTCGTATAGCGGTGCTCCCAGTCGGCGAAGCGCAGCACCGTCAGGTCCGGGCCCGTCAGGTGCAGGTAGTGGGCGTGCTTGCCCACGACCTCGGCACGGGCGTAGTCGGCCGCCGCGAGGGACTCGAAGAGGTAGTGATCGCCGTAGAGGTCGTCGTCGTCCATCTTGGCGATGTAGTCGGCCTCGACCCGCGAGAGCATGAGGTTGTAGCAGCCCCCCAAGGGAGTGCTGGTCTCGGCGCTGACCCAGTCGATCTCCAGGCCCAGCTCGCGGGCCCGGGCCCTGCTGCGGGCCGGGGCGGTGAAGCCATGGGTGAGGATGACCGGGGCCATCGTCACCCGCTGCTGACCGGCCAGGGTCTCAAGGACGTGGTCGATCTGCTCGGGCCGGATGGTGGACACCAGCGGTGCGATGGTGGGGCGGCGCGTGGCCCGCTCCCCCATGCCGACGGCTCGCAGCACGGTCTCCACGCGGTGGCTGTAGGTGTGCCGGCTCCAGATCTCCCGTTGCGCCAGATGCGTCATGTACTCCCCGAGGGCCGGGTTGGTCACGAGCGCTCGCACGGTGTGACCGGCCTGGGCGCGGTCGGTGACCTTGGCCAGGGCGCCTGCGGGCAGCAGGCGGTCGGTGGCCGGCGTCGGGGTGCTCACCACGGGAGTCCCGCAGGCCAGGACCTCAATGACGCGGCGCGGAAGCATGGAGGGGCTGTCCACCACGGAGCTGACGTTGAGGAAGACGGCGTAGGCGCGGTAGGCGCTGAGCATCTGGGTGTAGGTGAGGCTGCCGCGCACGTGCGAGTCCCAAGGAGGCGGGAACTGGTAGGTGTCGTCGCCGCCAAGGTACCGGGAGAAGATGTCCAGCCCGTGGGGCAGGCGTGCCGCGACGTCGTGGGCGCCGCCCAGGACGATCTCCATCTGCTCGCGCCGCTCGGGGTACTTGTGAGCGAAATAGGTGCCGGCGAAGGCGACATCCCTCAGGGGCGCGGGACGCCCCGCCTCGTCCAGCAGGCGGATCGGGTTGTGGATCGCGGGCTGGGCGGCGAAGGGCAGGATCCCGATGCGGTCATGTCCCAGGTCGCGCCGGTAGTGCTCCACCATCGCCTCATCGGTGGTGAAGACCCAGTCGAAGAGGCGTGCGGTCTCGATGGCCTCGTCGTAGTGGGCGGGATCCTCCTTGTTCCAGAAGACCGTCGGCACTCCTCGGTCCCGCAGCGTGGTGACCATGTCCCTCAGGTGGCTCGAGGGCCCCTGGGAGCCGATGACCTGGAAGCGCCAGGCGTCGTCGTTGCCGTGCCAGGCGGACTCTACGAAGAGCAGGTCGATGGGGGTCTGCTCGACCTGCTCGCGCCAACCGGTGGGGGTCAGGGGCACCGAGCGCCACTCGTAGCCCAGGGCGAGCGCCGTGAACTCGTCGGCGATCATCCCGACGGTCACGTCGTGACGGGGCCCGGTCTCCTGGGGTGTGGGCAGCGGCCAGTCCGGCAGGAGCGTCCGGCCCCGTCTCTTGGAGGCCCATCGGCGGGGGCGGGCCCAGGCGGTGGCCCGACGACGGCGCAGGTGCTCACGCAGCCCCGACAGCCCTGAGTGACGCAGGTGCCACAGGGCTCGCCGCAGCTCGGGGGCGGGTCGATGCGTCATGCGGGCTTCCCTCGCGAGGCCGCCCGCTTGCGCCGCCGCCTCTTGGAAGCCGTCTTCCCCTGGGGCTGCTGGTGGAGCGCCTCGGGGCCGAGCACTGCCTCCAGGGTGTCCCGCAGTGAGCGCGCGTTGTGCTCGGTGACGTCGAAGTCTCCGTGGGCGAGGCGGGGATCGGCCAGTGCCGAGCGGATCGCCTGGGCGATGTCCTGGGGCGAGGTGCCGCTCAGAACCCCGTATCCGAGGTCGATCAGCTCCCGGTTGCCCGGAAGGTCGGAGGCCACGACCCCGGTTCCCAGCGTCATCGCCTCCAGCAGGGTGACCGGCTGTCCCTCGTGCAGGGAGGGCAGGACGAACAGGTCGGCTCCGCCCAGGACCGGGAACGGGTTGTCCATCTGCCCCAGCAGCGCGACGTGCCCGGACAGGCCCAGGGAGTCGATCCTGGCCCGCAGCGTCGCCTCGAGCACCCCGGAGCCGACGATCGCCAGGCCGACGTTCAGTCCCTGAGCGCCGCCGCCCTCGGTGCCCTCCTGCTTACGCAGAAGGGCGAGCGCCTCGATGAGAGCCGCCTGGTTCTTCTCCATCGACATCCGCCCCATGGTGGCAAGGACGATGTCGTGCTCGTTCTTCAGCGTGGTGAAGGCCTCCGGGGCGGGTGCCTGTGCCCCGCGGCGGACCCGCTCGACGTTCAGGAGGTTGCGGGCCGAGAGCTGGTGCTGGGTGAGGTCGATGCCCAGCCCGGCCAGCCCGCTGCGGTTGTGGCGGGCCAGTCCCGGGCTGACGGCGACGACGGCGTCGACATCTCCGTAGAGCGTGAAGACACGCTTGAGGCCCGGGTACTTGTCCCGGTACTCGTTGTCCATCTGGTTGTGCTGGTAGCAGGAGGTGCGCGATCCGCGGCGACCCCAGGCCGCGATGAGCGAGACCCAGGTCTCGGCGTAGCCGTCGTACTCGATGGCGGCGTCGGGCACGAAGTCGCCCAGGATGCGGCGCGTCTCGCGCTCGTAGTAGGCCCAGTAGCAGTCCCAGAAGCTCTGTGAGGTGAAGGCCTCGGGGTGCCGGGCGAAGTCGTTGACACAGGCCCGTTCGTGGATCCGCCAGGGAGCGGCCCCGGGTTTGCAGATGACGTGGATGTGGCGGGGCAGGCGTCGGAAGATCTCCTGACGGTCCTCGTTGTTGCGCAGGACGGAGGGCTCGACAATGAGGTTGACCGAGTAGAGGTCCGGATCGAGCGCCTCCAGGAGGGCCAGGAGGGCGGAGGCGATCCCGTTGGGGATCATGGAGGCGTGGAACAGGAGGGTGCGGCGTCTGCGGGAACCGTCGCCAGACGCGGGCTCGAGGGCGTGGTCCCTGATGATCGCCTGCCGTCCGTGGTCGAGGTCGTCGTCGAAGAAGGCTCGGGCCAGGCGTGACGAGGCCTGTCCGTCCTCGTAGGGGCAGTACCGGTCGAGGGCCTTCTGGGGGGCGACCCCCTCTCCGGCCAGGGCACGCCCGATGGCTGAGGCCAGCTCAGCGCGGTCATAGCAGGCCAGCCCGGGGACCTCCCCAGGATCAAGGTACAGGCCCCGTTCGGCCCGGTACTCCTCGATGTCGTGCATGTAGAGCACGATGGGGCGCTTCTGGGGCAGGAAGTCGAAGAGGATCGAGGAGTAGTCGGTCACCAGGACGTCGACGGCGGCCAGCAGCTCATTGGTGTCGATGTCCTTGGGGACGACGCTCACCGGCAGATCGACGCCGGCCAGCAGCTTCTCGGACAGACGGTGGGCGCGGTAGACCACGAGCACGTCGTCACGGGAGGCCATGGCGGTCAGGTCGGCGACCAGGGCCTCGCGGTCCAGCTCTCGCTTGCTGACCCCGCCGCGCCAGGTGGGGGCGAACAGGACCAGACGGCGCTCATCGTCCTCAGCGAGTCCCAGGCGACCTCGCAGCGCTGTGCGCTCCTGGGCGCTCATCGTCAGCGAGGTGTCCAGTCGGGGGGAGCCGGCGACGATGGTGCGGCCCCGGTAGACGTCGAGCAGATCATGGTCCTCCACCAGCGCCCATCGGGTGAGCTCATTGGGCGCCATGAGCGTGGTGCTCAGCTGGAAGTTGCGCTGCAGGTTCTCGTAGTCGAGCAGACCTCCCCGCATGGACCGTCCCAGGGTCTTGAAGGGGGTGCCGTGCCAGGTGTTGAGGTAGCGCTGCTCGCGGCGGCGCACGAAGTAGGGGGCGAAGGAGACGTTGTTGACGAGGTACCCGGCGGTGGCGAGGTACTGCATGTACTCGGTGCTGTGCAGGGGGACGAAGACGACGTTGCGACGCCCCAGCAGATCCGCGGGGATGGCGCCCAGGTCATTGACGGCCCACACGTGCAACAGGTGGGAGTACTCCGGCCGGTCCACCATCCAGCGGAAGATGGCCAGGGGATGGCAGCCGATCGAGGCGCCGTGGTTGGACTCCCACAGCACCAGGTGGGGGCTGACGGGAAGGACCTCCAGGGCCTCGGCGTAGCGGATGTTGCGGGCGGCTGTCGCGGTGCGTCCATAGGCCCGTGGGTCCAACCCGTCCTTGCAGCCGAACTCCTCGGCCTGCTCGAGGATCTCGCAGGCGAGCTCCACCTGCCCGGCGTCCTGGGCCAGCTGGGCCAGGACCAGGCGGTGATTCCGGTCCCCTTTGAGAACCAGCGGGAGGACATGCCGGATGGACTGAGCGGCCTGACCCGCTGCGGCGGACGGGATCACCTTACCGGCACCGGGATCATCCGTAGAGCTGTGGGAGCTGAGGGCCTCGTGAAGGCCGAGCATGACGTCGCCGATGGTGGACTCGACCAGGTCCTCCGGCCGCTGCCGAGGCGGAGGTGTGCTCTTCGCGCGGACCAGGTCGAGGAAGCCCGTGCTGGCCAGCTGCTTGGACACCGATGCCAGCCCGCGCGGGGCCGGCCCCAGGTAGGCCCAGAAGGAGGCCAGCGCCTCGTCGTGGCGTCCCAGCCTCGCCAGGCAGACCCCACGGCGATAGTTCCACCAGCTGCGTGCGGGCTTCTTGAGCGTCCGCAAGGCCTCCTGGTACGAGCGCTCCGCGGTGGCGAGGTCGCCGACACGTTCCGAGGCGAGTCCCAGCTTGTAAAGAGTGTTCCCGTTGCCGGTGTCCAGTGAGGCGGCCAGGGCGTACTGTCCTTGTGCCCGCTCGTGCTCGCGTAGACGGTCCAGGCAGTAGGCCAGCTCGTAGGCCCGCTCCACCCTCGACATCCCCTCGCCCGGGTAGATCTCGAACAGCTCGGCCGCCAGCCTCCAGTCTCCCCGGGAGCACGCGAACTGGGCTGGTCCCTTGCTGCAGGCCTTTCCTCCGGCGGCCTTGCAGGCGGCGGCGAAGCTGGCGGCGGCGGAGGCCCGATCACCCTCACGGTGGGCGATGACCCCCTGCTCGAAGAGCTCCTGCGCGCTGAGCTCATCAATGTCGGCCAGGGCGTCCAGGGTGCACCTGGCCGGCCCGTTGAGCCCCAGGTGAAGCTGAGCCTGAAGGAGCTTGCGCAGCCAGGCGGCGTCGTTCTCGTGCTCCGGCAGTCCGGAGAGCAGAACCTCCAGGCGCTGCCACTGCGGGGTGCTCGCGGGCAGGCAGGCGAGCAGGTTCTCCGAGTAGCGCCGGTCCCGCACCCCCGAGGAGAGGGCCCGCGAGAAGAAGACGGAGGCCCCCTCCGGATCGTCCTGACGCTTGAGGAGGCAGCCGGCACGGTAGAAGGCCTCTCCGCAGGAGGGGTCGCGGTCGGCCACCTCGGTGTAGGTCCTCAAGGCCGCCTCGAACCGTTCCTGACGCTCAGCGATGACTCCCAGCCGCAGCTGGCTGGCCGTGTCGTGGCCGCTCTCAGAGAGCTTTTCATACAGACGCTTTGCCTCGGCCAGGTTACCGTCCTCGTACTCCCTGGCGGCGGCATAGCGCACCAGCCGGGTGGTGGCCGGCAGCTGCAGGCGGCCGGAAACGGCACGCCCCATTTTTCTGAGAACAGCATCCTTACTCACGATGGTCGCCCTTATTTCAGTATGAACATTACGCGTATTTAATCCTGCGCCTGTTGACGCAGCATGCAGCGAGCCTCGACCCGGACCTCCGCCCACCCCTCGATACAGCCCGCACAGCGAGCCGCCGCTCAGCGCACCACTCAGCCCAGGCGCATATCACTCTTGATCCGAGTCGTTGATACCTCGGGAGTCCGCGGGAGGTAGACGACCTCACACAGCCCCTTGAGCTGGTCGTCGAACTCGCCGTTCCAGTCGTCCCCCATGACGAAGACGTCAATACCGTATTTGGCGATATCCTCGGTCTTCTGCCCCCAGGTCAGCTCGGGCACCACGAGATCGACATACCGGATGGCTTCGAGCATCACCTTGCGCTCCTCGTAGGAGAAGTAGGCCTGCTTGCCCTTTCCGGCATTGAACTCGTCACTGGACAGCGCCACCATCAGGAAGTCCCCCAGCGCTCGCGCACGCTTCAGCAACGCAATATGACCATAGTGGAGCAGGTCATATGTGCCATAGGTAATCACGCGCTTCATGGGGTCACTTCCTGTTGGGACGTTCGAGGTTCGTCCTCAACAACACTCCGGACAAACCACCGTGAGTATTCCCCACCCCGAGAACTAAAATCGAAGATGTCATAGAATCGATGCGATACCGATATTCCGCCGAAATACCCGACGTTCGCCGTCGAATATCACAGAGAGTTCCGCCTCACCTTTCCCTCACTCTCACACTCTCGTCACAATTTTTCTTTCCAGTTCTTTTGAGAGGCGATGTTCATCCGCCCTTCCGGTCGCTTATCAGCTCAGGAAACGAGCGATCCATCCCCGGAGCCACGTGAGGTTGTCCAGGATCGGCGCGGGTTCCACCTCCAGTGGGGAGTAGCGCCCCTCAGCGACGTCGATGTCGCCGAGGAGCCGCTGCAGGTGGGATGCGAGCTCATCGTGGTCGGCGGCGACCGGCAGCCCCGAGCCCAGGGGCCAGTCACCGTACAGGCCCCTTTCGACATCTCGGTAGGAGGCCAGGTCGGGTGCGTAGACCACTGCCGGTTTCCCGGTCAGAGCGAAGTCGAAGAAGATGCTCGAGTAGTCCGAGACCAGGATGTCGGCCGCCAGCATGAGTTCCTCGACACTCGGGTACCCACTGACATCGATTATCCCTGGGACACATCCGGCCCGGTTCATGTGGTGGCTGCGCATGAGGACCACCGCATCGAGGAGCTCAGCCAGACGCGGCCCGTCCAGCGCCCCCACAGGTCCCGGCCCGTGCGCGGCGGCGCAGCCGGCTGCACCTGTCGAGGGCCGCAGGCTCTCGCGCCAGGTCGGGGCGTGGAGAATGACGGGCTGTCCCGGAGCGATACCGAGCTCGTGGCGCACCCGTCGCCGTACTTCAGCGCCTCCGAGCAGCCTCACGTTGCGGGGGTACTCCCCCACCCGAACCGGCCCGCGGTACCCCAGTGCCTGTTGAAGGCGCCGACCGGCCTGCGGGCTCTGGGCCAGCAGCAGGTCCCACTGGGGGACCTGGCGGTCCATGAGTCGCCGGTATCTCAGGGTGACGGCTCTCGGCGCGTCGTGCAACAGCTTCTTGATCGGAGTGCCGTGCCAGGTCTGGAGCAGGTGCTGGCCCTCACGCTTGGAGAACCAGGAGGGGAGGTGGTCGTTGGTGACGATGACACGTGAGGTGCGCAGCGCCTCCACCCACTGCGGGGATCCGACGACGACGGGGCGCGCGCCCGCCGGCACGCGAACCGTCCCGTCGACAACCGACCACCACAGGGGCGCTCCCACGCCGTGGGCCGCCAGGTCCTCGCAGATGGCGGCCGGGTTGTCTCCCGCGCTGCGCCCGCCGAAGGACTCCAGGAACACTCCCGGTCTCAGGGGGCCCGCCTCGCGCTCGATGAGGAGCCGGTGGCCCCGTCGTGAGCGCTCGCCAGGAGTCAGCGGAGGGATGACAGCGACGGCCACGGAGCCGTCCGTGCGGGTGAGGATCCGCGCGCGGCGCGCCGGGCGCCCGGCATCCGCCCCGGTGACATCGCTATCGGGTTCCGCCGCGCAGCTAGTGGGCGCCGCGGCGATGGGGACCTCGGTGGCCGGCCCGTCGATCCCTTCTCCGGCCAGGCAGGCTCCCTCGATCCTGTTGCCGGGCTCGTCCTGCGATGCGGCGCTCCAGCTCAGCGGGTAAATCGCCAGCTCAACGTCGGGATCAGCCAGATCGATGCGCGCCGACCAGCCACCGCCCGGCCCCAGGACGGCCGGCACCGTCATCGCCCGAGCCTCGGCGGTCCTGCCGCCCAGGACGATATCCAGCCCTTCCGGGGCCGGCGTCACCGTTCCGCTCAGCATCAGCGTTGCGTCAGTGTCCAGGCGCGCACAGAGGAGCACGACGTCGATCTCCCCGCCAGGCCGCGACTCACTCCCCCGGCTCCCACTCGGCGCCGGGGCGACCTGGAGCAGCCCCCGCTGACCGCGCGCCTCCAGATGCTGCCCGGTCTCCGGCGGCGCCGGGTGCCTCCTGCTGGAGCCGGCCGGTTGCGGCATCCATGCCCGCACCTCTCGCCCGGCAACGCGCGTCACCACCCGGAACCAGGAGGGGCGGCCCGCTTCGAGCTGCAGACGCACCACGATCCCCGAGGTGAGGTAGGAGCGGCACGGGTCGCCGGCCTCCAGGTCGGCTCGGGGGGCCTCACAGCGGTCCGCCTCGGCGCGGCCTCGAACTCGTCCGGTCTCATCGACCACCTCGACGGTCGGGCGGTCGATCAGGCCTGGGTCGAGCCCCCAGACCCAGGCGCAGCCGCGTACCTCCAGGGTCCTGGGGCCCAGCCAGCGCACCGCGTCGACACCGACGTGCAGTCTTAAGTCGGCGTCCCGGATCTCGGTGAGTCGGCGGGGCACCGGGGTCCCTTCCAGGAGAGCAGCCTCGGGGCGCACGGTGCCCGCCTCGATGGTCAGGGGAAGGTGGCCCAGATCCTCGCAGCGTCTGCCGATCAGCTCCTCGAGCTCCACGGCGCCGGCCGGCTCGTCCTGGATGAGGAGCCACAGCACGAGTCGGTCGAGCAGCCCGACCGCCTCCCACACGAGGTCGTCGGCGTCGGCGAGCGCCCTTCTCGCAATGCGGCGCAGCCTGCCGGAGAAGTCGGGCCCCTCCCGGTGAGCGGCCTCGGCCAGACGAACCAGGTCCCGACTCAGGCGTCCGGCGACCAGGCGCCGACGCACCGCCTCCGGGGCGTCGGCGGCCAGCTGCGCCAAAGCGTCCACCTCCGCCAGGAGGCCGACGGGATCCGTGTCCGCACTGAGGCCACGGGCCGCAGAGCCTGCGCGCCAGGTGTAGACCTCCTCATCCAGGACGTCCATCCGGGTCGCGGCCAGAAGCACCGCGAGGGCCCTGGCGGGCAGTGACACGGCGGGGGCGCGGAGTACTCGAGGCCGTCTCGGCGGTGCCCACAGCCTTCGGCGCGCCATAACCGCGCCGGCCACCAGCTCCTCAACCGCCTCGGGCACCCGAGCCGGCGGCTGCGCGAGACGAGGCGCGCGGGGAGGTCCCGCCCCCGGCCCGGCCCCGGTTGCCGGTGTCAAGGACCGCGAGCGCGCGACGACGACGTCGGAGCCCGACCGCTCCAGGCACTCAATCATCGACTGGCAGGCACCGCCTACAAGTCCGTCCCCACCGTCAACAACGGTGACCAGGCCTCCCCTGGCTCGTTTCAGGGCGGCATCCAGCCAGCCATCCGGGCCGGCGCCCCGGTGATCGTCCCGGTCGCAGGACACGACCCGGACGCGCCGGTCCCTGGCGGACAGGCCGGTGGCCACCTGCTCACCGGAGCTCAGCGCATCGGCCCCCGGACCGACGACGACCAGGACCTCCAGGTCTCTGAAGGTCTGGTTGAGTACGGAGCGGATGGCCCCTTCCAGGTGAGGACCGGCCCCCGCTGCTCGGACGATGACGCTGAGTCGGGGCCGGTGCACGCCGCGCGCAGCCGCACCGATGAGACGTCTCAGACGCCTGCCGCCCATGTCCTTCTACCCGTCAGCCGGGGCTCTCGGGCGCGCCAGAACCCCGTGGCGTCGATGACGCTGCGCCCCTCGAGCAGGTGCGGATCAAGGTCGGCGAACTCCTGGTGGCCAACCAGCACCGCCACGACATCAGCCTGTTCGACGGCCTGCCGCCACCCGGTCAGCCGCACGTTGTCCCACCGCGCCAAGGACGCCGGGAGCTCCTTGGCGTGCGGCTCGGCCACCAGGACCTGGGCATGGGGCGCGGCGGCGGCCACCTGCTCAGTGATCGCAAGCGCCGGCGACTGGCGCAGGTCATCGACATCGGCCTTGAAGGTCAGGCCGAGTACCGCCACGATCGGCGAGGAGAAGGGCTCCATCGCCTCAAGGATGCGCCCGACGTAGTGGGCCGGCCGGGAGTCATTGACCTGGCGGGCCGTGCGGATGAGCCGGGTCTCCTCCGGAGCGCTGGACACCAGGAACCAGGGGTCCACGGCGATGCAGTGGCCGCCCACGCCGGGGCCCGGCTGCAGAATGCTCACCCGCGGATGGCGGTTGGCCAGGTCGACGAGCTCCCAGACATCCACCCCGACCCGCTCGCAGACAAGGGCCAGCTCGTTGGCGAAGGCGATGTTGAGGTCACGGAAGGAGTTCTCCGTCAGTTTGGTCATCTCGGCGGTGGTGGCGTCGGTCAGGACCAGCTCGCCGGCGCAGAAGGTGGCGTACAGGTCCCTGGCCAGGTGCGAGGCCTCGGGGGTCAGGCCGCCGATGACCCGGGAGTTGGTCACCATCTCCGTCATGATGCGCCCGGGCAGCACGCGTTCGGGGCAGTAGGACAGATGCACCTGGGGCCCTGCGCCACTGCCGTCCGTGGACAGGTCCGGGCGCATCGAGCCGATCGCCTCAGCCAGGGCGCGAGTGGTGCCGGGCGGGCAGGTCGACTCCAGGACGATGAGCTCTCCCCCTGTGAGACGAGGGGCGATCTGCCTGGTGGCGGCCTCCACCAGGGACAGATCGGCCGCGTGGTCCGAGCCCGTCGACGGGGTCGGCACCGCGATGATGTAGGTCCGTGCCGAGGGCGTCTCCATCTGGGCGCGCAGGCGGCCGGCCTCGACCTGTTCGGCCAGCACGGTGGCCAGCCCCTCCTCGAGGAAGGGAAGCTCTCCGCGGTTGACGGCCTCGACACGTTCCCGGATCCGGTCCACCCCGACGACGTCGAGCCCGGCGCGGGCCAGGACCGCTGCCGTGGGCAGGCCGATGTACCCCAGCCCGATGACCGCGACGTCGGCTACGTCAGTAGTGTCAGTCATGAGTCTCCATGCATTCGTTCGCGTCCCCGGGGAGCTCCCCGGGGACGCTGCTCCGTGAGCCACGTGTCCGTACCTCTAGTTCACCGTGGCGGGGAGCAGCTCGACGGCGTCGGGGTGCTCGGTGAGGTAGGCGCTCACCCGGTCCTCGGCGAAGGCCTTGAACAAGGGGGTGTCCGCGTCGGCGTCGAGCGTGACGATGGACTGCCCGTCCGTGGAGGTTCCCGTACCGGCGGTCGGCACGGTCATGAACCTGATGTCGTTGCTGTGGAGGTGGCGCGTCTCCAGGGCCAGGGACTGCATCTGGTTGAGCGTGAAGGACTCGTCCACGGCGACTGTCCGCGAGGCGGTCTTGAGGAAGGAGTACAGCGCCGTGGGACTGCTCAGGGTGCCGTTGGTCAGGACCCTGCTCACGATGGAGCGCATCCAGGTCTGCTGGCGCTTGACGCGGTCGAAGTCCCCGTTGGGCAGGGAGGAGCGCTCGCGGGTGTAGGCCAGGGCCTGCTGCCCGTCGAGTACCTGGGCCCCTGCGCCGAGTTCCTTGCCGGCGAGTCTCTGAGGCGTCTTGAGGTTGACTCGCACTCCACCGATCTCGTCGGTCAGGGCGACGAAGGACTCGAAGTTCGCCACCGCGAAGTGGTCGATGTGGATGCCGGTGAGGTTCTCCACGGTGTGGATCGTCAGCGAGGGCCCTCCGTAGGAGTAGGCGGCGTTGATCTTCCCCTGGCCGTGACCGGGGATCTCCACCCATGAGTCACGGGGGATCGACATGACTGAGACCGTCTTCCGGTCTCCGCTGACCTGAACGATCATGATCGCGTCCGTGCGCTGGGCCCCCTCCTTCCACTGGGAGGGGTCGGAGGCGGAGGTGCGCGAGTCGGTCCCCAGGACCAGGATGTTGACAGCCGGTTCCTCGCCCGCGGCCACCTTCTGCTGCGGGGCCCGTGCGGGAATGCCCGCGAAGGGATCGGCGATGAACTCGATGCCGGAGGCGATGGAGTGTCGCACCCACAGGGCCAGGCCTCCTGTGGCCAGGGTCAGAACCAGGAAGATCGCCAGGACACTGAGAAGAGCGATCCTCCATCCTCGTCCGGGACGGCGCAGGGCGCTGCCTGCACCGCGCGCCGAGGTCGTGTCGGCCCCTGACGAGGCGGCTTCAGCATCGCCCTTTTCAATCGGACTGCTTTCGGGTTCTGGTAGGAGGGACTGAGTCATGGGCCAATGGCACCACATATTTCTCGAACGTTTTGCCCGGAATCCCCTTGTTTTAGGAATTCCGGGCAAAAAGCTCATGAAATGAGATACAACTGAGACCGCCGCAATCTCGCTGTCACCATTTCATGTCACATAAACAATATCTTTCTGGACGTTCAGAAGGAATATCGTCGGTGGTTTTATGAACGAGGAGGCACGAGCTGATACATCCACCCGTAGGGATCCTCGGCGCGGCCGGTCTGAATGGCGGTGAGCCGGTCGTGAATCTGCCGGGTGACCTCACTGCCCTCGATGCGGGCGTCGAAGCCCTCGCCCTTGAGATGCCCCAGAGGCACGACGACGGCGGCGGTTCCACAGGCGAAGACCTCACTGACCCGACCCGACTCAATGTCTGCGAGCAGTCCCTGAAGGCTGATGGTCTCCTCCACGACATTCCGCCCGGAGTCGCGCAGTAGGCGGATGATGGCGCTGCGGGTGCCGCCCTCGAGGATCGTCCCGGTCAGGCGCGGTGTGCGCACGGTCCCGTCGGCGTCGACGACCATGAGGTTCATGCCGCCGAGCTCCTCGATGTTCTCCTGCGAGACGTCGTCGAGGAAGCAGACCTGGTCGCAGCCCTGCGCGTAGGCCTCCTGCTGGGGAAGCAGGGAGGAGGCGTAGTTGCCTCCGGTCTTGGCCGCCCCGGTCCCTCCGCGTCCGGCGCGGTGGTACTCGGTGGTCACCCAGATGGAGACGGGCTCCAGGCCGTGAGGGAAGTAGGAGCCGGCGGGAGAGGCGATGACGTAGTAGTCCACCACAGCGGCGGGGCGCACGCCCAGGAAGGCCTCGGAGGCGAAGGCGAAGGGGCGCAGGTAGAGGGACTCGCCCTCACCTGAGGGCACCCAGGCGGCGTCGGCGCGCACCAGGTCCACCAGGGAGGCCACGAAGTCCTCCTCCGCCAGCTCGGGCAGAGCCATGCGCCGGGCGGAGGCGTTGAGGCGCGCCGCGTTGTAGCGGGGGCGGAAGGTCCACACCGATCCGTCCTCGTGCCGGTAGGCCTTGATGCCCTCGAAGACCTCCTGGCCGTAGTGGAGCACAGCGGCGGCCGGGGACAGGCTGAGGCTGCCGTAGGGAATGACGCCGTAGTCGCCCCACCCCTCGCCCTGCCTCCAGCGGGCGTGAGCCATGTGGTCGGTGAAGGCGTTACCGAAGTGGAGGCTCGCCAGGACCGCTTCCCGTTCATCCTCGGCGAGGGGTGAGGGGTTGGCGGTCAGGGGGAATCGACCGGCGAGCGCATCGGCCTGCGGGACGGGGACCTCGGCGGCGCGGGCCAAGGAGGTGGATGCGAAGTCGGTTGAGGTGGCGTCTGTCTCGGGCATAGGTCCACCCTACCGCCGAGGCCACAACTCGGACACGACCTTCCCATATGCTGGCAGGCGGGCGGGCTCAGAGCTAGGTTCCGGCCATGACTTCCGTTCGTCGTCCCTCGGTCAGTACTCGCCGAATGGGTGCACGAGCCCGGTTCGCCCAGACGGCGGTGGCCGGCACAGTCCTCCTGACCGGGGTGAGCGGATGCGCACAGGTGGACCTGGATCAGCTCGCCGGGTCGGTGTCGGGGCCCGCCTCCCCTTCTACGGCGTCGCAGTCCTCGACGGCTCCGTCCCGGATGGTGATGCCCACCGCGCTGCCGACCGCCCAGGCCACGGCGGCAGCCGCGCTCACGGTCGGTTTCCCGGACCTTCCCGGCTACACCGCCTCCACCGCGTCCCCGACCGCCACGAGCGCCCCGCACGGGAGCACCACCCCTACCGGGCCCGCGACGGCGTCAACCCCGGAGGCATCCTGGTCGCGCTCCTACGCCTCGACCTCCTCCGGATGCCAGGTGAGCGCCGAGGTGACCAGCGCAGCGGCGCTGCTCGTCTACGGCGGCGATGACCGCGCCCTGTCCGAGCACTGGTCCGCCTCCTTGGCGGGGACCTACCCGGACTACCGGCAAACCGGTCGAGAGGAGCTCACGGCGACGAACCGCTCGACCCCCTATGCCGGTATCGCCACCGCCTTCAGCACCAGCCTCCGCGGTTCCCGGGTCGCGGGGAGGGCCTTCGTGCGGGTGTGGTCGGCCGACGGCGCAGCCGTGTCAGTGACCCAGGTCTGTCAGCAGGGGGCCTTCGACGAGGCGGCGTGGGACGCCGTCCTTCGCGGCGTCGCCGTGGACGGCCTGTCGGGTCAGTCCCGCTGGCCCACGAAGGTGGTACCCGGGTCTGAGACGCCGGCTGCCTCCGCCACCGGATGAGCCCGTCTCATCACAGCCCCTGAGACTGCTCCCCTCAAGAAGGCGGCCCCTGGGCCGGTTCAGCGGAGTCCTGGGGGCCCGATGGCTCGCTATCGGACGGGGTGCCGACCTGAGCGGGAGACTCGGGCTCCCCCTCCCCCGGCCGGTCTGCCTCTGCGGACTCGCCGTCCCCTCCCCTGCCAGGACCTCCTGGCGGACTCTCCTCCCCGGGCGCAGCCACCTGGTTCTGGCCGACTGAGGAGCGCCGGGCCGAGACCGCGGACTCGGCCCCAGCCACGGCGTGACGGAGGTTCGTGAGCGCCGTCGTGATCGCCTCGACGTCCTCGCCCTGCATCGCCTGGTCGAGCGCCGACCTCGCGACCTCAAGGCCGGTGGACTCGGCCTGGCTCAGGTCGCTCGCCACTGCTCCGACCCTGGTGGCCAGCGTCGCGGCCTCCGCGGCGGCATCGCTCCGGACCCGGGAGAGCGACAGGGCCTCCGTGATGGCGGAGCGTTGATCCGCTGCCACCACCGCGGTCGCTTGGAAGGCCCGTCCCCGCGATCGGGTGGCGTGCGAGTCCGCCTCAGCCAGGAAGGCGGACATCTCGGAGTCGGTCAGTGGGGCGTCGGTCAGGACGTCGCAACCGCACAGGCCGGTGAGGCCGGCGAGCAGGAGGCAGGCGGCTGTCCGACGTCGGGGACCGAGTAGCGACATACTCGGAATGTAACGGCCCGCTCGCGTACTGCGATCACGCTGCGGACACGAAGAGGGCCGCAGGGTCTCAAAGCGATGACGTATCGGCCCCGGCCGTCACCGCCTCGGCGATGGCGTCACCGATCTGGCTGGTGGAGCGCTGGGCGCCGCCGCGCCGAGTGGCCATGTCCGCAGTGACTCCGGCCTCGACCTTCGCCGCGACCTCAGGCAGCCCGAGGTGGTCGAGCATGAGGGCCACCGCGCTGATCGTGGCGGTCGGGTCCGCCTTGCCCTGACCGGCGATGTCCGGGGCCGAGCCGTGGACGGGCTCGAACATGGAGGGGAAGGCCCTCTCGGGATTGATGTTGCCCGAGGCCGACAGTCCGATGCCGCCGGTCACAGCGCCGGCCTCGTCGGTGAGGATGTCGCCGAAGAGGTTGTCGGTGACGATGACGTCGAAGCGGCCGGGGTCGGTCACCATGTAGATGGTGGCGGCGTCCACGTGGCAGTAGTCGACGGTGACCTCGGGGTACTCGGTGCCGACGGCCTCCACGGTGCGCCGCCACAGGTCGCCGGCGTGGACGAGCACGTTGTGCTTGTGGACGAGGGTGAGGTGCTTGGCCGCCCTGGCCTGGGCCTTGGCGAAGGCGTAGCGGACCAGGCGCTCCACCCCGTAGGCCGTGTTGACGCTGACCTCGGTGGCGATCTCGTGAGCTGTGCCCTGGCGCACGACGCCGCCGTTACCGCAGTAGAGGCCCTCAGTGCCCTCGCGCACCACGACGAAGTCGATGTCGCCGGGATCGGCCAACGGCGTCGGCACGCCCGGGTAGTACACCGAGGGACGCAGGTTGACGTAGTGGTCCAGGGCGAAGCGCAGACGCAGGAGCAGACCGCGCTCGAGCACGCCGGAGGGGACGGAGGGATCGCCGACAGCTCCCAGCAGAATGGCGTCATGGGTCTTGATGGCCTCGAGATCCTCGTCGGTGAGGGTCTGGCCGGTGCGGTGCCAGCGCTCGGCCCCCAGGTCGAAGGTGGTGGGACGGACCGTGACCCCGGTTCCCTCCAGCGCTCGCTCGAGGACCTTGAGCCCTTCGGGGACGACCTCCTTACCGATGCCGTCACCCGGGATTACTGCCAGCTTGATGGTCTGCGTCATGGGGCCACCTTAGGGCAGGATCAGGATGCGAGACAAAGAGTCCGCATGACGGAAGTGCACACTCGCATCTCGACCGTCGGTCGGTTAGTCTGTTTCCGACACACCAAGGAGGAGCCATGCCGCGCATCCACCGCCCCACCGCGCAACGTCGCGAGGAGATTCTCGACGCCGCCCACACCCTGTTCACCACCAAGGGCTTTCAACCCACGACCATGGAGGACATCCTGAGGATCGTGGGCATCGCCAAGGGGACGCTCTACTACCACTTCCCCAGCAAGGAGCAGATCCTCAAGGCCCTGGTCCTGCGCATCGTCCACCAGGTGGAGCAGCAGGCCCACGAGATCGCCGCTTCATCGGCCCCGGCGGCCGACAAGCTCGCAACGATCATGAGCACGATGAGACTGGTGGACACCGAGACCGAGCTCGTCGACCAGTTCCACGCGCCGGGCAACGCGGAGTTCCACCTGCTGTCCATCACGGCGATGATCGAGCACCTCACCCCAGTCCTGGCCGAGGTCATCACCCAGGGGGTGGCCGAGGGGACCTTCAGCACCGAGCGCCCCCATGACGTCATCGAGCTGCTGTTGAGCGCCTCGGGCATCCTCCTGGACCAGGACATCATGAAGTCCAGCCCCGCAGAACTCACCCGCCGCCAGGAGACTCTCATCTGGGCCAGTGAGACCCTCCTGGGTGCCGAGCCCGGCAGCCTCGGCCTCCTGACGAAGGCGGAGCCATGAAGTACGTCGGGCTGCTGGTCCTGGGCTCCTTCATCAACTCGCTGGGAACGGGTCTGAGCGCCTTCGGCCTGGCCGTCGTCATACTGCGCGCCTACGGGACGGCCTCCTCGGTGGCAGCCGTCCAGATGAGCGCCTTCGCCCCCATTGTTCTTCTGGCACCCCTGGCCGGGGTCCTCGCAGACCGCTACGACCGCCGCCTGATGATGATGATCGGTGACGCCGGCTCGATTCTCGGGCTGGGCGTCATCCTGGCGGCCCTGTCCTCGCCCCGGCCCTCCTTAGGCTGGATCTGCGCAGGAGCCGTCATCTCCTCCTGCCTGGCGGCCCTGACCGAGCCGGCGCTGCGGGCCAGCGTCACCGACCTGGTGACCGAGGAGGACTACGTGCGCTCCTCCGGTCTGCTCCAGCTCGCCTCTGCCGCCAAGTACCTGCTGGCACCGGCCGCGGCAGGGTTCCTCATGCCTCTTGTCGGCCCCCGGGGTCTCGTCCTGCTGGACGCCAGCACCTGCCTGGTCACGGTGGCATGCACCACGACAGTGCGCCAGGCTCTGGCAGCCGGCGCCTCGCAACGCGCAGCGTCCCAGCCCGGTGACGACCGCGACGTCATGGCGGGCTGGAGGACCATCACCGCCTCCCCCGGTCTGCGCGCCCTCGTGGTCCTCATGACGCTGGCGACCCTCGCCATCGGAGTCATCCAGGTTCTTATCAAGCCGATTCTCCTGCCCACCGTGAGCACCGCCGAGATGGGGGTGGTCGAGACGGTGGCCGCCACCGGCATGCTCGTGGGCGCAGCCCTGGTCACGGCTTGGAAGAGCGCCCAGCCCACGACGCTGCTTGCCGCAGGGCTGGCCGGAACCGGCGCCGCCATGGCGCTGGTCCCGCTGGGGCCGGGCGCCTGGTGGGTGGCCGCCTGCGGCTTCCTCACCTTCGCCTGCCTGCCCCTGTCCCAGGCGGGTGCGGAGGTCCTGGTGCGCACGCAGGTCGACAACACTCGGCAGGCACGCACCTGGGGCACGATCAGCCTGGTCACCCAGACGGGTTACCTGGTGGCCTACCTGTGCTCCGGAGTCCTGGTGGATCATGTGCTCCAGCCCCTGCTGGAGCCCGGACGGTCGCTGTCCACCAGCGTGGGAGCCGTCGTCGGCATCGGCCCGGGACGCGGCGCCGCCCTGCTCGTGGGCATCATGGGCGCGGTCATGGCCCTGGTGGCTCTCACCGTTCGCCTCAAGCGACGCCGGCTCGCCTCACCCCAGTAGTGCCGTCGCGCGACGTGGGCGGCGCCCCGATGACGTCAGGTCATCGGGGCACCGCCCGTTGTCAACGGATCACAAGTCCTCAGCGGGCCACGGAGCCCTCGGTGTAGTCCTTGTCGACTTCGGCGCGCCAGGCGAACATGGAACGCACCTCGCGGCCGGTGGCCTCGATGGGGTGCGCCTCACCCTCGGCCCGGAGCTTCTTGAACTCCGGAGCGCCGGCGGCCTGGTCGTCCATGAAGCGCTTGGCGAAGGTGCCGTCCTGGATGTCGGACAGGACCTCCTTCATGTGCTCCTTGACCTCGGGGGTGATGACGCGCGGGCCGGAGACGTAGTCGCCGTACTCAGCGGTGTCGGAGCAGGACCAGCGCTGCTTGGAGATACCGCCCTCGTTGATGAGGTCCACGATGAGCTTCATCTCGTGGCAGACCTCGAAGTAGGCCATCTCGGGCTGGTAGCCGGCCTCGACCAGGGTCTCGAAGCCGTACTGGATGAGCTTGGAGACGCCGCCGCACAGGACCGACTGCTCACCGAAGAGGTCGGTCTCGGTCTCCTCGCGGAAGGTGGTCTTGATGGCGCCGGCGCGGGTACCGCCGATGGCCTTGGCGTAGGACAGGACGAGGTCCCAGGCGGTGCCGGAGGCGTCCTGCTCCACGCAGACGAGCACGGGCACGCCTCGGCCGGACTCGAACTCGCGGCGCACGGTGTGGCCGGGCCCCTTGGGGGCCACCATGACGACGTCAATGTCCGCGGCCGGCTTGATGTAGCCGAAATGGATGTTGAAGCCGTGGGAGAACAGGAGGGCGGAGCCGGCCTTGATGTTCGGCTCGATCTCCTCGCGGTAGAGGGTGGCCTGCACCTGGTCGGGGGCCAGGACGGTGACGACGTCGGCCCAGGCCACGGCCTCGGCGATCGGCTTGACGGGCAGGCCCGCCTCCTCAGCCTTAGCCACAGAGGCCGAGCCCTCGCGCAGGCCGACAACGACCTCCACGCCGGAGTCGCGCAGGTTCAGAGCGTGAGCGTGCCCCTGGGAACCGTAGCCGATGACGGCGACCTTCTTGGACTGGATGACGGACAGGTCGGCGTCGTCGTCGTAGAACTTCTCAGCTGCCATGATTGCTTCTCACTTCTCCTTGAGTTGATCGGTGATGGATCGTGGGCCGCGCGTGATCGCCACGGCACCGGACTGGACAATCTCTTTGACACCGTACGGCTGGAGAGCCGTCAGTAGAGCCTTGACCTTGGATTCTGAGCCGATGGTCTCAATGACCACCGACGTGGGGGCGACGTCCACGACGTGGGCGCGGAACAGGTCGACGACCTGGAGCACCGCCGTGCGGTTGGCGTCATCGGCGTGCACCTTGATGAGGTAGAGCTCGCGCTCGACCGAGGTGTCGGGGTCGAGCTCGACGATCTTGAGGACGTTGACCAGCTTGTTGAGCTGCTTGGTGACCTGCTCCATGGCCAGTCCCTCGGCGTCGGCGATCACCGTGATGCGCGAGATGTCCTCGTGCTCGGTGGGCCCCACGGCCAGGGAGTGGATGTTGAAGCCCCGACGCGTGAACAGCGCCGAGACCCGGGTCAGGACGCCGGGCTTGTTCTCCACCAGGACGGACAGCGTGTGCTTCTCGCTCACGGCGCTCACTCCTCTTCCCACACCGGGCTCATGCCGCGGGCGTGCTGGATCTCGTCGTTGGACACCCCGGCCGCGACCATGGGCCACACCTGGGCGTCCGCGGAGACGATGAAGTCGACGACGACGGGGCGGTCGTTGATGGCATTGGCCTGGGCGATGACGTCGTCCAGGTCCTCCAGGCGCTCACACCGCAGCCCAACGGCCCCGTAGGCCTCGGCCATCTTGACGAAGTCGGGAATCCGCTTCGTTCCGGCCCCGGTATGCAGGTCGGTGTTGGAGTAGCGCTGCCCGTAGAACAGCGTCTGCCACTGCCGCACCATCCCCAGGGAGGAGTTGTTGATGATGGCGACCTTGATGGGGATGTTGTTGAGGGTGCAGGTGGCCAGCTCCTGGTTGGTCATCTGGAAGCATCCGTCCCCGTCGATGAGCCACACTGGCCGGTCGGGGCAGGCCTCCTTGGCACCCATGGCGGCGGGCAGGCCGTAGCCCATGGTGCCGGCGCCGGCCGAGTTGAGCCAGGTGTGCGGACGGCGGAAGGTGAGGTAGTGCGCCGCCCACATCTGGTGCTGTCCCACGCCTGTGACCCAGATGGTGTCCTCGGAGGCCGCCCGATCAAGATGGGTGATGACCTCCTGGGGCTGGAGCAGTCCGTCGTCGGTGTCGGTCCAGCCCGTGGGGTAGGTGGCCTGGATGCGCTCGATCTCACGGCGCCACGGGGCGATGTCCACCCGCCCCTCAGCGGCGACGTGGTCGCGGAACTCAGCGCTCAGCGCGGGAACGACGTCGGCCAGGTCCCCGACGATCGGGACGTCGGCGGTGCGAATCTTGGAGATCTCGGCGGGGTCGACGTCGACGTGGATCACCGAGGCCTTGGTGGCGAAGGTGTCCGGCTTGCCGGTGACCCGGTCATCGAAGCGGGCTCCCAGACAGACGACGACGTCGGCCCGCTGCAGCGCCCCGACGGCGGCCACCGTACCGTGCATTCCGGGCATCCCCAGGTTGAGCGGGTGCTCACTGGGCATGACGTCCAGGGCGGTCAGAGTGGTGACGAAGGGCGCTCCGATGAGCTCGATGAGCTCGGTGAGGTCCTCAGTGGGAACCTGCGCCCGGTTCAGGCCACCGCCCAGATAGAGGACGGGTCGCTCGGCCGCGGAGATCACCTCGGCGGCCTGAGCCAGGCGCCGCTGGTTGGGCTTACCCGGCAGGCGGTAGCCGGGCAGGTCCCGGGCCGGGGGCCACACGAACTCGGTGAGCCCCTCCTGGGCATCCTTGGAGATGTCGATGAGGACCGGACCGGGGCGTCCAGTGGAGGCGATGTGGAAGGCCTCAGCCACACACGGGACGATGTCCTCGGCACGGGTGATGAGGAAGGAGTGCTTGACGAAGGGCATCGTGGCCCCGACGATGTCGGCCTCCTGGAAGGCGTCCGTCCCGATTCCGCGGCTTCCGACCTGCCCGGTGATGGCCAGCATGGGAACGGAGTCCATGTGGGCGTCACCGATGGGTGTGATGAGGTTGGTGGCTCCGGGGCCGGAGGTGGCAACGCACACCCCGGGGCGGCCAGTGACCATGGCGTATCCCTCGGCGGCATGACCAGCGCCCTGCTCGTGGCGCACCAGGACGTGGCGGATCTTCGTCGAGGCGAGCAGGGGGTCATAGAAGGGCAGGATGGCGCCGCCCGGCATCCCGAAGATGTCTGTGACGCCTAGCTCCTCCAGCGCGCGCACCAGAGCCTGGGCGCCTGTCATGACCTGCTGGTCCTGACGTGCGGGAGCGTCTTCGCGTGTCATCGCTCGCTCTCCTTCTCCGTGCCTACTGTCCGGCGACCTGCCGGGTAATGAACGTTAGATCAGTCTCCGCACAGAGTCATAATGAGACGGCGGCGATCTCACATCGTGGAATCACGGACCCGGTGGCAGGTCGGTGGCATGGAGGATCCCCACGCACGAGGCGCGATCCGCTCCCCCGGTGAATCACGGACCTTGGTAGGTCATCATCGCCTGCGGAGATGACACAATGTTGCTGTTACTCCTGACAAAACATCCGCTGCGTCACTTTCAGCAGCGATTCGGAAGGCGGAACTAGCGACGTGGCTACGGTCCTGGACTACCTGTTGGACAACCCGGTTGTCATCGTCCTGCTCATGGTTGGCTCCGGAATGCTGCTCTGGCGAGCCAGGCGCGGGAGCATACGCGTCCCGGCAGCGGCCCTCCTGATCGGCAGTACCGCCCTGCTGATCTGGAAGGTGGCGCACGCCAATATCCTGTACCACTTGTCCAAGAACGCGGTTCTCGTCCTGTTCCTCTTGGTCGGCGGCGGGATGCTGCTCGGACACATCAAGATCAAGGGAGTCAGCCTCGGGGCAGCAGCGGTATTGTTCTGCGGCATCGCGTTGGCGGCCTGGGGAGCGTCCGCCTCCACCCCCATTGAGGTTCACAAGGACCTGGGAGCACTGGGGCTGGCGATCTTCACCTTCGCCATCGGAATCCAGTCCGGACCGAACTTCTTCCACGTCATCCGAACCGCCGGCGGGCCGCTGGCGATCCTCCTGGGCATTCTGGGCGTGGCGGCCCTGGCAGCCGTGGGCGTGGGACGTCTCCTCGGGCTCAAGGCCGCGATGATCGCGGGAGCCTTCGCCGGCGCCGTCACGAACACACCCGCCCTGGCCGCAGCCGGCAACGCCGCCGCCATGGCCGGAGACAAGGCCGGACCGGGTGACGCCACCGTCGCCTATGCCGTCACCTACCTCTACGGCGTCATCGGCATGCTGTTCTTCTGCTTGCTGTCGCTGCGCTACCGGCGCAGCGACAAGGACACTCCCTCCCCTCTCATCAACCGCACCATCCGGGTGGAACGCGAGGACGGCCCGCTCCTGGGCAACATCGTCGAGACCATCTCGGGACAGCTGCGGTTCTCTCGTCTACGTCGGGGCGAGAAGGGTCCGATCACCCGGCCGAAGAATGACGACCGGCTGTACAAGGACGACCTCATCACCGTCGTCGGCACCCAGGACGCCGTCAACCAGGCGATCAAGGCGGTGGGCCACGGCTCCTCGCACTCACTCATCGAGGACCGTAAGTACCTCGACTTCCGCAGGATCACGGTCTCGGACCCGAAGCTGGCCGGCCGAACCATCGGTGAGCTGGATATCGACAGCCGTTTCGGGGCAACGATCTCGCGGGTACGCCGCGGCGACGTCGACATGGTGGGCACCCCGGATCTGGTGCTTCAGCAGGGAGACCGGGTGCGCGTCGTCGGCCCGACCGGACGCATGAAGGAGATCTCCACATACTTCGGCGACTCCTCGCGGGGGCTGTCCTCCATCAACCCGGTGGCGCTGGGCCTGGGGATGGCACTGGGCATCTTCATCGGTGAGTGGAAGTTCCTCACGCCTACCGGAGCGACTTTCTCCATCGGATCGGCTGCCGGGACGCTCCTGGTCGGCCTCATCTTCGGGCGCATCGGCCGTATCGGGAAGTTCGTGACCGCCATGCCCTTCACTGCCACGGCGGTGCTCTCGGAGTTCGGGCTCCTGGTCTTCCTGGCCCAGGCGGGCACCAAGGCCGGCGGGGAGATCGCGCACGCCTTCACCGGTGGTGACTGGTGGAGGATCTTCGTCACCGGTTTCGTCGTCACCACCATCGTCGGACTGGGGGTCTACGCCTCCATGCGCTGGATCGTCAAGATGGGTGGCACTCGCCTGTCAGGCCTCATCGGTGGCGCCCAGACCCAGCCGGCGATTCTGGCCTTCGCCAACGAGCGCACCGGCGCCGACCCGCGGGTGGCGCTGGGGTACGCGATGGTCTACCCCGTGGCGATGATCGTCAAGATCTTCATTGCGCAGGTCCTCGGCGGGCTGTGACCCGCGCACCGCAGGCTCGCCGGTCTCGCATCATCGATGGTGGCCCGTCGCTGCATGTCAGCGGCGGGCCACCATCGTTCGTCTCAGGCGAGCACAGGCCGAGGGTCAGTCCTCCAGCGGCTACTCCACCGCCTCAACGTGTGTGCGAGGCAGCGTGATGTGCCCGGAGGTGGCGACGTCGTGACGCCAGTTGTGGTCGGTGATGATGCGCGCCAGGGCAAGCCCCACACCGATGGCGGTGATGACGAAGAAGACCTCAGCCAGGTTCGTGGCCGCCTCGCCGACGTCGACGCCGAGCTTGTCCACGGAGAGCGTGTTGAGCGCGGAGATGGCTCGGTAGAAGGGGACTCCGGGGATCATGATGACGACGGCGGGAACGGACAGAGCCACCCGGGACAGGGAGGCGCGGGAGACGAAGAGCTGGGCGAGCAGGCCGATCGTGACCGCGGCCAGGCCCACTGCGAGCTGCCATGGCACGTGGAAGACGTCAATGAGAAGCAGTCTGCCGGTATTAGCCAGAGCCCCGACCACTGCAGCCAGCATGCTGGCCTTCACGCCTGCGTTGAACAGCATGGCGAATCCGTAGGCGGCGATGAAGGAGCAGAAGCAGCGCAGAACGTAGAGGAGAGGACCGTCGAGCGTGCTGCCGCTGGCCGCGGCAACATCCCAGCGGAAGATGAAGGTCACGGTCCACACGGCGACGCCGGCCGCAGCCATGACCATGAGCACGTAGGCGCTGCGTGACAGGGCCGAGGAGAAGTCCTGTCGGAACAGGTCGAGCATGGCGGTGACCATGGGGAAACCAGGAATGAGGAAGAGGATCGCCGAGATGATGCCGCCCTGGTGGTTTCCCGCCACCGCGCCAGTAGCGTTCAGGGCTGTCACGATGCCCATGTAGGTGCCGGAGGCCGCAACTCCGCAGACGAGCCAGGTGAAGAAGTGCTGATAGTGGCGCTCCAGCATCTGCCGGCGAACGAACTGTCCGAGGAAGGCCGCGACGAGGACCGTCAGGCACTCCACCCAACCGCCCTTGTTGAGGAAGCAGAATCCGGCACAGGCCACGCCCGAGGCTGCCGCGTTGGTGAAGGCGTTGTAGCGCGCATGCATCTTCTCGACCTGCTCGAGCTTGGCCTCGAGGTGCTCGACGGTCTCATGTGCTCGCAGGTCGTGGACGATGCGGCGCAGAGCCTCTAAGCGACCGACGTTGACGCCGACCCGACGCACTTCGCAGGCCTCGGTACGGAAACGGTTGCCGACGTAGGAGGAGGTGACGATCTCGGTCATCGTCACGGTCGCCTCGTGGCGGTCGAGCCCAACAGCGGAAGCGGCTCTGGCCATGGAGGACTTGATGCGGTAGGAGCCGGCACCGGCGGCGAGCATGAGCCGTCCCAGGTGCAGCACGACGTCGGACTGTTGCATAAGCCTATCGGCATCGAGACTCGGTTCGTGGCCGTTGTCCGATGGAGTGGCAGGGAGGTCGCTATGAGTCACAGAGACAATGGTGCACCGTTTCGTATCCCGCTGTCAGTTCGGTCCGGGTATCTCTCGGTTTCAGATACTGGAGTGTGAGGTGTTGTGGGGTGGTGTTGAGCGCCCTATGAGTAAAAACCGAACTGGCCCGGAGCCGCTCGTGGCGGTTCCGGGCCAGCTGTGTGGTGTGTGCTCGGTGGTGTCCTACTCTCCCGCACCCTGGCGGGTGCAGTACCATCGGCGCTGTCAGGCTTAGCTTCCGGGTTCGGGATGGGGCCGGGCGTTTCCCTGTCGCTGTGACCACCGAGACGACTACATGGACAGTGCGTGATGACCGTTCGTCTCTGGTGCGGTTATTCGGTTATCCGTGTGGCCGCCTACCCCCACACACATGCGTGTGTGGTTGGTGGTTGGGTTGGGTGTGGACCGTATAGTGGACGCTTCGCTTTACTGTGGTTGCTCACCCCCGCTTTCCCACGCACACTAAGTGTGTGTGGTGTGTGGGGGTGTTGTTGTTTGTGTTGGCCTATTAGTACCAGTCAGCTCACAGACCGTTGCCGGTCTTCCACTTCTGGCCTATCAACCCAGTAGTCTGCTGGGGGCCTACCAAAAAGGACAGGTCCTTCTTGTGGAGACCTTATCTTGAAGATGGTTTCCCGCTTAGATGCTTTCAGCGGTTACCCTTCCCGAACGTAGCCAACCAGCCG
>NZ_JBGEVE010000016.1:0-66669 GCF_048514265.1 Actinomyces sp. SKVG-SVH-4(1) | reverse complement strand
TTGGGGGTGTAGGCGGCTGGGTTGTGCTTGGCCAGGGTCCGGTAGAGGTTGGTGGCTTCTTGGGCAATCTGGAGGGCCTCGCGCTGCTGGCCGTTTGCGGCCTGACTCTTGGCGAGGTTGTTGAGGGAGGCGGCGAGGTTGGGGGTGTAGGCGGCTGGATTGTGCTCGGCCAGTCTCCTTTGGATGGTGACTGCTTCTTGGGCAATCTGGAGGGCGTCGTGCTGCTGGCCGTTGCTGTCCAGAAGGATGGCGAAATTGTTGAGGGACTTGGCGAGGTTGGGGGTGTAGGCGGCTGGATTGTGCTCGGCCAGGGTCCGGTAGAGGTTGGTGGCTTCTTGCGCAATCTGGAGAGCCTTGTTGCTTCTCCCGGAAGCCGCCAAACTTCTGCTGAGTGACAATCTTCGTGAGGCGTAGGTCGCTCGATCTGCTTCCGGAGCGTCATCTGCCGGACGGTTGATATTGGCGGCACATTGAGCAAGCTCGAATTCCAACAATGTGGTGAAGTATCCACTATCGTATAGGGGTAGCGCCGCCTCGTGAGCCTTGTTGGGGTCGATGTGGGAACACACTGCGCTAAAGAATTTGGCGAAGGCTGCTGCGAGGTCTGGGTTCTGGGATTTAACGGTCTGTGTGTGAACTTCCTGAGTGACTTCCACTAGCACGTCGTTGAGGATTCGCCCTACGTGCTCATTGAGGTGAGGATCTGTCGACGCGCGTTCAAGGACCGTCCAGGTTCGTAGGGATGACGTTCCCACTCTGCTTGGGGATAAAAGCTCTTGGAGAAGAGGTGCTAGGTGGTTAGCTTCGGAGGCAATGAGGTGCTCACCGATGCGGTCCGGCTCAAGATGCTCGCACCATAAGGTCGATTGCCTGTTACTGTTCATGCGGGGTGGGTAGCAGTCTCGCAACCACTTGGCTAGGGCCTTGGTGTTCTTGCCGGGATTAGCTGGTAGAAGATTAAGGAGGCTGATAGCGTCCTCCTCGTCCAGAATGTTGGTGAGTGTAGCAGCGGCTACTGCCTGGCGCGCCAACTCTGGGTCAAGGGATTTCGTCTTCTTGGTCTGAGGGGTGTTGGGTGTTGCGGCGCCGTCGGACTGTTGATTTTGGCTGATATTTGTGGCGAGGCTTGGTGGCCAGTGTTTGTCCCAGTAGTGCTCCTCGTGGCAAAGAACTCCCTCAAACAACTCGCTCGGAGAGTAGTTAGTTTGTGAGTTGGGGTGGGTTTGTGCATTCAGGAAAGCGTCGACTATGACGAGCAAGGGCTGTGAGTATATGGGATTGCTGAGTCGTCCAATAAGGTTAGGTGATGGTGTAGACTCAGGGGAGTTGGTGAATGACCTGTATGCCCGGTTAAACAGTTCTCTTCGTTCTATGTCTGACAACTCTTCATCGTTGAGTATGGTCGTTGAGGCTCCGTCAAGAAGGCGGTTGAGGCCCTCGTTTCCGTTGGAATCTTGTGGGCGAAGAGCGTCAAGCCACATATTGGAACTTCGATGGAAGGCGGAGAGTGGTGATGGTCGTCGAACCAGGAAGACGATCCGCACTCTTCGTCGCTGTGGATCCTCAGCTGCGCGATAAGCAGCGTTAATGACGTTCTTTACAGTTTTCGGTCGAGCTTCGGCATAGTCTACAACTAGTAAAAGCGAGGTTGTGTTGTCGATGGGTTTTGCGTTTGTGGGATCTTCGTCATCTTGGAGCAAGCCTGCTTTCCAAGACTCATTACCTTGACGATGAAAGCCGGGGGCGTCAAGGCGTCTACAGAGTTCCACGCCGAGGCGAGTCTTCCCAGATCCGCTGTCCCCGCCCAGAACGTGGATCGCGAATCGCTCCTCGCTTCGCGCCCACGTCTCCAATCGGGCGAGCGCTCCTGCGCGGTCGAGGAAGGGGGTCGGGGTGGATTCGGCTCCCAGAAGCCGGACAATGCCTATTTTTTTTCCTTCTGGTGCGCTGTTTTGCTGCGGTTGTGCGGGATTTAGAGTTAGCTGTTGGTTTCCAATCTTGACGGTGAACGGAAGGAGAACCGGTGGGAGTTGTTGTCTGCGGCTGTCAATGCGCTGCTGGCTCCACCATTGCTGCCACTTTCTCAATGCCTGTATGAGTACCCAACCGATCCCCGAAACAACTGCGGTGATTAGTGCTCCGAAGATGAGTGCGATGGAAGGATGGCTCGCCAACAGGTCGTCCAGCGGACCGGACCAGTCGAGCCACGACGGATTTGAGGATGTCGTCGGTACGGGAGAGGGGGACGGCTCTGTCACGCAACGGACCTCGGAGAGAAGAGGAAGACTGATGTAGGGCAGTCTACCGAGCAGCCGCTCGGTTTCTCACGGATCCCCGGCCACTGGCACTGCGGAAGGACGGCGGCCGCTATGAGCAGTGCGGTTGCGTAGTTCAGTCCCGGTCGTTCCCTTCGGCCTCGGTTGATGAGGGCGAGTTTCTGGGCAGTACGGGCCGTCTGCACCAGCAGCGCCTTGATCGGGGACTTACTTCTTCGACGAGAACTGCGATGTCCTCCAGATCGCTGGGGGTGGGCCGCAGTCGTTTGGGGGAGAAGTACGTTCTGGGCGCAGATCGCAGTCCTCGATCCGCCCGGCTTCGCGTTCCGCACTCTGTGCGCTTGCACCGCGGTACTGCTGGGCCGGCGCCACCCCTCAGAATCCCCTGATGGAGTCCTCCAAGGCCTTGTCCTCCGTCATGGCCTCGCTCTCCTGGCGGATGCGGGCGGCGTCGGCCTCCCTGCCCGCCCACTCAAGGACTGACGCGTAGGTTCCCAACGCGCCGGCGAGCCCCCGGCTGAAGTCCTCCGGGCGCCTGCGGGCCAGGCTCCGGTAGAGGGCGACCGCCTCCCGTGCGGTCTCCAGGGCCTCGCCTCGGTGACCGGCCTCGGCCAGGCGTTTGGTGAGTCGGTGCAGGCACGGGGCCAGCGCCGGGGCGTGCGTCGCCGGATCGCGCTCGGCCAGTTCTCGTCGGATGGCCGCCGTCTCCCGGATCGCGGCCAAGGCGGCGGAGCGGTCCCCGACGTCACTCAGGCACGTGGCCAGGTTGTGCAGGCAGGCCGCCAGGTCCGGCTTGTAGGCGGCCGGATCGACCTGGGCCAAACTCCGGTAGAAGGTGACCGCCTCCTGCACCGCGGCCAGGGCCTCGTGCGCACGCCCGGCCCGGCTGAGGTTCAAGGTGAGGATGTTGAGCGCCCGAGCCAGGTCGGCGGTATGGGGAGCCGGGTTGGTACGGACCAGCTGCCGGTAGATGTCGATGGCCTCCCAGGCCATGGCGAAGGACTCCTGCAGCTGCCCGGCCGTGTACAGGTAGACGGCGAGGACGTATAGGGACTCAGCCAGGGCCGGGGTCTCAGTGCTGGGGCGGCTGTGCTCCAGAGCGCGTCGAACGCTGACCGCCTCCCGTGCTGAAGCCAGAGCGCGGTTCAGGCTGCCGCCGTCACGCAGGCAGGCGGCCTGGACCGTGAGGGCGTCGGCCAGGTCGGGCAGGTGAGTGTCGGGGGTGCTGTGGGCCAGAGCGCGAGCGAGGTTGACTGCTTGCTCGCCCGTAGCAAGTGCCTCACGGTGCCGCCCCACGTCGCTCAGGCGCCGAGCCTGTGTCCCCAGGGCGTGGGCGGCCTTCGGCGAGTAGAGCGTCGGCGTGCGGCGGGCCAGTCCCCGGGAGAGTGCAGCGGCCTCCTCGGCCGCCTCCAGGGCCTCGGTTCGGCGCCCGACGGCGGCCCTACAGGCGGCCAGCACCTCCAGGGCACCGGCAAGATCGCCGGTGCAGGAACCGATCTCCTCCTCATCGAGGCGGCGGTAGAGACCCACGGCCTCCCGGGCCATCTCGAGGGCCTCATCGACATATCCCACCGTGCGCAGTCTGGGGGCCAGACGGGCCAGGTCCGCCGCGAGTCGGCGCGTGTGCACATCCGGATCAGCCCGTACCAGACGCCGTCGGACGGTGAGGGCCTGCTGGGTGGTGACGAAGGCGTCGCTGGGCCGACCGGACTCACTCAGGCAGCAGGCGAGTGTGACCAGTGCCTGAGCCAACCCGGTCTCCTCGTCGAAGGGATCATCCCGGCGCAGGCCCCGGTAGAGGTCCACGGACTCCTGAGCGCTGGCCAGGGCGTCACGCAGTTCGCCGGAAGCGCTCAGGTCGACGGCGAGGCGGCACAGAGCCTGCGCCAGCCCGGAGGCGTGGGCGTCGTAGTCATGCCGGGTCAGGCGCCGTCGGAGCCGGACCGTCTCCTGCGAGACCGCAACCCCCTCACGCATGCGGCGGGCCTCGCGCAGGCGGTCCGCCATGACCGACAGCCCCTCTGCCAGATCGGGCAGGTAGACGTCCGGACTGAGCCGGGCCAGGCTCCGGAGAACCTGGCAGGCCTCCCGTGCGGCATCCAGAGCCTCCCCCCGACGGCCCGACTCTGCCAGGCGCTCACTGAGCTCCAGCAGCCGACCGGCGCGAGCAGCTCCCTCGGGGGCGGCGCAGGGGGAGGGCAACACGTCTGACAAGCCTCAGGAACAGGGGGAAGATGGTGTGCTTACGCTAAACGGTGCCTGCGCGGCGCCGCGATGGGGAGACATCACCAAAGGCGCGCCCGGCCAGGGGCTCCTTTAGAATCGGCGCTGTGCTGGCAGCGGGCCGGCAGGGGGCCGGCGGCGGCCGGCAGGACAGGCACGGTGACGACACGGAAGGGAGTCGGTGTGGACACGCTGTTCAGCCTGAACCACGTGGGGGTCCAGGTCGTCGCGATGCTCGCCACCTTCGTCCTGTGCCTGACGCTGGGCGCCGAGCGCCACCTGCGCCACAAGGACGCCGGCGTCAAGACGCACGTCCTGGTGGGACTGGGCTCGTGCCTGTTCACCCTGGTGTCCGCCTACGGCTTCGCCCCGATCACCGGCTCGGATGTCGCGGTGGACCCCAGCCGCGTGGCCGCGCAGATCGTCTCCGGTATCGGCTTCCTGGGAGCCGGGGTCATCTTCGTCAACAACGACACCGTCCGGGGCCTGACCACCGCCGCGACCGTCTGGCTCAGCGCCGCCATCGGCATGGCCTGCGGGGCGGGCATGATCCCCCTGGCGGCTACGGCGGTCGCGCTGGACTACATCGTCGTCCTGTTCCTGGGCCCCCTCACCTCGCGCCTGCAGCGCCGCCGCGGCGAGGTGACTGTGCGTATCGACTACGAGATCGGCAGCGCCGTCATGCCCGAGATCCTCCAGGTCGCCACCGCATCGGGCTTCACCGCCACCCTGGAGGAGACCGAGGTGACCCGCGGCGAGCACGGGCGCACCATGAACGCCGTCATGCGCTTCCACGGGCAGCGCCCCGCCGTCAACCTCATCGAGGCCCTCTCCGGGCTCGACGGCGTCGACGGCGTCGAGTGCCTCGAGGGAGGCCGGCTCGACTGAGCCCGCCCCTCCTACTCCAGGGCGCGAATGATGGCTTCGACCGTGTCCTTGGCGTCGCCGAACAGCATGGAGCTGTTCTCCCGGAAGAAGAGCGGGTTGTTGACCCCCGCGTAGCCGGTCGCCATGGAGCGCTTGAAGACGATGACCCGGCTGGCCTCCCACACGTGCAGCACCGGCATGCCCGCGATTGGGGAGCCCGGCTCCTGGGCGGCCGGGTTCACGGTGTCGTTGGCGCCGATGATGAGGACGACATCGACCTCGTTGAAGGAGTCGTTGACCTCATCCATCTCCAGGACGATGTCGTAGGGGACCTTCGCCTCGGCCAGCAGCACGTTCATGTGCCCGGGCAGGCGGCCCGCCACCGGGTGGATGCCGAAGGTGACCTCCACGCCCTCCGAGCGCAGCATCTCGGTCAGCGTGGCCACCGGGTACTGGGCCTGGGCGACGGCCATCCCGTAGCCGGGGGTGATGACCACGCGCCGGGCGGACTGCAGCAGGTGGGCCACCTCGCCGGCAGTGGTCTCGTGCACCGTGCCCTCCTGTCCCGAACCGCTCGAGGCGGCGCTGGTGGAGTCGGTCCCGTAGCCGCCCAGTAGCACCGAGACGAAGGAGCGGTTCATGGCCTGGCACATGAGGTAGGACAGGTAGGCCCCCGAGGATCCCACCAGCGCCCCGGTGATGATGAGCAGGTCGTTGTCCACCATGAAGCCGGTGAAGGCGGAGGCCCATCCCGAGTAGGAGTTCATGATCGAGACGACCACCGGCATGTCGCCGCCGCCGATGGCCAGCACCAGGTGCGCCCCCAGCGCCAGCGCGATGAGCGTCATCACCGCCAGGAGGGCCCAGCCCGCGGCGGAGCCGGCCGGCGCCATCATGAAACCGACCATGAGGACCAGGGAGCCGATGAGCGCCCCCAGGTTGAGCAGGTTGCGGCCCGGCAGCGTCAGCGGCCGCCCCGGCACCCGGCCGGCCAGCTTGGCGGCCGCCAGGACCGAGCCGGTGAAGGTCACCCCGCCGACGAACACGCCCAGGAAGACCTCACCCAGGTGGAAGGCGCCCAGCGAGGCGGACAGGGCGTCGGGGGAGACGTAGGAGTTGTAGCCCACCAGGACGGCGGCCAGCCCCACCAGCCCGTTGAGCACGGCGATGAGCTGGGGCATCCCGGTCATGGCCACGCGCCGGGCCACCACCAGCCCGATGACCGAGCCCAGGGCCAGGCCCATGGCGATGAGCAGCAGCGTGGGCAGCACACCGCGTGCGGGGTGGTTGCTCAGGGCCAGGCCGATGGCGGCCAGCACCGCAACGCCCATGCCGACGGCGCCCGCCACGTTGCCGGCCACGGCCGTCTCATGGCGGGACAGGCCGGCCGCGGCCAGGATGAACAGGATCGCGGCGGCGATATAGGCCAGGACCACCGGCGAGGGCAGCGACGGCACGGCGGCGATCAACGTGCTCGACGACGTGGCCGGCATCAGGATGTGAGTCATCATCTGCTCCTCACCTCAGTCCTTCGTGAACATGGCGAGCATGCGATGGGTGACCGCGAAGCCGCCGACGATATTGATCGTGGCCAGGACCACCGCCGCCAGGCTGATGGCGCTGATGAGCGGATGGGGGTGACCGACCTGCGAGATCGCCCCGACCAGGATGATTCCCGAGATCGCGTTGGTCACCGACATCAGCGGCGTGTGCAGGGCCGGGGTCACGTTGGAGATGACGTGGAAGCCCAGGATCACCGAAAGCATGAGCACGATGTAGTGGCTCGTGGCGGCCGACGGCGTCACCAGCACCAGCGCGGCGGCCACGAGGGTCGCGGCGGCCAGCCCCAGCCACTGCCGGGAGCGTGAGCGCGCCTGGGCCGCGCGGGCGGCCTCCTGGGCGGCCGCGTCGTCGGCGGCCGTCCGCTCCGGCTGGCTCGCGGCGGGGGCGGCCGAGACCTGGATCGGGGGAGGGGGCCACAGGAGCTCGCCGTCGTGGGTGACCGTGATGGCCCGGACCACCTCATCGTCCAGGTCCAGGGCGAGGGTCCCGTCCTTGTCGGGGGTGACCAGGCTCAGCAGGTTGACGATGTTGCGCCCGTAGAGCTGGGTCGCTTGCGAGGGCAGCATCCCGGCCAGGTCCGTGTGCCCGACGATCGTGACACCGCCGTCGGTGGTGATCACCTGACCGGGCACCGTCAGCTCGGTGTTGCCTCCGGTGGCCGCCGCCATGTCGATAATGACCGATCCGGGGCGCATGGCCTCGATCGCGGAGCGGTCCAGGAGCACCGGGGCACGGCGCCCCGGGATGCTCGCCGTGGTGATGACGACGTCGGACTCGGCGGCCTGCTGGGCGTAGAGCGCGTTGGCCGCACTCGCCTGGTCGGCGCTCATCTCCTTGGCGTAGCCGTCGGAGGACACCTCCTGGGCGCTGGGCAGCGGCACGAACTGCGCCCCCATGGAACGCACCTGGTCGGCGACCTCCGGGCGCACGTCGGAGCCGCGCACCTGCGCGCCCAGGGAGCAGGCGGTCCCGATGGCGGACAGGCCGGCCACGCCCGCGCCGATGACATAGACGGTGGCGGGCGGGAACTTACCGGCGGCGGTCACCTGCCCGCTGAACAGCCTGCCCAGGTGGGAGGCCGCCTCGATGACGGCGCGGTAACCGGCCAGGTTCGCCTGCGAGGAGAGCACGTCCAGGGACTGCGCCCGCGAGATCCTGGGGACCACGTCCAGGGCCAGAGCGCTGATGCCGCGCTCGCGCAGCGACTCGAGGAGCTCGGGGTGGCGCGCCGGGTCCAGCCGGCAGATGAGGACCGCGCCCCGGCTCATGAGCGCCAGGTGCTCCTCGGCGGGGGCCGAGGAGCTCACCACGACGTCGCAGCCCCAGACCCGGGCCCCGCCGGCCAGGCTGGCCCCGGCGGCCTCATAGGCCTCGTCGGGGAACTGCGCCCGCGCCCCGGCGCCGCTCTCCACCAGGACCTCGTAGCCCAGGCGGATCATCCGCTCCACCGTCTGTGGGCTCGCAGCGGCACGCGGCTGATCGGCCGGCTCGCAGGGGACTCCGATACGCATAGTGCCTCCTTGCACGATGAGGGTGCCGCCGTGGACACGTCGCAGAACTTATCGGCAAGATAGAAGGTGATGCGCCCCTCGGCAAGGGACTGTTGGTGCTGAGTCGGAGATATGAGCGGCCGGGTGTGCCGCGAAGGTAACCGGCCTCCCCTGGGGGAGGGCCCCGGCGACGGACGGAGTAACGGGAACTAGGGGCGGGCCATGTCCCAGCAGCGGGCGCCCCCGGTCATGCCGGCCTCGTTGGGGACCACGACGACGTCGTCGCCGATCTTGGCCAGCTGGGCCGCCGTGATCCGCCGCGAGTTGCCGCCGCCCAGGTAGAGGCGGTCCCACAGGTACATGGGGCGCAGGGCGTCGACGACGCGGCGCACCCGGCGCGACCAGTGGGCGTCGCCCAGGCGCAGGCGCTCGTGCTCGCCGATGTAGTCGTCGTACGTCAGTCCCCAGCGCACCGGCCCCTGGGAGACCTCCACGTGCGGGGCCAGGACCCCGTTGTCGAAGACCGCGTTGCCCAGGCCCGTGCCCAGGGTCACGATCATCTCCAGGCCGTGGCCCGTGACGACACCGGCCCCGGCGACCTCGGCGTCGTTGAGGACCAGGGAGGGGATTCCCAGGGCCCTGGAGACGGCGGCGCCCATGTCGAAGCGGCCCCAGGCCTCCACCAGGTCGGGCAGCACCTTGGATCGCGGGCCGTCCTTGGTGATGTAGTGCGGCGTGGCGACGACGACCCCGTGGCGGATCATGCCCGGCATCCCCACCGTCACCCGGTCCGCGCCCGGCAGCTGGGAGGCCAGCGAGGCGATGGTCTCCACCAGCTTCTCCGGCGGCAGCGGGTAGGGGGTCGGGGTGCGCACGGCGCGGGAGATGATGTTGCCCTCGCAGTCCAGCACCGAAGCCTTGATGCCGCCGCCTCCGCAGTCCACGGACAGAGTCGTTGTGCTCACGGCCGCGAGCCTAGTGGAAGGGCGAAGCCGGTGCGGTTCAATGGGGGCATGCCACGCATCCGCCTCGACCTGGCCTACGACGGGACCTTCTTCTCCGGGTGGGCCGCCCAGCCCGGGCTGCGCACCGTCGAGGGGGTCCTCACCTCCGCCCTGGCCACCGTGCTGCGTGAGCCCATCCGCCTCACCGTGGCCGGACGCACCGACGCCGGCGTCCACGCCGCCGCCCAGGTGGCCCACCTCGACGTGAGTCCTGAGGCCTGGGCCGCACTGCCCGGACGCTCCGAGCGCCTCCCCGAGGCCGCCCTGCTCACCCGGGTGGCGGGCGTCCTTGCCCGTGAGGCCCAGCAGAGCCTGGCGCGCACGCCGCGCGGGGCCAGCGACGTCGTCGTCACCGGGGCACGCACCGTGCCGGAGGCCTTCGACGCCCGCTTCGGCGCCCTGAGCCGCCGCTACACCTACCGGATCGCCGACGCCGCCGCCCCGCGCGACCCCGCCCGGCGCGCCACCGTCCTATGGCTGCCCGAGGTGCTCGACGTCGAGGCCATGGACGCCTGTGCCCGGCCCCTGCTCGGCGAGCACGACTTCCTGTCCTACTGCAAGCCCCGCGAGGGTGCCACGACCATCCGCACCCTGCGTACCCTGCAGTGGCGCCGGGCCGAGGCCGGGCCGGACGCAGGGCCGGACGCCGGGCTCGTGACCCTGAGCGTCGTCGCCGACGCCTTCTGCCACTCCATGGTCCGCTCCCTGGTGGGGGCGGGCCTGGCCGTCGGGCAGGGACGCAAGCCGGTCACCTGGCCGCGCGAGCTCCTGGACGCCCGCACGCGCCAGAGCGCCGCCCCCGTCGCCCCGCCGCACGGACTGACCCTGGAGGAGGTCACCTACCCGGCCGACGACGAGCTCGCCGCCCAGGCCGAGCGGGCCCGCACCACCCGGCGTCTGAGCTGCTGATCGGCGGTCAGGGGCTCGCCTGGCCGCGTGGTGCGATTCACGGAACTGGGAAGCCGCACCTTTTGACCCTTCCGCGGGGCGCCCGGTACTGTTGGCAATCGTCGTGCAGCACACGTGTGCGTGTCCGCGGTGCCGTCCCACTCGCCCCGGATCGCCTGTGCTCCGACCACTCACCTGACCATGGTGGTCTCGCCGAACGCGAACGCTTCACCGCGCTTCGGCGTGCCCACTCGCCAAGAGAAACGAAGGCAACGCCCGTGCGCACGTACACACCGAAGCCCGGCGACGTCGAGAAGAACTGGTACGTCATTGACGCCACCGACGTCGTCCTGGGTCGACTCGCGGCCCAGGCCGCCACCCTGCTCCGTGGGAAGCACAAGCCCCAGTTCGCCCCCAACGAGGACTGCGGCGACTACGTCGTCATCATCAATGCCGACAAGGTGGCTCTCACCAACGGCAAGGCTGACAAGAAGTTCGCCTACCGCCACTCCGGCCACCCGGGTGGTCTGACCGCCGTCTCCTACCGCGAGCTGCTGGCCACCCGCCCTGAGCGCGCCGTCGAGAAGGCCATCAAGGGCATGGTTCCCCACACCAAGCTCGGTCGCGCCCAGCTCAAGAAGCTCAAGGTCTACGCGGGTGCTGAGCACCCGCACGCCTCCCAGAGCCCGAAGACGTTCGAGATCACCCAGGTCGCCCAGTAAGCGCTCCAGCGCTCGGCACCCCGCGACAAGCAAAGGACATATCGTGGCTGAGACCACTGTCGACATTGACGCGCTGGACGAGGAGAACGCCCCCTCCAGCTACACCACCGAGACCGAGGAGTCCGCTCCGGGTCGCGGCCAGTCCATCACCGCCCCCGGCTCCGGCCTGGGTCGCCGCAAGGAGGCCGTCGCTCGCGTGCGCCTCGTTCCCGGCACCGGCCAGTGGACGCTGAACGGCCGCTCCCTGGAGGACTACTTCCCCAACAAGCTGCACCAGCAGCTCGTGCGCGCCCCCTTCACCATCCTGGACCTCGAGGGCCGCTTCGACGTCGTCGCCCGCATCAACGGCGGTGGCGTCTCCGGCCAGGCCGGCGCCCTGCGCCTGGGCATCGCCCGCGCGCTCAACGAGATCGACCGTGAGGCCAACCGCGCCACCCTGAAGAAGGCCGGTTTCCTCACTCGCGACTCGCGCATCGTGGAGCGCAAGAAGGCCGGTCTGCACAAGGCCCGCCGCGCCCCTCAGTACTCCAAGCGCTGATCGGGTCAGGTCCTGGCCGAGCCGGCCGGGCCTCCCCTCCGCTACGACGGCGGTCGTCCCCTTCCTGGGGCGGCCGCTGTCGTCATGTGTCAGGGGTGGCGGGGAGCCTCCCGGGCGGCACCGCTTCAGTCGATACGCGGCCGGCAGGCAGCCGATGCGCCCAGGTGGGGGGCGCGATCTCGGGCGCGAGCCGCCGGGCCGGGGTCGGCGCAGGACATCAGACCTTGTGCGCTGGCCGAAGGTTGGGCCCCGATGTTCGGCGCCCCGTGGCAGGATGGTGCTGTTTCGTCACCCTTCAGGAGGATTTCCATGGCTCGTCTCTTCGGAACCGACGGCGTACGCGGCCTGGCCAACGACCTGCTCACGCCCACCCTGGCCGTACAGCTCGGTGAGGCCGCAGCCCGCGTCCTGACCAAGGACACGTCCGCCGCACGGAGCTCACGCAGCGGCCGCCCCCGCGCGATCGTGGGCCGCGACACCCGCGCCTCCGGAGAGTTCCTCGACCACGCCATCAGCGCGGGCCTGGCCTCCTCCGGCATCGACGTCACCCGCGTGGGCGTCCTGCCCACCCCGGCGATCGCCCACCTGACGGCCACCCAGGACATCGAGCTGGGCGTCATGATCTCCGCCTCCCACAACCCCTTCCCGGACAACGGCATCAAGTTCATCGCCCGCGGCGGCTACAAGCTCGCCGACGCCGTCGAGGACGAGATCGAGGCCCTCCTGGGCAAGGTCAACGACCGCCCCACCGGCGCCGACGTCGGCCGCGTCATCAAGGGGGAGACCGTCGCGGATCAGAACTACATCAACCACCTCGTCGACTCCGTCGCCACTGACCTGTCCGGCCTGCGCATCGTCGTCGACGCCTCCAACGGCGCCGCCTCCGTCGTCGGCCCGGCCGCGCTGCGGGCCGCCGGCGCCGAGGTCATCGTCATCAACGCCTCTCCGGATGGTCTCAACATCAACGACAACTGCGGCTCCACCCACCCCGAGCAGCTGCAGAACTACGTCACGGCGGTCGGGGCGGACATGGGTGTGGCCTACGACGGCGACGCCGACCGCTGCCTGGCCGTGGACGCCGACGGCAAGCTCGTCGACGGTGACCAGATCATGGGCATGCTCGCCATCGGCATGAAGGCCGACGGCACTCTCGGCTCCGACACGCTCGTCGTGACCGTCATGAGCAACCTCGGCCTCATCCTGGCCATGCGTGAGCACGGCATCCGCACCGTCCAGACCGGCGTGGGCGACCGCTACGTGCTCGAGCGGATGCTCCAGGGCGGCTACACCCTGGGCGGCGAGCAGTCCGGGCACGTCATCGACACCGTCCACGCCACCACCGGTGACGGCGTGCTCACCTCCCTGCACGTGGCTGCGCGCGTCAAGCGCACCGGCAAGACGCTGGCCGAGCTCGCCAGCGTCGTCACCCGCCTGCCCCAGACCCTCATCAACGTCAAGAATGTCGACAAGGGCGCCGCCAGCACCAACAAGGCCGTGCAGGACGCCGTGGCCTCCGCGGAGAAGGACCTGGGCGAGACCGGCCGGGTCCTGCTGCGCCCCTCGGGCACCGAGCCGCTCGTGCGCGTCATGGTCGAGGCCGCCACCCAGGAGGAGGCCGACCGCGTGGCCCGTTCCCTGGCCGACACCGTCAAGAACAACCTCAGCCTGTGAGCTGACGGCGGTTTCCTCCCCTGCCTTCAAAAGGCATCATGCCCGATCTATGTGCCCCGCCCAGAACCTATGGGCGGGGCACAGGCCATTGAAGGTTCTGGAACTGCAGGTGCACGGCGTGGCCGTGTAGTGGGTGACGTCTATGCCTCAGCCCCAATGTTATTGCCGATCTACTTCTGATATAACCGTTGGGATACAGCGTCTAACAAATCGAGCGGAGCGAGCATGGACCTGCCCGACGGCGGATACCGTCCTCCGCCGATCCACGTATGTGAGGACGAGACCTACCCAATCGATGTCGGCCCGATCGCCGGGCCAGGGCGCCACCGGATAGTCATACGGTTGAGGACCTACAGGGGGCGCGTGGTCGACTATGCGCTCCAGCATGAGTGGCGATCTAGCCCTGATGACGGCTGGCAGCCCGTGTTTCGGATCGACACGCGTCATGGTTGCATCCACTCTCACCAGTACCATCGGGACCGCGACCGTGAGACCCGTCCCATCCAAGTACTGGGGAGGAACGACCATGCCATACTGGGGGCGTCTTACGACGAGTCATACAAGCAGGTAATCGACTGGATGGAACAGCACTTCAGGAGCTGGCAGAGATGAGTGACACCAAGACGACGCGGCGTGATGCGGCGCGCGCTGTGGGGCTTTTCCTCGGTACGACTCAGGGGCGGGAGCTGTTCAGGCGCAACCACTACCTCAATGACACCAGGATCCTTGCGGTCCCTGAGTCCGAGCCCATCGACTCCGTGATCGCCGATCACCTCGACCACGGTGCCGACACGATCGTCGCCGTGTTCTTCCCCGATCGCCGGGGCAGCAAGCGCTTCGGCTTTTTCAGGTGGGAGATGCCTTCAAAGCAGGCCCCCGAAGGTTGGTGTGCTGCCGAAGGGGTGACGCTTGGGGCCGGACCTCAGGGCCGCACATCGTCCATCGGCGCTGTCATGGATACGATGAAGGCTCAACGTTTTACTCTTTCTGACGATGGTCCCCACGATGACGTCCCGGACGTGTCTGCCCTGCTCAAGCGCATGTCGTCTCAAGCCTTCGCTGCTTCCTAACGCCTGAGTCTCATCTGAGGATCTCGGAACCGGCGTACCGTCATGACGGTGGCCGGCGTCGCGACCGGCCCCGGCGTGTGGAGCACTTCCTCACGGTGATGGGTGAGAATGGCCTCGTGACCTCTCCGTACCGCCTGGCTCTCCTGACGGAGCCGCCGACCTGGCAAGGCCGGTCCCTGAGCGGGAGGAGCCTTGACCTGCTCGCCGTGCTCGCCGGCAGCCAGGACGCCAGGGTGAGCGACGGCGCCCTCATTGAGGCCCTGTGGCCCGACGACGCCCCGGCCCGGCCGCTGCGGGCGCTTCACGTCGTCGTCTCCCGGCTGCGTGCCGTCGTGGGGGAGGGCGTCGTCGAGCGCAACGGCGATGGCTACCGACTGGAGCTGGCGGAGGCGGAGGCTGATGTCCGGGACCTGTCGTATCGGGCGGAGCGCGCCCGAGCCTGCGCCGCCGCCGGCCAGTGGGAGCAGGTCCTCGATCTCACCGACCGACTGCCCCAGGTGCCCGTTCCCGACGAGGTCGATGACAACGGTGGAGCAGGAGCCGCCCCTATGGCCCTCTTGCGAGAGCGGGCTGCAGCCCTGACCGAGGGGGCCCGCCGCGACCGGGGGCTCGCCCTGGAGGCCACCGGTGAGCACGAGCGGGCCGTGGACCTGCTGCGTGAGGCCTCCCAGCGCGACGGCGGCGACGAGACCGTCCTGGCCGCCCTCATGCGCGCCGAGTCCTGGGTGCGCTCACCGGCTGCGGCCCTGGAGATCTACGAGCAGTACCGCCGTCGGCTGCGCGAGCTGGGAGCCGTGCCCGGACCGGCCGCGCGCGCCGCCCACGAGGCCGTCCTGGCCGCCGAGAGCCCTGTGCGCCACGGCCTGCAGCCCGAGCCCGAGCACTTCCTGGGGCGCGAGGCGGACGTGACCGGTGTTCTCAAGGCCCTGAGCACCCACCGTCTGGTGACGCTCACCGGCCCCGGTGGGGTCGGCAAGACCACCCTGGCCCAGGTGGTGGCGGCCCGCAGCCGCCGCCCCGCCGTCTACGTCGTCGCCCTCGCCGAGGTGTCACCCGGAGCCGATCTGGCCAGGGTCGTGCTCGACGCGATCGGAGGCTCCGCGGTCGTCAACGGTGACCCGCACCGCGATCTGGCCGCCGCCCTCTCCCAGCCCGGAACCGTCCTGTTGCTGGACAACTGCGAGCACCTGGCCGGCGAGGCGGCCGACCTCATCGGGCCGCTCCTGGTCGCCTGCCCCGACCTGCGCGTGCTGGCGACCTCGCGCCGCCCCGTCGACCTGGCCGCGGAGCACGTCCACCGCCTTGAGGCCCTCGATGCCACCTCCTCCGCCGAGCTGTTCCGCGCCCGTGCTCTGGCCGCTCGCCCCGGCCAGGTCATCGACGATGACGACTTAGGCGAGCTCCTGAGCCGGTTGGAGGGCATCCCCTTGGCCATCGAGTTGGCCGCCGCACGCACCCGCAGCCTGTCGGTCGGCCAGATCGCCGAGCGACTGCCCGGCAGACCCGATCTGCTCACCGCCGCCCGTGACGTCCCGGCCCGTCAGCGCACCCTGACAGCGGTCATCGACTGGTCCTGGAACCTGCTCGACGCCGCCGAACGCCGCGCCCTGGCCCGGCTGGCCCTGCTCGCCGACGGCTTCACCCTCCTGCCCGCGGAGGCGCTCATCGGCGCGCAGGCCGCCGACCTCCTCGACGCCCTGGTCTCCCACTCCCTGCTCGTGGTGCGCGACCACGGCCTGCCCCGCTTCCACATGCTCGTTACCGTCCGCGACTTCGCTCTGGCGCAGCTGTCCGCCTCCGGTGACGAGGCCGAGGCCCGCGCGGCCCTGCGCCAGTGGGCGGTGGACCTGTGCTCCCAGATCCGTTTTCCCGTGGACGCCGGCGACTTCGGCGACGCCCGTCACCCTGAGGCGCGCCGCCACGACCGCCTCTTCCGGCAGGTCGCCCACGATGAGGCCGTCATCCTTCAACAGCTCGACCGGCTCCTGGCACAGGCCGACGGCCACGGCACGGATCACCTGCCGGCGGAGCTGCGCGACGCCATCTGCCTCATCGGTGCCGCCCTCATGCGCCTGTGGAGCGTCACCTGGAGCTATGAGCGCATCGCCGACTATGGTGCGCGCCTCATCGCTGCCGCTGTCCAACCCGCCCAGGACTCACGCGGCAACGAGGCAGGCCTGAGCGTCCTGGCCCTGTGCGTCACCCTCTTCGGGCTCCTGAGCCACGTGCCCGAACAGGTCCGCTCCCTGCTGCCGGCCTCCTTCGACGGAGAGGGACCGTTCAGCCGGGTCAGGCGCTTCCTGCGTGCGAGCGACGAGCAGTGGCCCGAGCTGACCGGCGACGCCGACCCCTGGGTCGCCTGGGCGGCGACCCGCTGCCTGGCCGCCCAGCAGGAGGACGACGGTGATCCTCAGGCCTCCCTGGAGACCATCGAGGCCCTCCTGGGGCGGCTCCATGGCCACGACCTGGCCGGCATTCACCTGCTCGAGCTGCACCTCCACCGGCTGCAGGTGCTCATGTCCCTGGGGCGTTACAGCCAGGTCGTCGACGCCTGCTCGCGCGCCCAGGTGCTCCTGGAACGGGTCCTGCCCAGCTGGGGCGAGTTCTTCCGCACGACACTGCACATGGAGGGGGCCTACTGCGCGGTCTACCTCGATCCGCGCCCCGAGACGGCGGGCAGGCTGCTGGAGAGCCTGGAGCCGGTCGACCTGCCGGGAACCATGCGCTTCATCGCCCGCTCCGTGCGCGGCGAGCTCGAGCTCACCCGCGGGAACGTGCGCACCGCCGCCCTCATCCAGCGCGTGAGCCTGCGCTACGCCGGGAACTGGCGCTCCATCCTGGGATCGGGCTCCCAGTGGGAGCTCTACATCCTGAGCATGTGCCTGGTCACCGACGTCGAGCTCAGCCCCGACGACGCCGTCGAGCTCGATGCCCGAGCCGTCCGTGCCCGAGCCACCTCCCTGCTGCGCGAGATCCTCTCCGATCCGGCTCCACGGCAGCGTGACATTCCCACGCTCATGGCTTTCGCGGCGGCCGTCGGCCTGTCCGCCGTGGCTGCTGAGGACGCGGGCTCCGACTGGCGGGCAGTAGGGGGCGAGCTGGTCGCCACCGCCCTGGCGGTGGGCACCAACCAGACCTGCCGCCTGCTCTCCCACGACTACCTGCGCAGCCGCACCGAGAAGCTGGACACCCGGGCGCTGGCGCAGGCCGAGGCGAGGATCCGGTCCCTGGACCGCGGCGGGCTCGTGGCTCACGCTGCCGACCTCGCCGGCCGTCTGGCGGGCGAGGTCGGCTGAGTCCCTGAGGTGCGGCTCAGGCGTTGCGCCGCTGGTAGCGCACGACCGTCAGGGGAGCCATGACGGCCAGGATCAGGAGTGAACCGATGATCGCGGCCCGTACGTCCCCGGCCGAGCCCGCTGTTCCGTCCAGCAGGTACCGGCCGCCGTCGACGATGTGCGAGACCGGGTTGTGGCGCACGAAGGCCTTGAGCCAGCCCGGTAGCGTCGAGGTGGGCACCATGGCGTTGGACAGGAAGGTCAGCGGGAACAGGACGATCACCGTGAAGGAGGTGACCGCCTGGGCCGAGGAGAAGACCGTCCCCAGGAAGAGGAAGATCCAGGCGATGGCCCAGGCGCAGCCCGCCGCCAGGGCGATGGCGCCAATCGTCCCCGACCAGCCGTTGGCAGGCCGGTAGCCCAGGATGTAGCCGGTGAGTACGGTCAGTGAGGTGCAGATGAGGTAGCGCAGCACGTCGGAGACCATCGGCCCCAGGACCGGCGCGATACGGGACATCGGCATGGTGCGGAAGCGGTCGAAGACGCCCTTGTCCATGTCCTCGCGCAGGTCCACGCCCACGCTCTGGCTCGTGGTCAGGGCATTCATGATGATGAGACCCGGGACGATCGTGGGCAGGTAGGCTTTGACGTCGCCGGCGATGGCGCCGCCGAAGAGCTCGCCGAACAGGACAGTGAACATGACCGGCTGGATGAGGATGTCGTAGAACTCCCCGGGGTTGCGCACCATGGTGATGAGTGAGCGCCAGGCCATGGCCAGGGTGTCCGGGACGAGCCGGGCCTCGCTGAAACGCCAGACGCCGGGGGAGAGGGAGCTACTGGTCGGTGCGGTGGCGGGGATGGTCATGACTGCTCCTGAGAGTCTGCGGGACGGGAGGACGAGGAAGCGGGTGATGGTGCCGACGGCGCGGCGGCATCGGGCGAGGCCGCGTCATCGTGCTTGGTGGGCTGCCCGGTCAGGGCCATGAAGACCGAGTCCATGCTGGGGCGGTCCACCGAGACGGTTCTGGGGGACAGGCCGGCGTCGCGCAGGGCCACGAGCACCTCGGTGGCCACCGAGGCCTCGCTCAGCGGCGCCTGCAGGTGGGTGCCCTGGTCGACGGTCGCCGGGGCGTGACCGGTCACCCGCTCGATGATGGAGGCGGTAGCGGCCTGGTCCTCGGGGGTCGCCGGCGTCAGCACCAGAGAGCTGCTGCCCACCCGGTCCTTGAGCTCATCGGGGGTGCCCTCGGCGATGAGCCGTCCGGCATCGATGATGCCGACTCGGTGAGCCAGACGGTCGGCCTCCTCCAGGTACTGAGTGGTCAGCAGGATCGTCGAGCCGCCCTCCACCAGGGAGCGGATAACGTCCCACATCTGCTCACGCGTACGCGGGTCCAGGCCAGTGGTGGGCTCGTCGAGGAAGATGAGCGGGGGACGGGAGATGAGCGAGACCGCCAGGTCCAGTCGCCGCCGCATCCCACCGGAGTAACCGCTCACCCGCTTGCCGCCTGCCTCGGTCAGGCTGAAGGCGGCCAGCAGCTCCTCGGCCCGCTCCCGCGCCCGACGCCGGCCAAGGCCCAGCAGGCGCCCGAAGAGGCGCAGGTTCTCCGAGCCGGTGAGCGTCTCATCGACGCTGGCGTACTGTCCCGTCACCCCGATGAGGCCGCGCACCGCGTGGCGCTCGCGGACGACGTCGTGCCCCAGGACCATCGCCCGGCCCCGGGTGGGGGCCAACAGGGTGGTCATCATGCGCAGCGCCGTCGACTTGCCGGCGCCGTTGGGGCCGAGCAGGCCGTAGACGATGCCGGTGGGGATCTCCAGGTCCAGGCGGTCGACGGCGGTGAAGGAGCCGAAGGTGCGGGTCAGGCCATCGGTCCTGATGGCCGGTGTCTCGCCCGGTGAGAGCGATTCGCTTGCTGTTCGTGTTGCCATGCTGCCAAGGCTGGACCCCGGCGGTTTCACCGCGGCTTCAGCGCGACGCCACTCGGTTTCACGCCGTTTCGTTCCGTCCACGGACCATGTCAGGTAGGTGCTGATTACGGCAGGCAGCCTTGTCACGGGCCGCTTCGTAGCTCTTGTAGAAGAAGGGCGCAGAGATCCCGCTGGTCCGGCCCTGCTCGTAGACGGTCCGGCACACGAACAACAGGTCAGCGGTGTTGCCATGCAGTGTCATGATCCGTCGGGTGAGAAGATTCCTGGCGAACATCCGCTTCATGAGGGGTGCGGACACGGCGGTCGGCAGCCGGTAGGCGAGCATCTCGCCGCGGTAGCGCCTCAGATCAACGCCGCGCGAGGCCACGATCCTCGATGTTTCCCGGATCGCCTTGACCACCCGGGCGAGCATCCTGGTAGAGCCCATGAGCTGCTCGGCGGCGTGCGTCGTGTCCTCGACGTCGCCGTGCATTGCTGCCACGGCACCGACGCCGACGTTGATCGCCATATGCAGCCAGATCCACTCGAGCATGTCATGGGGGTGCTCGAGGCTGATGCCGCAGGAGCTGAACAGCGCCTCCACCCTCTCGTAGCCCGGGAAACGGGCTCTGTCTTGCCGCTCCAGCATGATGTGGTCGAAGACGCAGCAGGTGAGCCGTTCTCCCGTGATGCTCCCGCCCGCCACCGGGTACCCCAGAAGGACATCGCGGCCGGCCATTAAACGGTCGAGCTCCTCGCGTTCTCCCCAGAATCCGCAGAACAGAAGCACAGGTCCCTCGATCCTACCCGTACGGAGGCCGGCCATTGCCTCGGCGATCCTGCCCTGCGGCACTGAGACCACGATGAGGTCGTAGCTCGTGTGTCCCCGGTGGTGAACGGTGTACTGGTTCTGGGACAGTGAGCCTTTCGGGTCAGTCCTGCCATCGAGGATCTCGACCTCGAGCGAGCTGACTGAGGCCCTCGTGCTGCTTTGTCGCACCAGGTGCTCGACGTGGTGACCGGCCTTCTGAAAGAGATATCCGTAGGTTGTCCCGATGACTCCGAGGCCGACGACGAAGATGCTCATCGGAGCCGTGCGTGTTTCCTGTGCTGTCATGACCTTGAGTCTGCTGCCCTCCGGTTTCAGACCGCCTTCACGGTGGCTTCAGGGACGGGCGCTCAGGACTTGCGCAGCAGGACCCGGCTCATGCGGTGCTCGGCGTCCTTGGTCAGGACCAGGGTGGCCCGTCCCAGGAAGGTCGTCAGATCAGGACTGGTGAAGAGTGGGTTCTGGTGGGATTCAAACAGGGGTGGATGCCACTATTTTTAACATGCAAACCTCATTGTGTCTGTATTGTTTGATTGACGACCGTGGTGTGCTGTTTTATTATTCGTTTATGATTAGTAGCAACATCGCCACCTTGCGTAAAAAGCATCGCTGGACTCAGGAAACGTTGGCGAGGAAGGTTGGTGTCTCTCGGCAGACCATTGCCAAGTGGGAGGCTCCGGGTGGTAATCCCGACATTTCCTCATGCGTTCGGTTGGCGCAGGTGTTCGATGTTGCGATCGACGATCTTGTCAACGGTGACACTTCATTGGTTGCCATGCTTGATCGCCCCGGTAAATACATATTTGGCACCGTTGTGATCGATCAGGATGGGAGGCTTACGCTTCCGGTCCGTGCCAGAAAGGTTTTCAACATTAAGGCTGGTGATGAGCTCCTACTGATTGGCGACATCGACCGGGGGCTCGCCTTGATGGATACGCAGTTCTTTGTGCAGGCTGCTCGTCATGTGGAGGGGGATCATCGTGCGGCACATGACAATACTGAAAACTAAGCGAAAGAGGGTGCGTGTGCTGATAATAATGTGCGCCGTGCTTGGCCTGCTCGGAGGAGGTGTGACTTATTATGCTCATCGAAATATGACGTATGATCGGGCTGCGGAGGCAGTTGTTCGTCGTGCTGGTTATATCGAAAAGCAGGTAATGCTGCCGAGTGGTGCGATCATTCACTATGGTGAGGGGCCGGCCAATGGTTCGCCGCTCATGTTGGTCCACGGCCAGCAAACAACGTGGAAGGACTATAGTGCAGTGCTTGGAGAACTATCTCAACGCTATCACGTGTTTGCGGTCGACTGTTATGGCCATGGTGGATCGAGTAAAAATCCGGCAGATTATACGGCGATCAAGAATGCGATTGATTTCGTGTGGTTTATCCAGCATGTTGTCAAGTCTCCAGTCTTGATCTCCGGTCACTCTTCGGGAGGTCTGTTGGCGACCATTGTTGCCGCCAGGGCTCCGCAGCTTGTCACTGGTTTGTTGATTGAGGATGCGCCATTCTTTGCGACTGAACCTGGAAGGGCTGAGAAGACATTTGCTTGGCTCGGGTTTCGCGATATGCATCGTTTTTTGCGAAGCGGTGATCGAAATTTCACCCGCTACTCGCTTGAGCACACCTATCTTGCGCAAGTTCTTGGGCAAAAGAACTTTGATGTGTTTGTTAAGCGTCCTGCCCTCGATTACATGAGGCGCCATCCCGGCGAAATACCGCGCCTTTGGTATTATCCTCCTGAGCTGCATGTCAATGAGTTCTTCGACTTGACGGCTAACTTGCAGGACGGTACGGGCTCCTATGATTTGCGATTCGGTGAGACCTTCTATGATTTCTCGTGGTTTGCTGGTTTTAATCAGGCGGAAACACTGAAGGCTGTTCGCTGTCCGTCAATTATTTTACATGCTGCTCATCCATCAAATATGCAGGGCTACTACGATGGTCGTGGGGTGCTGCTCGGTGCTATGGATGATCGTGATGCGTCGCGTGTCCACTCGCTTCTCTCTCGTGGCACTCTAGTCGACAACGTTAAAAGCGGTCATGATATTCATTCTGAACAACCTGAGGTTTTTATCAAGGCCGTCGATGATCTTCGTTAATCTTGTGGAAGGAGTGGGGTGGGAGTGTTTTCTGAGAATTTAGCTCGGTGCCGCCATTGCGGTGTTAACGCTGGGTGCTGCACTGGACTCTTCGGGGAATCGGCCTGTTGGTGTCCATATCGGTGACAAAGGGATGTTCGAACTCCAGGTCGCGTGAACGAGAACCTTGAAATCATGCGGTTTTGCTTCGTCGCCACGAGAACGGTCTGGGCCTTTTGTCACCGATGTGGACATCCTTGGCCCCTCTTCGGGTTGCTGACGGTGCATGTCTGATGCCGGTTCGGGCATGTCCCTCTTCTGGTGCGGTCTACTCCACGAGGGTGGGGATCTACTGGCCAGGGGTTGTGCGCACTGCACGAAGGTCCTACCTACCTGGAGTACACCCAACCCTCCCGCAGTAGCACCCGACCCTCGTGCCGTGCACGCCCAAGGCCTGCACGGCGACAGCGGGCGGCCCGCCCCTCCAAGGAGCCGGCGGACGACTCCCACCCCCAGGCAGCTCACCCCACTGGAGTCTCAGCGCGAGGAGGAATCAGGACTTGCGCAGCAGGACCCGGCTCATGCGGTGCTCGGCGTCCTTGGTCAGGACCAGGGTGGCCCGCCCCCGGGTGGGGGCGATGTTCTCGCGCAGGTTGACCAGGTTGACGCTCTCCCAGATCTCGTTCGCTCCAGCCAGGGCCACGTCGTCGGGGATCTCGGCGAAGCGCCGGAAGTACGAGCCCGGCTGGGTGAAGGCCGTGTGCTTGAGGGTGAGGAACCGGTCCAGGTACCAGCGGCGGATGTCGTCGGGGTCGGCGTCGACGTAGATCGAGAAGTCGATGAAGTCGCTCACCGCCAGCGCCGAGGTTCCCGGCCGTGACCCCCGCGGGGCGGGCTGGAGCACGTTGAGTCCCTCCAGCACGAGAATGTCGGGGCGCTCCACCGTCACGTGCCGGTCCGGGACGATGTCGTAGACCGTGTGGGAGTAGACGGGCGCCTGGACGCGCTCGCTGCCGGACTTCACCGCCGCGACGAACTCCAGCAGGGCGCGACGGTCGTAGGACTCGGGAAATCCCTTGCGGGCCATGAGTCCGCGCTCCTCAAGGACCCGGTTGGGCAGCAGGAAGCCGTCGGTGGTCACCAGGTCCACCCTGGGCGTGTCCGGGAAGCGGGCGAGCAGGTGGGCGATGAGGCGCGCCGTCGTCGACTTGCCCACGGCGACCGACCCGGCCACCGCGACGATGAAAGGCGTGGGCGGCTCCGCCACCCCCAGGAAAGCGCCGGTGCGGTGTGCCCGCTCACGCGAGGTGGCGATGTAGTCCTCCAGCAGCGCCGTCAAAGGTCGGTAGACGGCGTCGACCTCGGCCAGGTCGATGGGGTCGCCCAGTCCCCGCAGCTTCTCGACATCGGCCTGGGTCAGCGGCAGCGGCGCCGAGGACGCCAGGGCGGACCACTGGTCCCGGTCCAGCTCGATGTAGGGCGAGGCGCCCGGAATACCCAGGTCACTCGGGTCGCTCAGCTCGGATGTCACCGACACAGTGTCGCAAATGAAGACGCCCGGCGGACAATCCCCGAGGAACGAATGGGGCCCGTCGGGGTGTCGGTGGGGTGCCGGCGGGGAATGGGATCACGCAGAGATCACGCCGAGATCACATCGACGTGTGCCTGCGCTCGTTGTCAACGCCGCGCCGGCATGATTCGATCGGAGCATGTGTGGAATTGTCGGCCACGTCGGCCCTCTGAGTGAAACTGGTTCCTCCCGTTCCCTGACCGTTCTCATGGATGGCCTCGGCCGTCTGGAGTACCGCGGCTACGACTCTGCGGGCGTCGCGCTGGTGGGGCCCTCCGGCCTGGATGTCGTCAAGGAGGCGGGCAAGCTCTCCGGGCTGCGCGCCATCCTTGAGGCCACCCCGCCGGCTCCCGCCACCGCGGGCATCGGGCACACCCGCTGGGCCACCCACGGCGGCCCGACGACGGCCAACGCCCACCCCCACCGCGCCGGCCACCTCGCCGTGGTCCACAACGGCATCATTGAGAACTTCCGTCCGCTGCGCGAGGAGGTTGAGGCCGCTGGGCGCGAGCTCCTCTCCGACACCGACACCGAGGTCGTCGCCCACGTCCTGGACATCGACTTCACCTCCCGTCTGCGCCAGGACCCGTCCGCCGCCTCCGACCCGACCCGGGTCGCCGACCTCCTGGTCGCCTCGATGCAGGCCGTCACCGCCCGCCTCGAGGGCGCCTTCGCGCTGCTGGCCGTCACCGACCTGGCCCCCGCGGCGATCGTCGCCGCCCGCCGCTCCAGCCCCCTGGTCATCGGCCTGGGCGAGGGCGAGAACTTCCTGGGCAGCGACGTCGCCGCCTTTGTCGCCTTCACCAAGAAGGCCGCCGAGGTCGACGACGACCAGGTCCTCCTGCTGACCGCCGACGCCGTCCACATCTGGGACAAGGACGGTAACGCCGTCGAGCCCAAGACCTGGGAGGTCTCCTGGGACGCCTCCGCAGCCGTCAAGGGCGGCTACGACACCTTCATGGACAAGGAGATCCACGAGCAGCCCACCGCCGTGGCCGACACCCTGCGCGGCCGCGTCGACGAGCGCGGTGAGCTCCAGCTCGACGAGATGCGCATTGACCCCGCCGTCCTGCGCAGCGTCGACAAGATCATCGTCATCGCCTGCGGCACCGCCGCCTACGCCGGGCATGTCGCCAAGTACGCCATCGAGCACTGGTGCCGCATCCCCGTGGAGGTCGAGCTCGCCCACGAGTTCCGCTACCGCGACCCGGTCGTCAGCGAGAAGACCCTGACCGTGGCCATCTCCCAGTCCGGCGAGACCATGGACACCATCCAGGCCGTGCGTCACGCCCGCGAGCAGGGCAGCAAGGTCCTGGCCATCGTCAACACCTACGGCTCGACCATCGCCCGCGAGGCCGACGCCGTCCTCTACACCCACGCCGGCCCGGAGGTCGCCGTGGCCTCCACCAAGGCCTTCCTCGCCCAGATCACCGCCTGCTACCTGCTGGGGCTCTACCTGGCCCAGCTGCGCGGCAACAAGTGGCCCGACGAGGTCGCCGAGTACCTGGACAACCTCGCCGCCATGCCGGACCGCATCCAGCACGTCCTGGACCACGAGGAGGCCCGCGTGCGTGAGCTGGGCTCCGAGCTGGCGGACAAGTCCTCCTTCCTGTTCCTGGGCCGCCACGTCGGCTTCCCGGTGGCGCTGGAAGGGGCGCTCAAGCTCAAGGAGCTCGCCTACGTCCACGCGGAGGGCTTCGCCGCCGGTGAGCTCAAGCACGGCCCGATCGCGCTCATCGAGGAGGGCCTTCCGGTCTTCGTCATCGTGCCCACCCCGCGCCGCCCTGTCCTGCACGACAAGGTCATCTCCAACATCCAGGAGATCCGGGCCCGCGGCGCGCGCACCATTGTCATCGCGGAGGAGGGGGATACCGACGTCGAGCCCTTCGCCGACCACATCATCCGGATGCCCGTCACCCCCACGATCCTGTGGCCGCTGCTGACCGTGGTGCCGCTGCAGATCTTCGCCGCTGCGCTGGCCGGGGCCAAGGGGCTGGACATCGACCAGCCGCGCAACCTGGCCAAGTCCGTCACCGTCGAGTAGGACCGACGCCGAGACGTCGACTCGCCCCGCAACGGCGCCGAGCCCGCAGTCCGGGCTCGGCGCCGTCGTCTACAGGGCCGGGCGCAGGGACCGGATCTGCTGCTTCGTGCGGGCCTGTGAGCGCTGAGAGGACAGAGTCAGGTCGTCGTCGTTGTCGACGTGATCGGCCTGGGCGACGACGAAGGCCTGGGCCATACCACCGTCGTGGGCCAGGGAGATGTGCCAGTGGCCGATGCCGGCCTGGCGGGCGGCCATCGCGGCCGCCCCGGTCAGGCGCAGGCGCGGTGGGGTGCCGGGCGTGGAGGTCACCTCGATGTCCTGGTACTCCCACCCCTGGGGCGCGTCCAGCCCGAGCTCGGCGTAGGCCGAACCCAGGGCCTTGAGAACCGCCTCCTTGGCCGCCAGGCGCGCCCCGAGTGAGGCGGCCCGTTTCTGGCAGGCGGCCAGTTCGGCGGGGGTGAAGAGCCGCTCGCGCAGGCCGGGTACCCGGTCCATGTAGCCTTCGAGGCGGGGGATATCAACCAGGTCGGTCCCTACAGCGCGGATCACTCAGCCATTGTGCCGGGTGAGCGGGCAGCGCGAGGGGTGAACGCGCCACCAATTCTGGAAGAGACAACTTCTTGGCGCGTGGCCGCGGACGGGCAATGCGGGCCGGCGGCCACCCGCGAGGTCTTGCTCTGTGAAACTGCCCGTCTCAAAGCCGTGTTGGAGGGGCGAGGAGAGCGGAGCGGAGGACAATGGGTCGGATGAGTGACCTCAACGACCTCCCGCGTTCCCACGACGTCACCGACCCCACCACCTGCGCCTGGCCCGCCCAGGAGATAGCGGCCGCGGAGGCCCCTGTCACCGCAGGCACCGACCGCTACATGAGAGCCGCCGCCCACGCGGTGGCCCGGGCGGCGCTGCGCGAGCTGCGCCAAGGAGCCGGCACCGCGGGCGCCGCGGTGGCCCCCGCCCGGCCGGTTCCGGCGCCGTTGACCGCGATGAGCCCCATGGGGGCGGCCGCCACCCCAGCCTCACCGCTGTCCCCGGCGACGCCGCTGGGAGGAGCAGGTGAGGCGGCGGGGACGCAGACCGGCCCCGGATGGATCTCCGGGGCCCCGGTACTCCTCTTAGTCGGCGGCGGCCACAACGGGGCCGACACCCTCCTGGCCGGAGGTCTGCTCGCCCACAGCGGCTGCGCGGTCAGCGCCGTGCTCGTCACCGAGCACCCCCATCCCGTCGCCCTGGAGGAGGCCCGCAGCCACGGCGTCACCATTCACGGCGCCGGCTACCGCAGCGACGACGGAACCGGCCAGGACTCCGCCGAGGCCATGGCCGCTATCGAGGCCTTCCTCGTCCACGGCGGACTCGTCCTGGACGGGCTCACCGGCATCGGCGCCACCGGGGCGCTGCGACCTGACGCCGCCGCCCTCATCGCCCCGCTCATCGCCGCCGGGGAGCCGGGGCGTCGCCCGCTGCGTGTCATCGCCGTCGACCTGCCCAGCGGAACCGGCGTCGACGACGGCACAGTGAGTGGCCCGGTCCTGGCCGCCGACCGCACCGTCACCTTCACCTGCCTCAAGGGATGCCAGTGCCTGCCCCCGGCCCGGCACCTGTGTGGCGTCGTCGAAGTCGTCCCCCTCGGACTGCCCGCGCCCACGAGCCGGCCCCTGGCCCGCCGCCCCGTCGACGGCGCCCTGGGCGACTACCTGAACCGCGCTGTTGGCGATCCCGGGCCCGATGACCACAAGTACACCCGCGGCGTGGTCGGCCTGTGGGCCGGCAGCGAGTCCTACCCCGGCGCCGCCGTCCTGGCCGCCAGCGGTGCGGTACGCGCCGGCGCCGGCATGGTGCGCCTGTCCGCCCCCAGACGCGTGGAGGACCTCGTCCTGGCCGCCCGCCCCGAGGTCGTTCCTGCCGCCGGACGCGTTCAGGCGCTCGTCCTGGGGCCGGGCATCGACCCCGCTGACACCACCAGGGCCGATGAGGTCCGAGCCGTCCTCGCCTCCACCCTGGGTCCCTGCGGCAAAGACCGGCAGTGCCCCACCCGGGTCCCTACCGTCGTCGACGCCGGCGCCCTGAGCATCCTGCCCAAGCTCCTCACCGAGGACCTGGGATGCACGCCACTGCATGTGCTGACCCCGCACGCCGGAGAGGCTGCCGCGCTGCTGATCGCGCTGGAGGATCAGGGGACGCCGGCCCAGGAGACCCGTCGCTGGAGCCGCGAGCGTGTCGAGGCCCACCCGGGGCTCGCCGCCCGCGAGATCTGCCGCCGCACCGGCGCCACCGTCCTGCTCAAGGGGGCCACCACCCTCATCGCCGCGCCGCAGCGCCCCCTGGTCAGTGTGGACGGAGGACCCGGTTGGATGGCGAGCGCCGGAAGCGGGGACGTGCTGGCCGGGATCCTCGGAGCCGTCCTGGCCGGCGCGGCCGCCCGCTGGGAGACGGGCGCGCCGGACGCCTCGGGGCCGGCCCCGGTCCTGGACACGCTGGTCGACTCGGTGGCCGCCGGCGTCAGACTGCACGCGCTCGCGGGGGCCTATGCCGCAGCAAGCCCGCAGGGCGCCGGGGGAGCGGGGACCGGCGGGCACCCGATCGCCGCCCTGGACATCGCCGCTGCCCTCGGCCCGGCCCGCCTCGAGCTCAACTGGCTCCAGGCGGTGCCCCACGTCTGAGACGCGTCAGCCACGCGGTATCCGTCAGGCCTTCTGACCGGAGGCGTGCGCCAGGAAACAGCGGCGCCACCGGCCCCAGTGCGACAATCGCGCCGTGACCACCTCCTTGGACTCAGCCGCAATGCCCCCGTCCGCCGCTCCGCGCCCGGCAGTCGCCCAGTGCGCGCCACCGCCGGCGGCCACTACCTCGCGGGCCGTTGTCGACCTGGCGGCCGTGGCTCATAACGGGCGGCGCCTGGCGCAGGTGGCGGGTGTGCCGTGGATGGCCGTGGTCAAGGCCGACGCCTACGGTCACGGGCTGGGGCCGGTCGCTCTGACGGCCCTGTCGGCGGGAGCCTCCTGGCTGGGGGTGGCCCAGCTCGCCGAGGCCCTGACTCTGCGCGCCCTTCTGGACGAGGCCGGTGTGAGCCGCCCGGCGGGGGAGCCCACCTCGCAGGCCCCCCGGCTCCTCACCTGGCTCCTGCCCGTCATGGAGCCTGACCGAGCGGCCGCCGAGGACTCGCCCCTGCGTGCCGCCCTGGCGGCAGACCTGGACCTGTCGGTCTCCACCCTGCCCCAGCTCGAGGCCCTGTCGGCGGCGGCCCGGGCGCAGGGGAGGGCGGCACGTCTCCATCTCAAGGTCGACACCGGCATGTCGCGCGGCGGCGCCACCGCAGAGGAGCTGCCCGCCCTGGCCGCCGCGCTGAGGCGGGCCGAGGATGAGGGAACGGTCGACGTCGTCGGCCTGTGGTCGCACCTGTCGCGCGCCGACGAGCCGGCCAGCGGCTCCACCGAGGAACACCTGGAGCGCTACCGGCAGGCCGAGCAGGTCGTCCGCGCCGCCGGCCTCAACCCGCCCACTCACCACCTCGCCGCCACCGGAGGACTCCTATGGCACCCGCAGGCCCGCATGGACCTGGTGCGCGCAGGCATCGGCCTGTACGGGCTGAGTCCCGACCCCTCCGTGGCCACCGGCGCCGAGCTCGGGCTGCGGCCCGCCATGCGCCTGGAGTCCCCGCTGGTGCAGGTCAAGCGCATCGAGGCCGGGCAGGCCGTCTCCTACGGTGGGACCTGGAGCGCCCCCACTGATCGCTGGGTGGGGCTCGTGCCCCTGGGCTACTCCGACGGCATCCCCCGCGCCGCCAGCTCCGCCGGTCCCGTGGGAGTCGGCAGCCTCATGACCTCCATCGTGGGGCGGGTGTGCATGGACCAGGTGGTCATCGACCTCGGCCCGGCCGTGGACGAGACTGGCGCGCCCCTGCCGGCACCGGCCCGGGTCGGGGAAACCGCCGTGCTCTGGGGCGCCCCCGAGGTATCAGACCAGGAGGCCGTCCCCACCGCGGACGACTGGGCGCAGGCCTGCGGCACCATCAACTACGAGATCGTGACCCGGTTGGGAGCTCGTGTCCCGCGCTGCTACGTCGGGGAACCCGGCACCGGCGACTACTCTCGACCCTAGACGGCAGACGTCGGATATCGCCGGTCCCCACCGGGCCGGCCGGTTCCACCATCGGATCCATGCACGGAAGAGGAGGGAATATGAGCCCAGCGCCGCACACACCGCAGACCGCCCCCGGGATCACCGTCGCCACCGGCGACGCCGACGAGACCCGGGCACTGGGGGCCCGCCTTGCCCGCCTGCTGCGCGCCGGCGACCTCGTGATGCTCTCCGGCGGGCTGGGGGCCGGCAAGACCACGCTCGCCCAGGGCATCGGCGCAGCCCTTGAGGTGCGCGGCCGGGTCTCCTCACCCACCTTCATCATCGCCCGCGTGCACCCCGCCCTGTCCGACGGCCCCGACCTCATCCACGTGGACGCCTACCGGATCACCTCCCTGGAGGAGATCGACGCCCTCGACCTGGACTCCTCCCTGGAGCGCGCCGTCACCCTGGTGGAGTGGGGCGAGGAGAAGGTCGAGGCCCTGAGCCCCGACCGCCTGGAGATCCAGGTGATGCGCCCCCACGGTGCCGTGCGCGCCGAGCTCCCGCAGCCCGAGGACGCCCCCGCCGGCTCGGTGGCCGGGGAGCCGGTCGTGGACCTTGGCGAGGTCGACGACGGCAACCGGACGATCATCGTGCGCGCCGTCGGTCCGCGCTGGGCCGACGTCGACCTGAGCCCACTGGGCGCAGACGCCTCCTGCCAGCCGGGAGCGCCGCTGTGAACACTCCCGCCACCGTGGCGCCGGTCCGCAACGCCATCCCCATCCGGTCCGCTCAGTGCTCCCGGCGTCCTCGGCGCCTGCTCCTGCCGGCTGCGGCGGTGACGCTCCTGGGTGTCTGCCTCCTGGCCCCGGGGCCGGCCCGCGCCGTTGCCGACACCGGCCCCCGCCCCGTGCCGATCACGTCGGCCGGCGGCGTGACAGGAGTCGCAGCCGACGCCGACTCGCGCGACGAGGCCAAGGCGCTTATGGAGAGCGAGTGCGTGGCGCAGGTGCGTCAGAGCACCGGTGAGCAGGGCGAGATCACGGTGGGTGATCCGCGCAGCGTCTACACCTGGGCCTCCGGCTTCCTCGACGGCTCCCAGCCCTCCGCCCAACCCGTCGACACCGGAGACTGGGCCGCGACCGTCTCCTCGGGCGGCAAGCCTGTCGGTCTTCTCGAGGTGGTCCACGACAAGGGGCACGCCACCTGCACCCCCGTCTTCGACGACGACCTGGCCACCGACGTCGACCAGATGGGCGAGGCCCACCTCGTCCACGACCGCAACGCCAACGCCTGGTACTCGCTGAGTGGCACCACGGTGACGGCGATGGGGGAGGCCGCCACGCGGCGCCTGGCCGGCCCCATCGAGCTGCGCGATTACGGAGAGATCCTGCGTGAACGCGCCGGATCCAAGCCCAAGACCTCCGCAGGGCAGAGCGAGGAGCGCTCCACCACGGGGGGCTGGGCGATCTGGGGGCCGGTCCTGGCGGTCGTCGTCGTCGGGATCATTACCGTCATCATCACGGTGCGTCACGAGCGCAAGGTGACCGCCCCGCTGCGCCAGGCCCGCAACCGCGCCGATATGGCCGAGCGCGCCGACCGGCTCAGCCGGGACGAGTCCGACACCCAGGGGGCGGCAGTACGCCGGGGCATCCCCCGCGCCGCCATCGACCTGTCCCTGCTGGGGGACGGGGCCGAGGACGACGCCGATGCGACCGCTGGTGAGACCCTGGGGGACACGATCCCCGAGAGCCGCGTCAACCTGCCACGAGACCCGAGGGCATAGGCTGGTCCGGTGCGAATCCTCTCCATCGACTCCTCCCTGGGGACTCAGCTCGCGGTCGTCGACGCCGCCCCCTCCGCCGCCGGCGCACGCGCCCTGCGGGTATTGAGCCAGGACGAACAGGCCGATACCCGCCGTCACGCCGAGTCCCTCGGACAGATGCTCTCCCGGGCCCTGTCGGCTCCCGAGGCGGCCGAGCGCCCGCTGGACGCCGTGGTCGCCGCCACCGGGCCGGCCCCCTTCACCGGACTGCGTGCCGGGCTGGTGACGGCCGGGGTCGTCGGGCGCACCCGGGGCGTCCCCGTCCACGGGGTCTCCAGCCTCGACGCCGTCGCCCGCCGCGCCCTGGACGAGCTCGGGTCCCACGAGGGGCAGACGGGGCCGGTCGTCCTGGTCGCCACCGACGCCCGCAGGCGCGAGGTCTATACGGCACTCTTCCGCGCCAACGGTCCCGACGACGTCACCCGCCTGACCGAGATCATCGTCTGCTCTCCGGCCCAGGTCGCCCAGCGCCTCGCCGAGCAGGCACCGGGACCGGGCGGGGGGAGTGGAGGCATCGACGTCGTGGCCGGCTCCGGTGCCTCCCTCTACCCCGAGCTGGCGGAGATGGCCTCCTACCAGAAGGCCCTGGCCCCCGTCTCCGGCGATGCCCTGACCCAGGTGCGCATCGCCCTGGCCCGCCTCGAGCGCGGCGAGGAGCTGAGCACGCAGCCGCTCTACCTGCGCCACGCCGACGTGCAGATGCCTGCCGCTCGCAAGCGCGTGCGCTGACCCCGGGGCGAAGAAGGACACTGAGGTGCCCGAGGCGACCGGAGCGGGCCGGGCCCGCGGTCTGCGGGAGATGGCGGCGGGGGACCTGGAGGCCGTCGCCCGACTCGAGGGCGAGCTCTTCGGAGCCGAGGCGTGGAGCCGTGACCTGCTGGCCGCCGAGCTGGCGGCCTCCCACGGGCCGATGGCGGACCGCCGCTACGTCGTCGTCGAGTCCGAAGAGAGCGATGGCGACGGTGACGCCGATGACGCCGCGGATCGCGCCGCCGGGGTCAGGCCGCACGGGCCACGGCTCCTGGGCTACGCCGGGCTCTACCACGCCGGCGGCCTGACCAGTGCGGACCTGCTGACCATCGCCACCGTCCCGGCCGCGCGTGGACGAGGGATCGCCTCCCTCATGCTCACCGAGCTCGTCTTCACCGCCCGAGAGATGAGCTGCCCCGATGTCCTGCTGGAGGTGCGCCAGTCCAACGAGGCCGCCCAGCGGCTCTACGCCAGGCACGGGTTCGTTCCCATTGGCCGGCGCCGCCGCTACTACCAGGCGCCGCCGGAGGACGCCGTGGTCATGCGGCTGAGTCTGCGCCCGCGCCCGGGGCCGGTGGGGGCCGAGGCCGGTGATCCCAGCGGGGCCTGAGTCCGTGGGGCGACTCACCGGGAGCAAGCCCCGGAGTCCGACGGGAGGGATTGCGCTGGGCCTGAAGAAGCAGATGGATGCTGCAGCGACCGGAGATAAACATGGGCCGCGGGAGGACAAGCGGCGAGTGTCGGCCACTTCACAGATTTGTCTGACGCCCCTGTGACGAAAAGGAGGCCTCAGACGGTGGCGTCAGCATATTCCGCGGCGTTGAATGACGAATCGAGACCCGGTGAGATCCCCAGGATTCCGCGGATCGTCACACGAACGTCGCTGGTGGGGCCGCAGATGGCACCTACGGGACCTGGTGCCCGGCTAGCCTTCTGCCGTGGCCAAAACATCTGCTCCTTCCCTGAAGAGGCGGACCGCCTTCTCCACGACCGTCTTCATGAAGCGCATGATGGCGATCTCGGGACTGGTGTTCCTGTTCTTCGTCCTCTTCCACGCCTACGGCAACCTGCACTACTTCGAGGGTGAGGTCGCCTACGATCACTACGCCGTGTTCCTGCGAGCACTGCTGGTGCCGATCATGCCCTACGGCGGTGTCCTGTGGATCCTCCGCCTGGCTCTCATCGCCTGCCTCCTGGCTCACGCCGGCAGCGCCTTCCACCTGTGGGCCCGCAACAAGCGGGCCCGCGGCAACGACAAGTACGCCGTCAAGAAGCCCGGCGCCGAGTACTTCGCCTCCCGCTACGCCATGCGCACCATGCGCTGGGGCGGCGTCATCCTCCTGCTGTTCATCATCTGGCACATCCTGCAGTACACCACCCTGTCACTGACGCCGGGGGGACACTACGTGCACGGACGGGCCTACCTCAACATGTACTACGGCTTCCAGCTGTGGTGGGTGTGGCTCATCTACGCGGTCGCTCTGGCCGCCCTGTGCCTGCACGTGTGGCACGGCGTGTGGTCCGCCCTGCAGACGCTGGGCGCGGTGCGGGGGAACACCGTCCCCTTCATCCGGCTGATCGCCTTCGTGCTGGCCTTCGCGCTGTTCGCCGCCTTCATGGCTGTTCCGACGGCGATCCTCTTCGGCTATGTCGATGCCCCCATGGCCACTGGTGACTACTACCCGCAGTTCTGTGACGCGATCGGCTCCTCCGCCGAGCACTTCGCCGAGTGTGTTGCGGCGACCCACTGAGAGTGAACGACTATGACTGAACTCATCGACGGCCTGTACTACGAGGGCGAGAAGATCGCCGACACCAAGGCCCCCCACTCCGTCCCGATCGACCGGCGCTGGGAGCAGCGCAAGTTCGAGGCCAAGCTGGTCAACCCCGCCAACCGCCGCAAGCTGGACATCATCGTCGTCGGCTCCGGCCTGGCCGGCGGCGCCGCGGCCGCCTCCCTGGGCGAGCAGGGCTACAACGTCAAGGTCTTCTTCTACCAGGACTCGGCTCGCCGGGCGCACTCCATCGCCGCCCAGGGCGGTATCAATGCCGCGAAGAACTACCGCAATGACGGGGACTCCGTCTACCGGCTCTTCTACGACACGGTCAAGGGTGGTGACTACCGCGCCCGCGAGGACAACGTCTACCGCCTGGCGGAGGTCAGCGCCAACATCATCGACCAGTGCGTGGCCCAGGGTGTCCCCTTCGCCCGCGAGTACGGCGGTCTGCTGGACAACCGCTCCTTCGGTGGTGTGCAGGTCTCCCGTACCTTCTACGCCCGCGGCCAGACCGGCCAGCAGCTCCTCATCGGTGCCTACCAGGCCCTCGAGCGTCAGGTGCACGCAGGCACGGTCAAGGAGTTCCGTCGCCACGAGATGGTCGAGCTCATCATCGTCGACGGTCGCGCCCGTGGCATCGTCACCCGCGACATGGTCTCCGGGAAGATCGAGACCCACCTGGCCGACGCCGTCGTGCTGGCCAGTGGCGGCTACGGCAACGTGTTCTTCCTGTCGACCAACGCGATGGGCTGCAACGCCACCGCCGTGTGGCGCGCGCACCGCAAGGGCGCCTACTTCGCCAACCCCTGCTACACGCAGATCCACCCCACCTGCATCCCGCAGTCCGGGGACTTCCAGTCCAAGCTCACCCTCATGAGTGAGTCCCTGCGCAACGACGGACGCATCTGGGTGCCCAAGAAGGCCGAGGACTGCGACAAGGACCCGCGCGACATCCCCGAGGAGGCGCGCGACTACTACCTCGAGCGCATCTACCCGGCCTTCGGCAACCTCGTGCCGCGTGACATCGCCTCCCGCCAGGCCAAGAACATGTGCGACGAGGGTCGCGGCGTGGGACCGGCCATCAAGGAGCGCGACGCCAACGGCAACGAGCGGATGATGCGTCGCGGCGTCTACCTGGACTTCTCCGAGGCCATCAGCCGCCTGGGCAAGGACGCCGTCTCGGCCCGTTACGGCAACCTGTTCGAGATGTACCAGCGCATCACCGGGGATGACCCTTACGAGGTCCCCATGCGCATCTACCCCGCCGTGCACTACACGATGGGTGGCCTGTGGGTGGACTACGACCTGGAGTCCAACGTTCCGGGCCTCTACATCGCCGGAGAGGCCAACTTCTCCGACCACGGCGCCAACCGCCTGGGTGCCTCCGCCCTCATGCAGGGGCTGGCCGACGGCTACTTCGTCCTGCCCGACACCATGAACGACTACCTGGCGGACATGCTGCGCCTGGGCAAGGTCGACCCCAACGCCCCGGAGATCGCCGCGGCCAAGCGCTCCGTCGAGGAGCGCGTCGCCCGCCTCATGGCTCTTCGCGGCACCCGCAGCGTGGACGACTTCCACATGGCCCTGGGCCGCATCATGTGGGAGTACTGCGGCATGGAACGGCGCGATGCCGGACTGCGCGACGCCATCAAGCAGATCCGGGCCCTCAAGGAGGAGTTCTGGCGCGACGCCCGCATCACGGGCCAGGCCGACGAGCTCAACCAGGCCCTGGAGAAGGCCGGCCGACTGCTGGACTTCTTCGAGCTGGCCGAGCTCATGTGCATCGACGCCCTGCACCGGCGGGAGTCCTGCGGTGGCCACTTCCGGGCGGAGTCCCAGACTCCCGAGGGTGAGGCCCTGCGGCACGATGACGAGTTCCTCTACGTCGCCGCCTGGGAGTGGGGCGGGGAGAACCAGCCGCCGATCCTCCACAAGGAGGACCTCGTCTACAAGGACATCGAGCTCAAGCAGCGGAGTTACAAGTGAACATCAAGCTCAAGATCTGGCGCCAGAAGAACAAGGACTCGAAGGGCCACTTCGAGGAGTACGCCATGAGCGGGATCGAGGAGCACATGAGCTTCCTCGAGGTCCTCGACCTGCTCAACGAGCAGCTCTTCGCCGAGGGCAAGGAGCCGGTGGCCTTCGACTCCGACTGCCGTGAGGGCATCTGCGGTCAGTGCGGTGTGGTCATCAACGGGCAGGCCCACGGGCCCATCCGCTCGACCACCTGCCAGCTGCACATGCGCCACCTGGCGGAGGACCCCTCCTTCAAGGACGGCTCCACCATCACGATCGAACCGTGGCGCTCCACCGGCTTCCCGGTGCTGCGCGACCTCATCGTGGACCGCTCCGCCCTGGACCGCATCGTCCAGGCCGGTGGCTACATCTCGGTCAACACCGGTGGGGCCCCGGAGGCCCACTCGGTGCCCGTGCAGAAGGAGAAGGCCGACGCCGCCTTCGAGGCGGCCGCCTGCATCGGCTGCGGTGCCTGCGTGGCGGCGTGTCCCAACGCCTCGGCCATGCTGTTCACCGGTGCGAAGATCTCGCACCTGGGTCTGCTGCCGCAGGGTCAGCCCGAGCGCCTGGCTCGCGTGGTGAGCATGCTCAACCAGCACGACGCCGAGGGCTTCGGCGGCTGCACGAACATCGGCGAGTGCGCGGCCGTGTGCCCCAAGTCGGTTCCGCTCGAGGTCATCTCGCGCCTCAACCGGGATCTCGGCCACGCCCTGTGGAAGGGCCAGCACGCCCACTGATCCACCTGCCTCACTCCATACCGAGCCGGGCACTTCTCGCGTCGTCCTCCAGACATTCTGTCGGGGGTCGCGAAAAGTGCCCGGCTCGGTGGTGTTCTACGTGCATACCTTTGACCAGCGCACGCCGGTGGGGACTTTCTGAGCGTGCGGGGGCATTCTCTGCCGGACGGGGGCATGTTGCGTGTACGGTGACAGGATTACTGTCGCCGACGGCGTCGAATGGCCACGCCCGGAACGACACGCGCCCGGCCGCGTGGAATGTCCCCGCCCTCGAGACAGGCCCGGCTCGACGCTAGCCGGTGGTGAAGGTGATCCCGGTGAAGTCCGCGATGCGGGGGACGTGCGAGCCGGCCTCGGGGACGCCGTCGCCCACGAGGAGGACCTGTGTGCCGGCGCGCCGGGCGGAGGTGTAGCCGGAGGGGGCGTCCTCCAGCACCAGGCAGGAGGAGATCGGCACGCCCAGGAGCTCGGCGGCTTTGAGGTAGGGGTCGGGATCGGGCTTACCGCGCTCGACGTCGCCGGCGGAGACGACCACTGGGGGAATGGGGACGCAGGCTTCCTCCATGCGCACTCGCATGAGCGCGATCGGCGCGGAGGTCACCAGGGCCAGCGGAACGCCGGCATCGATCAAAGCCGCCACGAAGGATGCGGCGCCGGGAATCTCCGCCATCCGCCCTGCGGTCTGCGTGATCTCCTCACGGGCGAGGCACTGGTAGACGGCGTCCCGCTCTTCATCCGTCAGCTCCGGCAGGAACCGCCGGATCGTGTCGAGCCCGGTGCGGCCGGGGGAGTAGGCCATGATCTCGTCGAAGCGTTCACTCATGCCGTGGTCCCGGGCGAAGGAGGCCCACATCGACTCCACGACTGCCGAGGAGTCCACCAGCGTGCCATCCATATCGCACAGAAGCGCCTCGGCACTGCTCAGGGGCGCCTGCCCCTCGGTGGCCCTTCCCGATGACGACCACAGCTGAACGGACATGACGCCTCCTGGGGCGGAATCGACGTGAGCAACACTGTCAGCCTATCGAAGGAGGCGTGAACCTGCGCCGCGACGCGGTGCTCAGCGAGTACCCGAGGCCTCGATGGGCGCCTGTTCGGCGTCCGTCTCTCCAGGCGATAGTCTGGCCCCGTGAGCGACCCCCTCATTCTCGGCATCGAGTCCACCTGCGACGAGACCGGCGTGGCCCTCGTGCGCGGCCGCGAGCTCCTCGCCGATGTCACCGCCACCTCCATGGACCAGTACGCGCGCTTCGGCGGCATCATCCCCGAGATCGCCTCACGCGCCCACCTGGAGTCCTTCCTTCCGACCCTCGACGCCGCGCTGGAGAAGGCCGGGGTCGACCTCAGTGAGGTCGACGCCGTCGCCGTGTGCGCCGGCCCCGGACTCATCGGCTCCCTGACCGTCGGCATCTCGGCCGCCAAGGCCCTGGCCGCGAGCCTGAGCCGGCCGATCTACGGCGTCAACCACGTCATCGGCCACCTGGCGGTCGATGAGCTGGTCGATGGCCCCCTGCCGGAGCGTTTCGTCGGACTCATCGTCTCCGGCGGCCACTCGAACCTCCTGAGTATCCGCAACGTCGCCACCGACGTCGTCGAGCTCGGCGGCACTCTCGACGACGCCGCCGGCGAGGCCTTCGACAAGGTCGGCCGCCTCCTGGGCCTGCCCTACCCCGGCGGCCCGCACGTGGACCGGCTCTCCCAGGAGGGCGACCGCGGCGCCATCCGCTTCCCCCGAGGGCTGGCCGCGGGCAAGGACAAGGAGCGCCACCGCTACGACTTCTCCTTCTCCGGTCTCAAGACCGCCGTGGCCCGCTACGTGGAGTCTCTGGAGGACTCCGACCAGAAGGTGCCCAGTGCTGACGTCTGCGCCGCCTTCTCCGAGGCTGTCAATGACTCCCTGACGGCCAAGGCGGTCCAGGCCTGCCTGGACACCGGCTGCGACACGCTCGTCGTCGGGGGAGGGTACTCGGCCAACTCCCGCCTGCGCTCCCTGGCGGCCGAGCGCTGTGAGGAGGCCGGCATCACCCTGCGCCTGCCACCACTGCGCTTCTGCACCGACAACGGCGCCCAGATCGCAGCCCTGGGGTCAGCGGCCGTGCGGGCCGGTGTTGCCCCCAGCCCTATGGACTTCGCCCCGGACTCGGGGATGCCGTTGGACGTCAGCGTTGCCCACTGACGTCGCCCCCTGAGACCGACTGCCCTCCGGTATCCGTTGCGCTCGGGGGCAGGCCGGCGGCCACTCCCCGGATGATGATCTCGATCTTGCGGTCCAGGCCGCCGCGCTCCAGCCAGCTCTCGTTGGGCGTCAGCGCCTCGGGCAGGGGAGGGTTCCCGGCGGCGGCCGCGAACCGGCTGGTCTCCTCCAGTCCTGTGGGCCCGCCCAGCCCCGAGGGGGCCGCGGGGGAGCGCATGACCTCGATCTGCGCGTGCGTGGAGATGACGGTGTCGCCGACGAAGTCCAGGACCACCCCGGCCTCCTCGACCCCGAGGCCGCCGTCGACCAGGACCTGGCACGCCTGGGCCACGGGGGCGGCGAAGAGCTGGTGGGCCCACGACACCCCCATGATGACTCCGGCCAGGCCGGGGTAGCGCTCCAGCATCGCCCAGATGGCCTCGGCGTGGGCCCGCACCGCATCGGGCCAGCGCCTCCCGGTGGCCGGGGCGTCCACCTCGGCGGCGATCCTCTCCAGGCAGGCGGCCAGCAGATCCTCGCGCGAGGAGATCGTGCGGTACAGCCCGGAGACCGCCACTCCCAGGTGCTTGGCCACCGCCGTGAGCGTGAACTCCGCGATGCCGATCTCGAGGGCGGCATCGACGACGTCGTCGCGCGAGAAGCCCGGTCTCGGTCCGGTCGGTCGGCCCAGTCGCGCAGATCGTGTCATGGCAGCACCGTAATGGTCCGTGCGAGCTGTTGCCCGAGGTTCAGCGGCGAGAGTAAGGTGGACCTCACTAAGTTCTGAAAGCCATTCAGAATTAGGGTCGACGGAAGGTTGGGATACCTGATGAGCACGCGGACACAGTCGTCAGCTCCGGGAGCCTCGCCGTATCCATCGCCCGCGCCGTCGTCGCCGCCCTCAGCCGGTGCAGCAGCGCCTGACGACGCAGCTGAGCCGACCCCTCAGGGCAACGCCCAGCGCTCGCGCGAGGGGCAGGCAGCCATCGCCCGTCTCGGCGCCCCCGTGCGCACCCGCCTGCGGATCGGTCAGGTCCTCGTCCTGCTCTCCGCGGTCCTGGCGGTGGCCCCCTACATCGCACTGGTCCAGCTCGGCGACATCCTGCTGCGCGCCCACCGGGCGGGCCTGAGCCCGGATTCTCAGCAGGTGTCAGGCGTGGTCATGGTGCTCGTCAGCGCCTACTCCACCCGCCTGCTGCTGTACTTCCTGGCGCTGCTCATCACCCACCTGGCTGACCTGTCCCTGCGCGACCGCCTGCGCCGTGACATCGTTGCGCGCATCTCCCACGCCCCGCTGTCCTGGTTCACCGCCTCCACCTCCGGGCGCCTGCGCAAGGCCGTTCAGGACGACACGACCCTCGTCCACACCGTCATCGCCCACGGTCCCGTCGAGCGCCTCAACGCCATCGTCACCCCACTGGCCCTGCTGGGGTGCACCTTCTGGATCGACTGGCGGCTGGCCCTGCTGGCCGTCTCCGCACTCGTCCTCTACGCGCTCACCTACTCGGTGTCCATGCGTGGCATGAACGAGAAGACCGTGGAGATGGACCGCAAGCTGGCCGCCATCTCCTCGGCCATGGTCGAGTTCGTCTCCGGGATCGGCGTGGTCAAGGCCTTCGGACGCGTGGGACGCGCCCACTCGGCCTACCTCACCGCTGCGGACGAGTTCTCTGCCTTCTACCGCGCCTGGGCGATGCCCTTGGTGACCGTCACCTGCCTGTCCTTCACCTGGGTCTCCATCCCCGTGCTGCTCCTGGTCAACCTCGGCGGTGGGGCGCTGCTCATCCACGCCGGGGCCGTCACCCTGCCCCAGGTCCTGGCCACCACCCTCGTCGCCCTGGTCCTGCCCGCCGCCCTCATCACCATCGCCTCGATCTCCTGGTCCTACCAGCTCGCCGGCGCGGCAGCCCTGCGCCTGTGCGAGGTCCTCGACACCCCCGTCCTGCCCGCCGCCGACCGGCCCGCACAGCCCCGCGCGGAGCGAGTCGAGATCGACCACGTCTCCTTCTCCTACGGGGAGGTCCTCGCCGTCGACGACGCCTGCCTGACCCTGGAACCGGGAACCGTGACCGCGTTGCTGGGCCCCTCCGGCTCGGGCAAGTCGACACTGGCCACCCTCATCGCCCGCTTCGCCGACCCCGACGCCGGAGCCGTCCGCATTGGCGGGGTGGACCTGCGGGACATGGACGAGTCCACCCTGTACTCCACCGTCTCCTTCGTCCTCCAGGACGCCCAGCTGCTTGCCACCACCGTGCGCGAGAACATCGCCCTCGGGCGCCCCGAGGCCGATCTGGCGCAGGTGCGCGCCGCCGCCCGCGTGGCCCGCATCCACGAGGAGATCATGGCGCTGCCACAGGGTTACGACACCGTCCTGGGGCAGGACACGGCACTGTCGGGTGGTCAGGAGCAGCGCATCGCCATCGCCCGCGCCATCCTGCTGAACACCCCCGTCATCGTGCTCGACGAGGCCACCGCCATGGCCGACCCCGAGTCCGAGGCCGAGATCCAGCAGGCACTGAGCGCCCTGGTCAAGGACCGCACCGTCCTGGTCATCGCCCACCGGCCGGCCGCCGTGCGCGGCGCCGACCGCCTCGCCGTCATGGACGGCGGACGCATCGTCGCCGCCGGCGCCCACGATGACCTGGCCGATGAGCCCCACTACCGGGCCCTGCTGCGCCAGGCCGGTGAGATCGAAGGTGCTACGGAGGTGGACGGTGACGAGACTGAGACCAGGACGGTTGGCCCCGCACTCGCCGACGGCGCGGCCGACAGTGTGGCTGACGGCGGCGCCTCGGCAGTGGCGCCCTCCCGCATTGATGACCGGGATAGGCGGGTGGGGGCCTCGCTCCCGGTCCCCTCCACCCTCGGTGGGTCCTCCCAGCCGGTGGACTCCCTGCTGTCCCGCTTCCGTCGGCTCATGACCGACTCCTCCTGGAGGCAGACCCGAGGGTGCATCGCCCTGGCGGGAGTCAATGGGGTCCTGGTGGGACTGGCGCTGCTGGTGCTGCTGCCCGCCTCAGTGGCTCTGGCAACCGGAGCGCCCCGGTGGGGGCTGTCCTTCGGCGGCTGGCTCGTCGTGCTGGTCGTTCTCGGTCTCGGTGCGGCCGTCTGTGACTTCCAGGGGCGGCGCCTGGGCATGTCGGGGGCGCTGGGCTTCATGCACGACGTCCACCACGCAGTGGGCGACCGGATCGCGCGCCTGCCCCTGCGCTGGTTCACCGCCGACTCCGCCGGTACCCTGTCCCGGGCGGTGAGCCAGGAGATGGTGGCCCTGGGGGAGTCCGCCGCCCACTTCATGTACCTGCTCACCTCCACTGCTGCTGCATGCGTGGTCGTCGGGGTCGGCTCCTGGGCCTGGGACTGGCGCCTGGGGCTCCTGCTGACGCTGGCCGCACCCCTGTTCGCCGGACTCGTGCGCCTCTCGCGCCGTCTGCTGGACCGCGGCAAGTCCATCTCCGAGCCCGCCGAGCGCGAGCTCGCCACCCGCATCGTCGAGATCGCCCGCTGCCAGGGCGCCCTGCGATCCTGCAAGGCCGCCTCCGGCTACAGCCGCCTGACCGCCGCCTTCGACGACGGGGCCCGAGCCTCCAGGCACGCCCTGTGGTGGGAGTCCGCCGGCAACCTCGTCAACGGCGCGCTGAGCCAGATCGTCGTCGTCGCCATGATCGTCCTGACCTCCTCGCTGGCCGCCTCCGGCGCCATGGAGCCGCTGGTGGCCATCGCCGTTATCGGCATGTGCCTGCGTTTCACCACCATGCTCGACGACATCGGAGCAGCCGTCATGGGCGTGGAGGAGCGGCGCCAGATGATGAACCACCTCGACGCCGTCATGGATGCCGAGCTCATGGCCGAGCCGCAGGAGCCCAGCTCGCTGCCCGAGCCGGGCGTCGTCGAGCTCGACGATGTCGTCTTCGGCTACCGCCCCGACGCGCCCGTCCTGACCGGGGTCTCGATGAAGGTGCCGGCACGCACCATGTGCGCGATCGTGGGTCCCTCCGGCAGCGGAAAGACGACTATTGCCCGCCTCGTCGCCCGCTTCTGGGATGTGGACTCGGGAACCGTGCGTGTCGGCGGCACCGACGTGCGCGACATGCCGACCTCCCAGCTCATGGAGCAGCTCTCCATGGTCTTCCAGGACGTCTACCTCTTCGATGACACCCTGGCCGCCAATATCCGCATCGGCAACCCCGCGGCCGACGACGCCCAGGTGCGCTGGGCCGCGGACCTCGCCGGCGTCACGGAGATCGTCGACCGCCTGCCCCATGGCTGGGACACGCGCGTGGGAGAGGGCGGGCGGGCCCTGTCCGGTGGGGAGCGCCAGCGCGTCTCCATCGCCCGCGCCCTGCTTAAACGAGCCCCGATCGTCCTGCTCGATGAGGCCACCAGCGCACTGGACGCCGAGAACGAGGCCAATATCGTCGCCGCGATGCAGGAGCTGCGCCGCACCTCGACCCTCATCGTCATCGCCCACAAGCTTGAGACGATCGCCGCCGCCGACCAGGTCGTCGTTCTCGACGACGCCGGGCGCATCGCTCAGCGGGGACACCACGATGAGCTTGTCTCCGTCGAGGGGCCCTACCGCAGCTTCTGGGAGCAGCGCACCCGGGCACGTGGTTGGGCTCTCGTATCGAGGCAGGGATGATCCCCCAGGAATCACCGAACGCCGGTCGAGACTCGGGCCCGTGCCGGCTCCCAATAGCAGTGGGGCACGAGCCCGGATGCCAGGCCGACTTCTCAGTGAGCAGATGATTCAGCGCCTCAGGGGATCCGTGAGACTGTCAGAGGAGGACCGAGAGGGAAATGAGTTCATGGGCTTGGATGCGAGGTGAGCTTTATTGCAATACAATGTTTCGAAGAATTGTGGCAGCAATGAAGTGATGGCTTGGAAGGTGTGCGCTACAGGCGGGGAGGAAAATGCTCTGATGTACCCCGGACGTTTGGTTCCGTGTTCTGTCGGTACGTCAGTGCATGTTGTTCTCTCTTGCGTTTTCCATTGTTCGTCCTGCGGGAGGATAAGGAGAATTCGTGCCCACCTCTTCCACTGCAGCGCAAGCCGATCCCTCCGCCCGGGTCCTCGCCGGCTCCTCAGCGGTCTTTCGAGCAAAGCTCGGAGCGCTGGTCGGGTTCGTGGCCGTCGGGATGGTGAGCGTGTGCCTGCGGGCGGGGTATCCGGTGGAGCGCATATCGCAGCACCGCAGGCTGGAGAGGAGTTTCTCCCACGGTGACACAACGATCCCGCTTCCCGCCCTGCTGGGGATCCCCGTCACCAGCATGACCAGCCTTCTGCGTGAGGAGATGAAGCGGCGGACGGGGTGCTCCTGAGCCGGAGCCCCGACGCCACCGGCCACAGGTGGGTCGCCGGCGCTCGGCTCAGGACTTGGCCGCCAGCGAGAGCACCTCGGTGGGACGCAGGGGCCTGCCCGCGCGGGCCTCGGCCAGCAGCAGCCTGACGGCCGCCTCCCGCTGCCCTCCATAGGCCCCGACGGCGGCGATCTGACGCTGATAGGAGGCCCCCGTCTCCAGCGTGGTGCGCACGGACTCCAGCTCCGCGGCGCACCCGAGATCCTCGGCGACGGGAGCGAGCTCGGTGAGCATCCGCTCAACCGTGTCTCCCACCAGCTCCTCCTCACCGGCGGAGTTGACGATGAGGATCGCGTCCATGCCGTAGCGGGCGGAGCGCCACTTGTTCTCGGCGACGTACCAGTCCGGCAGCGCATCGAGCTCCTCACCCCGGTCCAGGGTGCGGGAGAAGGACTCCACGAGGCACTGGGTCAGCGCCGCCATGCCGGCCAGCTCGGTCAGGTTCGTGGCGGCGTCGCAGGCCCGCACCTCGATGGTTCCCAGGCGCGGCGAGGGGCGCACGTCCCAACGGATCTCGGTGAAGTCCTCGATGACGCCGGTGTGGACCAGGTCCCCGGTGTAGCTCTCCAGCTGCTCCCAGGTGCTGAACTGCTCGGGGGCGCCGGCGGTGGGCAGCTGCTGGAACATCATGGCGCGGTTGTCCGCGTAGCCAGTGTCCGCCCCCGCCCAGAATGGCGAGGAGGCGCTCAGGCACTGCAGGTGGGCGGTGCGCGTGAGCAGGGCCTTGAGGATCGGAAGGACCTTGCTCCGGTCCTCGACGCCGACATGGACGTGGGTGCCGAAGATGAGCATCTGGTGACCCCACAGCCGGGTGCGGTCCACCAGGCGCGCGTAGCGCTCGGCATTGGTCACCTTCTGCACCAGCGGGTCGGCGAAGGGGTGGGTCCCGGCCGAGGCCAGGTCCACGCGCAGGGGATCGGTGACGGAAAGAACGCGGTCGAAGGCGAAGGCGATGTCCTCCATGCACTCGGGCACGGTCCTGCGGGCCCCGGAGACCAGCTCGATGGTGTTGAGCATCATCTCGCCGTGCACGTGCGGGTCCGGGCCCACCTTCTGGAGGATCTCCTCGGCGCACTGGCGCAGGTCGAGGCTGTCGCGGTCGATGAGGGCCAGCTCCCACTCCACCCCCAACGTGGAGCGGGCCGAGCCGGCAAAGGGGAGGGACTGGGGGCGGTGAGCCGGCGACGGCTGAGCGTCGGCAGGAGCGGCGATAGGGCTCGTCGTGTCAGTCGTGTCCTGCATGTCCTGGTCTCCTCGGGTTCCTCGGGGCTTTCGCGGGTGGTGACAGGGGTCTGTTGTCGCGGGAAGGGTTCTGTTACGTCGGTGAGTGAGCCGACGAGACGCCGGTGATCGGTTCGACGACGAGGACGGCGCCCTTCGCCTTGTCTCCCACCCGGGTCAGGATCCAGGTCTCCGACTCCTGACCGCTGAGCCTCAGCGAGGCGCGCAGGGCGTCGGGGGAGACGTCGACTCCGCGCTTGAGGATCTCCAGACGCCCGATACCGAGCTCGCGGCCACGGGAGCGCAGGGCCTTGAGCCGTAGCGGCAGGACCTCGGTGAGACGGAAGGAGCGCACGAAGGGGGCAGTCGCCTCATCGGGCAGGCGCTCTCCGGTGAGGTAGCCGATCCGGGGCCCCACCGGCCTGGCGTCCAGGGTCTCGCACAGGTGGGCGATGAGTCCGGCGCGTACGGCGGCGCCGTCGGGAACGTGGATGATGCTGCCCAGTTCCTCGGGCGAGCCGATCGGGTCGACCTGGACCGGCGGCTGTGAGGGGTCGGTGGTGCTGGGATCGACCAGTGTGCAGGCGGCTGGGCCCTGCGCCCCCGAGCGCAGGATCAGTGCGGAGCGCCCGGGCCCCTCCGGTGCCAGCGGACCGCACCAGATGGCCGCCTCGACGACGTCGCCGTCCACGCTCACCCACTGGGTGTGGGCGTCGGCCGGCAGAGCGGCGTGGTCGATGCCGGGAGCGACCTTGACTCCCAGGGCGGGCACGGTCTCGCGCAGCGCGAGCACCTGCGACAGAGCCGGAGACCACTGCTCCGGGTCGGTGATGCGCCGCCCGTCGGCGCGGCGGGCGGGGTCGGCGAAGACGGCGTCCACCCCCCGCTCGACTAGGTCGATCTCCAAGGCGTCGGCGCACTCGACGCTCGCGTGGGGGAAGGGCATGAGATTGATGGTGGCCAGGGCGGCCGCGGCCTCATCTCGGTCAACGGCGAGCACCGGCAGATCGAGCCCTGCCAGGGCGACGGCGTCGCCCCCGATCCCACAACCCAGGTCCGCGACCTTCGTCACGCCCGCGGCCGCGTAACGGGCCGCATGGTGGGCCGAGACCGTCAGCCGGGTGGCCTGCTCCAGGCCGTCGGCGGTGAAGAGCATCTGCTGGGCGAAGGGTCCGAACTTCGCTGCGGCCCGCTCGCGCAGGCGCTGCTGCGTCAGCGCAGCCGCCACCAGGGCAGGGGAGTGGCCCTCCTCGCGCAGGGAGCGCCCCAGGGACAGGGCCTCGGAGGGGTCGTAGGGGGGCAGGGAGGACAGAAGCTCCCAGCCCTCGGGGGTCAGGAGGAGCGCAACGTGGTTCTCAGCCATCACCCCCGATCATTTCATGCAGAACCTGCCAGTGGGCGTGATGTTCACTGGGCGGGGCGGAAAGGCGGGTCCAGGCGGGGAGGCCGGGCGGGGGCTCGGGGACCCTCAGACCCCTGAGTGCTGCGCCTGGCAGGTGGTGAGTAGGCTTGTGGCCAAGGCCCCGCGCGCCGGCAGGGCCGAAAGGTGCTGGACGGGAAGGCGGGTGGGTGGCTGATGGCTGAGGAGGAGTCCCGGCTCGGTGCCGGTCAGGGGACTGGCGCCGCTTTAGGGCGCGAGGACGACGGCGTGAGCACAGCCCCAGTCCAGGGGCCTGACGCTGTGGGACACCTCCGGTCGCTTCTGCGTCCACTGGTACGAATCTGTGTGGCAGTCATGGGGGTCGCGGCCCTTTTGGCGGCCGGGGCCAGTGTCTGGGCGTGGACCGTCAGTGCCGGGCACATCGAGATCGCCGGTGAAGGATCCGGCGACGGCGCGGCGGCCAGGGCACCGGTGGCGATCGTCCTGGGGGCGGCGGTTCACGCCGACGGGCAGCCCTCACCCTGGCTGGCCCACCGCCTCGACGCCGCCGCCGAGCTCTACACCAGCGGCCGCGTCGAGGCGATCCTGGTCTCCGGGGACAACCGGCGCGCCGGCTACGACGAGCCCACTGTCATGCGCAGCTATCTCCTCTCCCGGGGGATCCCCGAGCAGGCGATCGCCGTGGACTACGCGGGCTTCGACACCTACGACACCTGCGTGCGGGCACGCAGGATCTTCGGGATCGAGCGGGCTCTGCTCGTGACCCAAGACTTCCATGAGCCGCGCGCGGTGGCCATCTGCCGCTCAGTCGGACTCGACGTTGACGGTGTCGGAGACTCCCGGGCCCGCAGCGACCGCATCGGGTGGGCGGTCAGCTGGACGCGCGAGCGAGCGGCGGCGATCAAGGCCGTCGCCGATGTCGTCTCCCGACGAGACCCGACCCTGGGGCGCCAGGAGACGAGCGTCAAGGAGGCTGTCGCCTGGACCCGGGAGCACCGGCGCTGACGAGGACTGACGCCCACGGCGAAACCGCCGCCACGCTTTGGCACTCGCGTTGACTGAGTGCTAACGCCGACGTAGATTCTCCGTCAGGCGCAGCGGAGTGCTTGCCCGGTCCTGGGACGCGGGGCGGGCACCTTCTGCGACTCGCACTCCTGCATCGTGCCGGACCGACCCCCGCGACGGCGGTCGGGTACGTCTGGGGAGGGCGAACAAGCCGTTCTACTGCACGTTGAAGAGAAGGAGGAGGTCTCCAATGTCGATCTCCATCAAGCCGCTCGAGGACCGTATCGTCGTCCAGACCGCTGAGGCCGAGCAGACCACCGCATCCGGCCTGGTCATCCCCGACACCGCCAAGGAGAAGCCCCAGGAGGGCAAGGTCGTGGCCGTGGGCCCGGGTCGCATTGACGACTCCGGCAACCGCGTGCCCGTCGACGTCGCCGAGGGCGACGTCGTCATCTACTCCAAGTACGGGGGCACCGAGGTCAGCTACGCCGGTGAGGACTACCTCATCCTGTCGGCGCGCGACGTCCTGGCGGTCGTCACCAAGTGACCCGTTGAGGTCGTGCGCGCCGACTGGCGCCACGGCACGTTGAAGGGGGAGGCACCTTGGGGTGCCTCCCCCTTCAACGCGTGCGCACAGTGCCTGCTGTATGGAGGCGCCATGTCTTGACGATTGTTGTGAGTTGGAAACGTCCGTGCTGTCGATTCCCTGAAACAGGGCGGAGCGTTAGGCCGGTTCGTCGGCGAAACGGCGTGCCTGCCGCTCGTAGTAAGCGCGCCGCTCCTCCTCGCTCATGCCTCCCCAGACGCCATAGGGCTCGCGAGTGCTCAGGGCGTGGTCCCGGCACTCTTCCAGGACGGGGCAGTCCTGACAAATGGCCTTTGCTCGTTCGTTCCGCCGTCGACGGGAACCGCCTCTCTCTCCTTCGGGATGGAAGAAAACCGAGGAGTCCATGCCGAGGCAGGACCCCCGGTACTGCCACTCCCAGAGGGTGGAGATCGGACCGGGCAGACGCGATGAGTCGTGCATTGCCTCCCTCCCCTCCTTTGGATATGGCGGTCGGGCACACCGAACGTGGTGCGCTATATCTAACGATAAGATCGCGCGGTGCGTTTATCAAGAAGAATCATTCTATCTCACAATGAAATTTTCTCCAGATTTGCTGGATGTCTGCGTTCTGACTGTCTGAAAACGTGCGCCAGAATATGGCGCTCGAATAGCAGAAACGTTTTGTGAATGATGTATGTCTGAGGAGCATCTTTTTTCTGAAACGTTCCGCATTCATTGTTGCTTTATTTCTGGGACGCTCGTCACCTCGGCGAGGGGGCGGCTCTGCTCCGCCGGGCGCTTCGGTGTCGGGGGTCGGTGCCGGTGGCTGGTGGGGTGGACAGGCCGGTGCTGGCGGATATGCACAGGGTGGTCAGGACGTCCTACGATGGTCCCGTGAGCGACTCGATCACCAGCCCTGACGTCTTTGCCCCCACCGGACTCACTTACGACGACGTTCTCCTGCTGCCCAGGCTGACCGACGTCATCCCCTCCGAGGTCGATACGACCTCCAGACTGACCCCGAGGATCAGCCTGGCCACCCCGCTGCTCTCGGCCGCGATGGACACGGTCACCGAGTCGGACATGGCCATTGCCATGGCTCGCCAAGGTGGTATCGGCATCCTCCACCGCAACCTGTCCATCGAGGACCAGGCCCAGCAGGTGCGACGCGTCAAGCGCTCGGAGTCCGGGATGGTCACCGACCCCGTGACCGTCGGACCGGATGCCACCATCGCCCAGCTCGACGAGCTCTGCGGCCACTACAAGGTTTCCGGCCTGCCCGTCGTCGATGCGGGAGGCAACCTTCAGGGGATCATCACCAACCGCGACCTGCGCTTCGTCCCCCCGGAGCGCTGGGCGAGCCTGACCGTGCGCGAGTGCATGACGCCGCGTGATCGCCTCATCACCGGCGAGACCGGCATCTCTCGGGAGGACGCCAAGGCGCTCCTGGCTGAGCACCGCATCGAGAAGCTGCCCCTGGTCGATGCCGAGGGGCGCCTCACCGGTCTCATCACCGTCAAGGACTTCGTCAAGACCGAGCAGTACCCCCACGCCACCAAGGACGCCGAGGGGCGCCTCGTGGTGGGCGCCGCCGTCGGCTACTGGGGAGACACGTGGGAGCGTGCCAGTGCCCTGGCTGAGGCCGGCGTGGATGTCCTCATCGTCGACACCGCTAACGGCGGTGCCAAGCTGGCCCTGGAGATGATCTCCCGCCTCAAGTCCGATTCCGCCTTCGGCGGCATCGAGGTCATCGGCGGAAACGTCGCTACCCGTGAGGGGGCTCAGGCGCTCATCGACGCCGGGGCCGACGCCGTCAAGGTCGGGGTGGGGCCGGGCTCGATCTGCACCACGCGCGTCGTCGCCGGCGTGGGTGTGCCCCAGGTGACGGCCATCTACGAGGCGGCTCGCGCCTGCAAGCCCGCCGGGGTCCCCCTCATCGCCGACGGCGGCCTGCAGTACTCCGGTGACATCGCCAAGGCCCTGGTGGCCGGGGCGGAGACGGTCATGCTCGGCTCTCTGCTGGCGGGCTGCACGGAGTCTCCCGGCGACCTCGTCTTCGTCAACGGCAAGCAGTGGAAGCGCTACCGCGGCATGGGCTCACTGGGCGCCATGAGCTCGCGCGGGCGCACCTCCTACTCCAAGGACCGCTACTTCCAGGCCGACGTCTCCTCGGACTCCAAGATCGTCCCCGAGGGCATTGAGGGGCAGGTCCCCTACTCCGGAGCGCTGGGCGACGTCGTCTACCAGCTCATGGGCGGGCTGCACCAGTCCATGTTCTACGTGGGCGCGCGCACGATCCCCGAGCTCAAGGAGCGCGGCCAGTTCGTGCGGATCACGAGCGCCGGTCTCAAGGAGTCCCACCCCCACGACGTCAAGATGACCGTCGAGGCCCCCAACTACACCGGCCGCGACGGGGTCTGAAACGTCGGAGTCCAGCTGACCAGACAGGCTCAGCAGAACGTTGCCGCGCAGGGAGCCGGCCGGAGTGATCCGGCCGGCTCCCTGTGTATGGGCGTGCCTGCCGTTTGTGCGGCAGGGGTGCTTGGAGGGGCTCAGTGCGTGGGGGAGTCCGGCAGCGGCCAGGCGGTCTGGGCCGGGGTCCGCGAGGGGTTCTTGCGCGCCAGCCACTCGTTGAAGGACTCCGCCCAGGTGCGGTGGGCGCGGGCCTGGTAGGCCACGAGCTCATCGGGGCTGAGCTCTGAGAGCTGCGGGTGGGCCGCGGCCAGGGCCTCGAGCACATCGAGTGTGGCGGCCACGTCCACCTCCGCGGTGTGCAGGGCCTCATCGACGTGCACGCCGTAGACCTCGCAGAGGTCGCCCAGGCGGCGTTTGCCGCGGCGGTAGCGGTCCACGGCCCGGTCCAGGACCAGCGGGTCGGCGATGGGCCCCAGCTCTCGGCCAAGGCGAGAGCGCATCGTGGGCAGCCCGTGGCGAGCGAGCTCGGCCTCCATGAGTGTGAGGTCGTAGGAGGCGTTGAAGGCGACGACCGGGGTGCCGGCCGCCATCGCCTCCACCAGGTGCTCACTGACCTCTGCCAGCACCTCGGTCACCGGCCGCCCCTCGGCGCGGGCCCGCTCGGTGGTCACGCCGTGGACCGCGGCGGCGGCCTCGGGGATCTCCACGCCGGGGTCTGCGAGCCACGTGGTCACCGACTGCGGCCGGACGCCGTCGGCCCGAGGAGCCGCCCGCCAGACGAGCGCCGCCGTGACCAGACGGTCGCCGGAAGGGTCCACTCCGGTGGTCTCAGTGTCGAAGCCGAGCAGGGGGCCGAAGGGCCAGGCGGAGGGAACGGGGGTGGCGGCGTCGGACATGGAGAAGGAGTGCGGGGTGCTCATGGGGCCAGCATGCCACCGGGCTGCGACATCAATGCGCCGGTGCCAGTGCGCCTCGGCCTGTGTCCGGTGCCCCCGTGCGCGTGGCCGCCCCGCCGGTCGCTCCGGTGGATACCGGACCGGCCCCACTAGGATCGGGCCATGAGCACAGAGGTCGAGATCGGACGCTCCAAGCGTGCCCTGCGCGCCTACTCCTTCGACGACATCGCCCTGGTGCCGGCGCGTCGCACCCGGGACACCTCCGAGGTGCGCGTGGGCTGGCAGATCGACGCCTACCACGTGGACCTGCCGGTCATGGCCTCCCCCATGGACTCGGTGATGAGCCCCGAGACCGCCATCCTGGTGGGACGTCTGGGCGGGATCGGCGTGCTGGACCTGGAGGGGTTGTGGACCCGCTACGAGGACCCCACCGAGGCGCTCGAGCGCATCCGCCGGGCGGATCCGTCCCGGGCCACCAGCGTCCTGCAGGAGGTCTACCGCGCCCCGGTCAGGCCCGAGCTCATCACTGAGCGGCTCACCCAGATCCGTGCCTCCGGCGTCGTCGTGGCAGGGCGACTCAGCCCCGCCCAGACGCAGCGTCACTGGCGCACCGTGGTCGAGGCGGGTGTGGACCTCATGGTCATCCGCGGCTCCTTCGTGTCGGCCGAGCACGTCTCCGGATCCGTCGAGCCCCTCAACCTCAAGCGCTTCATCTACGAGCTCGACGTGCCCGTGGTGGTCGGCGGGGTGACCACCTACACCGCCGCCCTCCACCTCATGCGCACCGGCGCGGCCGGGGTCCTCGTGGGGCAGGGTGGCGGCGCCTCCTCCTCCGTGCGCCAGGTCCTGGGGCTGCACATGCCCATGGCCACCGCCGTGGCCGACGTCGCCGGGGCCCGGCGCGACTACCTCGACGAGTCCGGGGGCCGCTACGTCCATGTCATTGCCGACGGCTCGGTGGGCAACTCCGGCGACGTCGTCAAGGCCATCGCCTGCGGCGCGGACGCCGTCATGCTCGGGGCCGCCCTGGCCCGGGCCGAGGAGGCTCCCGGCGGCGGTTACCACTGGGGCGCCGAGGCCCGCCATGAGCGCCTGCCGCGGGGCTTCCGCAGCCACGTGGGCACAGTGGGCACCATGGCCGAGATCCTCAACGGCCCCTCCGACCGCGCTGACGGCACGCTCAACCTCATGGGCGCCCTGCGCCGCACCCTGGCCACCACCGGCTACGCGGACGTCAAGGAGCTCCAGCGGGTCGAGGTCGTCCTGGCTCCCTACACCGGTTCTTGAGGACGCCTCCACGGCAAACCGTGATTTTGACGGGAGGAACAGTGCAACAGAGCCGTGATCTCGGGTAGTCTCGGCCGGGACGGCAGCCGCTGCGCTGCTCAGACCGGTGCGGGGGCACGATCCGGTTCCCGCACCGTTAGCCCCCACATGTCACAAGGAGCTTCACATGGCCCAGGTCACCGCCACCATCGCTTCCAAGGTCGGTCTGCACGCCCGTCCCGCTGCCACCTTCGTCAAGGCCGTCGCCGAGAAGGGCGTCCCGGTCACCATTGCCAAGGAGGGCGGCGCTGCGGTTGACGCCTCCTCCATCCTCGGTGTGATGACCTTGGGCGCCGGCTTCGGCGACGTCGTCACCCTGGCCTCCGATGCCGACGGCGCCGAGGCGGCCCTCGAGGACCTCAAGGCCCTCCTGGAGACCGACCTGGACGCCTGAGAACAGACCCAGTCGACGGGGCGCGCTCCACTGCGGGGCGCGCCCCGTCCGCGTTGAGACGCCGGCACGCACCTACCACGAAGAGCGCCGCGGACCCGCCATGAGCATCGCCATCGCCCTCATGCCCTCCCTGCTGTTCGGGGCACTTTCCCTTCTTCTCGGAGCCTTCCCCACCGACATCCGCCGCCAGAACACCGCGGTCATGGTGGGAGCGGGAGCCGTCTCGCTCGGATGCGCCGCCATGCTCGGCTCGCCCTGGTCCCTGAGCGCCACCGTGTGGGGCGTGGCCTGCGGACTCATGTGGACCGGCGGGCAGGTCTTCGTCCTGTGGGCCTTCCGCGCCTGGGGCGTCAGTCGCACCATGCCTCTGACCACCGCCCTCCAGCTCCTGCTCAACGCCACCCTGGGCGTGAGCCTCTTCGGTGAGTGGCGCGCTCCCGGGGCCCTGATCCTGGGGATGGTGGCGCTCGCGCTCATCATGCTCGGCGCCGCCGCCTGCTCCTGGCAGGAGCGCACCGGCCCCGGTCCCACGGCCGCGCAGCGACGTGACGGTCTGCTGGCCACCGCCGCCTCAGCCGTCCTCTACGGCTCCTACCCCTCGCTGCTGCGCGCCGTCGAGGTACCCCCGGCCCACGCCGTCGGCCCCATGGGGCTGGGACTGCTGGCTGGTGCCGGACTGTGCGCCCTTATCCAGCCGCGGCGCGCGCCCCTACGAGGCCCGAGGATCGTTCCGGCCGCGCTCGCCGGGGGCCTGTGGGCGGTCGGTAACGCCCTCATGCTGCGCTCGACGGCGGCCGTTGGGGTGGCCTCCGGCTTCACCCTCTCCCAGCTCGGCTTCGTCCTGGCCACCCTCGGTGGACTGACCATCCTGGGGGAGGAGCGCACCGGGCGGGAACGCACGGCGGTGGCCGCCGGCGTCGCGGCAGCCGTCGTCGGCCTGGTCCTCATGGGGCTGGCGACCGGCATGGACACCGGCGCGTCCCCCTCACAGTAGCCGGTGCTCTGGAGGCGGATCTTCTGACCTGAGTTGCACAGTTTTTAGTGCCCTGTTGGGATGCTCAGGGCGGTGAGGATTTCTTCGGCTTCGGGGGTCAGGGGGTCGGCGGCGGTGAGGTGGTGGCCGTTGAGGTTGATGCTGATCCCGGTGGTGTCCTGGAGGTGTCGGGCGATGGCCAGGGCGGCCATGACCACGGTCAGGTGCGCCTCGATGGCATCGCGGGTGTGGTGGAAGACCGGGCGGGCTCTCAGGTCGTGCTTGCTCATCGGCGAAGGACTGCCCGGGCGTGCCACAGCTCGTGATACGAGGAGACCACCTCACCGGCGCCCATCAGGCGGGACGGAACGAAAGGTGGCGTAGCCCTTGAGTTCCACCAGGGAACGGGCCCTGGCCAGGGAGGCCTCGTCCAGGGTGGTGTCACCGGCGTGGGTGGTGACAAAACGCGTGCCCTTGGGACGTCTCTCGCCGGCGACGGATGGCCCGGGCGCGGTTGGCCTGGGCGGTCAGGGTCTGGTTGTCCCTGGCGGCGCGCTTCTTGGAGTAGGCCCAGATGGCCCTCCATGAGCCCGGGTGGGTGTGCGGGTCCCAGACGGGCTCACGACGCTTGCTGACGTCGCGCTGGCTCCTGGAGCCTTTCTTGGGGGTGATGGTGTCAATGAGCTGCCCATCGGTGAAGGCGTCACCTTCCCAGTGGAAGTGGGCCTCCAGGTCGCCTGGGGCCCGGACCTGGCGGGCCCCGACAATGAAACGTAGGTGCGCCTTGTCCAGGGCCGCGAGGTTGGTCGCTGAGAGCATGCCGGCGCCCGTTGACGATGACGAGGTCGGTGATGCCGTGGGCGGCCTGGAAGGCCTCCACGATGGGGATGATCGTGGTGGTCTCGGCCCTACTTCCTTCCCAGCAGCCGACCTGGAGGGGGAAACCACGGCGGTCGACCAGCAGGCCGACGATGATCTGGGGGTCGACCCTCCGCTCTTTGGAGTAGCCGACCCGCCGCAGGTCGTCCTCACGCTCGGCCTCGAAGTAGAGCGTGGTCACGCCTGCAGGCACAGGGCCAGCCCCCCCACTGGCGGTGACGTGCTCGAACAAGGCCCCAGAGATCGCCTGGCGGTAGCCCCGCTCGATGCAGCGGCCCAGGGACGCGTACAGGGTGTTGCGGTGAGCCGGGGCCGGCCAGCCGATCTCGGACAGGACCCGGGGAGTGTCGGCCTTGGAGGTCGGCTCGATCAGACGAGCGGCGACCATCTGCTCAAAGGCCTGGTCACCCCCGACCGCCTCACCCAGCCCCAGACGCCTGTAGGCCGAACGGATGGCCTCGATCGGCCAGCCCGACCTGCGCGAGATGATCTGCGGCCTTCGCACCGCACCACCGTTACCGGGTGCCTGACCACCCACCTCGTCAGCGTCGTCGTTGAGTGCCGGCCCCAGGTCCAGGACCTGCTGGCCGGCCAGGAGCCGCTGGCGCCCCAGACGCATCAGCGCAGCCAGCTCAGCCTCGTCATGGGCCGACCCCAGGTGCTCCACGATCCGGCGCACACCATGGTCCTTGGCCACGACCTGCACGGCCGTGGCCCCCGAGGCTGTCTTGACCTGACGCAGGTACGGACTCACCCACCAGATCCTACCGCCGCCTTAGTGCCCCGAAACGACCACCACACCCCCACAATCCCAACGAAAAACCCCACTCTGAAACACAAACCACCCCAACCTGTGCAACTCAGGTCTGAAGCCCGTGCGCGGTCACGACGACGGCGTCGTCGCAGCGCGGGGCTGCGGCGGCGCCGTCGATCGAATGGGAGGTGATGGGCGGGAGGCCTTCACCGGTGTGGGCCCAGTGCGGGCCCGACCAGTATCAGTCCTGCTCGCCCCCGGAGGGATTCGGCTTGATCCACCACCACAGGCCCATGCCCGCGGCGATGGCCAGCAGGCCCAGGCCCGACCACAGGTTGGCGTTGATGCCGCCGGTCTTGCTCATCTCCTCGGCGCTGTTGAACAGGACCGAGCACACCACCAGGTAGAGGCCGATGAGCCCCAGAGCCCCGGTGATGACCGCCCGGATGTCCGTGAGTGAACGATTGCTCATGAGTGTTCTCCTTCGTGTGTCCGGGCCGGACTAGTGGAAGATGCTGTTGAGTACGATGACCAGGACCCCGGCGATGATCCCCAGCGGGATCGGACGGCGGTACCAGGGCAGCTCGTGCAGGTGCGGGTCGGTGCGCTCGCTCTTGGGGGTCAGGGCGTAGACGAAGCCCTTGAGCTCGGAGTCGGGCTTGGGTGCAGTGGCCATGGAGACCAGCACCGTGATGACGACGTCGACCGTGAAGGCCACTCCCGCCGCCAGAAAGGCGCCGCCCTGCCCCGGCATGACCAGGTGCTTGGTCCAGATGAGGATGTTGACCCCTAGGGCGCCCAGGGTTCCGCTGATGAGGCCGATCCAACCGGCGTGCGGGGTGGCCCGCTTCCAGAACATCCCGATGATGAAGGTCGCGAACAGGGGAGCGTTGAACATCGAGAACAGCGTCTGGAGGTAGTCCATGAGGTTGGAGTAGCTCGACGCGATGATCGCGGTGAGGATCGCGACCACGGAGGCCGTCAGGGTCGAGAGCTTGCCGACCATGAGGTAGTGGGCGTCGTCGGCGTTCTTCTTGATGTAGTGCTGGTAGATGTCCACGCCCCACACGGTGTTGAAGGCGGAGATGTTCGCCGCCATGCCCGCCATGAAGGAGGCCAGTAGACCCGTGATCGCCAGCCCCAGCAGACCGTTGGGCAGCAGGTCGCGCATGAGGTAGAGGACCGCGTCGTTGAACTGGTATCCAGCTTTGGAATCTGCCTTGAGCTGTTGGATCTCCGAGACCATGACGCCGGCGACCATGCCCGGGACGATGACGAGGAAGGGCACGAACATCTTGACGAAGGTGCCGATGATCGGGGTCGACTGGGCCGAGGAGATCGAGTCCGAGGCCATGGCCCGCTGCACCTCGACGAAGTTCGTCGTCCAGTAGCCGAAGGACAGCACGAAGCCCAGACCGAAGACCAGGCCGATGACGGACAGCAGGTTGGAGTCGAAGCCGGAGATCGAGTTGCCGGGCCAGGAGTGCAGCTGCTGAGCCGCGACCTTGGCTGCCTCGCCGGCGTCGTCGGGGTGGGCGGCCGTGGCAGCGGCAGTGATCTTGCTGGTCAGGCCGTGCCAGCCGCCCACGCGGTGCAGGCCGATGAGGGTCAGGGGCAGCAGGGCCGCCACGATGACGAAGAACTGGAGGACTTCGTTGTAGATCGCCGCGGAGAGCCCACCCATGGTGATGTAGGAGAAGACGATGACGGCGGCCACGATGAGCCCCACCCACAGGGGCCAGCCCAGCAGCCAGTTCATGATCTTGCCCAGCAGGTACAGGTTGATACCGGCGATGAGCAGCTGGGCCAGGGCGAAGCTGAGCGCGTTGACCAGGTGTGCGGCGGTGCCGTAGCGCTTGAGCATGAACTCGGGCACCGAGCGCACCTTGGAGCCGTAGTAGAAGGGCATCATGACCAGACCCAGGAAGATCATGGCCGGGACCGCGCCGATCCAGAAGTAGTGGAAGGTCGGCATGCCGTACTCGGCGCCGTTGGCCGACATACCCATGATCTCGACGGCGCCGAGGTTCGCCGAGACGAAGGCGATACCCGTCACCCAGGCCGGCAGGGAGCGGCCCGAGGTGAGGAAGCCATCGGCCGTGGCCGCCTTGGCGCGGGCGATGAGCCCGACGCCGATGACGAAGGCGAAGTAGATCGCGATGGGGATGTAGTCGTACCAGCGTGCGGCGATGAGTGTGCCGGGTGACGCTGACGAGGCTGATAAAGCGTTCAGCGTGGAGGACATCGGTGTACCTCTCAAGGGATAAGTGTTCACATGGGCAGGGTCGTTCATGCCCGCCCGGCAGGCTAACACAGTCCGTCCTGAGCAGGGCTTTTGCGGCTGGCTGCACGCCAGGGAAGATCGTGCGAGTTCGCTGAGTGGGGTGCGTGTCCAGCCAGGCGCACCGGTACGTGAGCACGGCGGACGAGGACGGGTGACCGGCCGGTGGGCCCGCGGTGGGTAGAGTGCCCTCCATGACGCTGACTGCTGCTGCCGACGGCTCCTCCCTGGGCAACCCGGGACCGGCCGGCTGGGCCTGGTACGTGGACGATGACTGCTGGGCCGCCGGGGGCTGGGAGAGCTCGACCAACAACCGCGGCGAGCTCACCGCCGTCCTGGAGCTCCTGCGGGCCACCGAGGCCGCCGGGCTCGCCGGCGAGGAGCTCCTCATCCAGTGCGACTCCCAGTACGTCATCAACTCCCTGACCAAGTGGCGCCACGGCTGGAAGAAGCGCGGCTGGCGCAAGGCCGACGGCAAGCCCGTCCTCAACGCCGACCTCGTCAAGGACCTCGACGCTGCGCTCGCGGGCCGCACCGTGCGCTTCGAGTGGGTGCGCGGGCATGTCGGTCACCCCATGAACGAGGCCGCCGACTCCCGGGCCCGCGGCGCCGCCACCGCCTTCCAGCAGGGCCGCCCGGTGCCCGCGGGGCCGGGCTGGACCCGCGGCGGCCGGGCCCCGGGGAACCGGGAGGCGCAGCAGGCGCCTGGTGCGACGTCGTCGAGCACCCCCGCTGCGCCGCAGGCCGACGCCCTGTTCTGAGAGCTGAGGAAAGGCTGAGGATCGGGGTGCAGCATCTGCAGGACCCCGGTGAGCGTCTCTCACAGAAACGGCACAGGTCCGTCAAACACGTGGCATAAGGCCTCCCGCGAGGCTTACTGCCATGACGACGACGAGCCCCGCCCTCCCCGCCTCCCGCCCGACGATCCTGAGCCGCCTGGCCGGCCTGCGCCGCCGCATCCCCACGGTCGTCCTCTTCGCCGCCGTGTCCTTCACCGGCTGGAGCGTCGACTACGCGCTGGTCCTCATCCTCAACTCGCTGACCGACTCGGTCCTCTACGCCGTCCTCGGAGCCCGGATCGTCTCCTGCACCCTGGGCTTCCTGCTCAATCGGCGCCTGTTCGGGGCCGGCCCGGAGACCTTCTGGCGCTCGGCCGGCGGCTATGCGGCGGTCCAGGGCGGGGTCGCGGCGACCTCCTACGCCGGCATCTCGGTCCTCACCGGCGCCGGCGCGCCCCTGTGGCTGGCCAAGGTGCTTGTGGACTCCACGCTCTTCATCGTCAACTACCTGGCCCAGTCCCGCCTCGTCTACCGCTCCCCGGCGCAGCAGCCGGCTCTGGCCACTGCGGCCTGAGGGGACGGGGATGGAGGCTCAGGACTGGGCGTCGCGCATGAGGATGACGAGCTGGACCCGGTCGCGCAGGTCCAGCTTGGTCAGGATCCGGGTGACGTTCTTCTTGACCGAGTCCGGGGCCAGGACGAGGCGCTGAGCGATCTCCGCGTTCGTCAGCCCCTGGGCCACCAGGTCCGCCACCTCGCGCTCGCGGGGGCTGAGATCGTCGAGGCGCTGGCGTGCCGCGCGCTGACGGGGTGAGGCCACGGGGCTGAGCATGTGCCGGTTGAGCAGCTCGCGGGTGATGCGCGGAGTGAGGATCGCGTCCCCGGAGCTGACCGCCCGCAGCGCCTGGTGGAGGTCGGCCGTGCGGGTGTCTTTGAGCAGGAACCCTGAGGCGCCGGCCGACAGCGCCCCGAAGGCGAACTCGTCCTGGTCGTAAGTGGTCAGCACCAGGACCCGGATCGAGGGGTAGAGCTGGCAGATGCGGGCCGTGGCATCGATCCCGTTGAGCACCGGCATGCGCACGTCCATGAGGACGACGTCGGGAAGCGGCCGGCGCTCCTCAAGCAGGGCGGCGAGCTGGTCGAGGGCGTCCTGACCGTGGACGGCCTCGGCCGTGACCCGCAGGTCGTCGGCCCGGTTGATGATGAGGGACAGACCCATGCGGGTGGCTCGCTGGTCATCGACGATCATCACCGTGATCGGCCTGAGGTCGCTCGCTGAGCTAGCAGTGCCTGACCCGGAGGGGACGGATGGACTCACCGTGATACACCTTCCGGGAAGGGGACGAGGGCGCGCAGTACCCACCCGGATGCGCCCTCATCGGCTGTGGGGCCGGCGGACAACGTGCCGCCGTGCTCACCGACCGCGGCAGCCAAGTTGGCCAGCCCGTGGCCGGCCGCCGCCGGTGCCTGAGACGAGCCCGGGGAGCCGTCTGCGGTGCCTGGCTGAGCGGCGCGACCGTCGTCGGACACGGTGATCCGCGTGGAGGCCTGGTCATGGTCCAGGGAGACGACGACGCGCGTGGCGCCCTCTGCGTGGCGCATGACATTGGTCAGGGCCTCCCGGACGACGACATAGACGACCTCCCCGAGGGCCTGACTGCAAGATGCGTCGAGGGGGCGCTTGCCGGTCTCGGTGAGGGCCGCACTGATGCCGGTGGCTCTCACCGTGGTCAGCAGGTCGTCGAGCCGGTCCCAGCCGGCTGCGCCCGAGGGGGACTGCGGGCCCTCCAAGACCCGGCCGGTGAGGGGATCGGTGGTCTCGGCGTCGTCGGGGGAGGGGCCCGGTGCCGTCTGGAGTGAGGCGACGGCGCGTCGGGTGTCGGCCAGACCCTCGCGGGCCAGGGCGTTCATCATGCCAATGGCCTCATCTGTCTGTGGGCTGCCGCCGGCCCCCTGCATCCCCTCGGACAGGGCGATGATCGCGGTCAGGGCGTGGCCCACGGAGTCGTGGAGCTCGGCCGCCACCCGGGCCTGGTGGCGGGCGGCGTCGCGCTGGGCGACCAGCCGATGTTCGGCGGACTGTGCTGCCAGCTGGGCGTCCCCGTGTTCCAGGGCCTCCCGGCGTGAGCGGGAGATCGAGGCCACCGCGAGCACGAGGACCAGGATGAGGATTCCCGGGCTCAACGTGCTCACCTGCGGCCACTTGGCCAGTGCCGTGGGGACGAGGGTGCACAGTGTGCTGATGCTGAAGCCGATGAGTCGGTCACGGGTGGAGGCGGTGACGAGCAGGGCGTAGAGGGCCAGCATGGACAGCAGGTTGAGTCCGCCGCGCGGCCCCCACAGGTCGACGGCGCCCGAGGCCAGGCTCGTGACAATGACGACGGCGAGGGGCCAGAGGCGTCGGGCCACCAGTGAAGCGGCGAGCAGCAGGGCGACGATCACCCAGCCTCGCAGGGGCAGGTGCGGGTAGGTGTACGAGGCCACGTTCAGCACCATCAGCTGGAAGAGGCCCGCGGCCCCGGCCACCGCCCACAGGGTCAGGGCGCTGGTGCGCCACCACTGAGCCACCCGGTCCAGGAGGGTCCGTGGGACCCGGGAGACGTGTGCCGGCTCGGGCACTGCGGGAACGTGGCTCATGACTGTCGCCTCACTGCGCGGCGCAGAGCCAGGGCCAGCAGGGCCACCCACACCAGGCAGATGACGCCCTCGAATGCTGCGGCGCCCGGTGAGGCCACGTTGCCCGGGCTCATAGCGGACGTGGTTCGGGTCAGTGAGGCTGCGGGGTTGAGGACACTCAGCGGTCGGGCCGCGAGAAGCATCGCCATCCCCGCAATGGTGCTCAGCAGCACCGTGGACATCGTGGTGGCGAAGGACGTCATGACCGCGCCCAGCCACGTGACGAAGGTGAGGATGACCCACATTCCCAGCGCGACGACGGCGAAGCGCGGCAGGTAGGCGACCAGACCCACCAGGTTGAAGCCCAGGGCGAGGCCCGTCACCGCGGTGGTCAGGGCCAGGACCGCGGTGGTGAGAGCCGCGACCTGGAGCCCGTGCAGCAGCTTGCCCGCAACCATGGCGGTCTCCAGCCCGTTGGCGCTCATTCTCTGCCAGTTTCTTCCCTGGTGCTCACTGCTGGCGATCTGCGCGGCGAAGGCACCCAGCGCCAGCGGCAGGAACAGCATCGAGAGCAGGAGCGTGGACTGGGACCACGTGATCTCCCAGGTGGCGCCCTGAGCCTCGAACTGGCTGCGGTAGCTGCGGTACTGCAGGTAGCCGGACAGGGAGCCCAGGGAGCACAGGATGGTGACGGCGACCCAGTACCACCGGTTGGGGGCCTTGCGGTTCTCCCAGTACCAGGCGGCTCGCACCGACGGGCGGGACTGGGGAGCGGGTGGAGCAGACCGGCTCAGGATAGTCGGTTGCGGCGTCGTGGATGGGCCGGAGGGACCGGGGAGCGTTGACGGGTGCTGAGCGGGCCGGAGGGGCCGGCCTGCCGTGGAACGTGTGACTGGTGCGGTGGTGCTCATCGGTGATTCTCCTGGTGGACGATAACGAGGTGGGCGGCGACGGTCCACCCGACCGCGACCAGCGCGGCGAGCGCCGCCAGGGTCCACGGCTGGGACGCGAGTGTCATGTCGCCGATTTCCCGCATGGACTTGTAGGAGGCGACCGTGTCAATGGGGGTGGCGGCCGGAACGATGCCCCAGGGCAGCAGCCATGAGAACTTCCCGAGGTAGGCGTAGGGCAGGCTCTCGGCGATGAGACCGCCGACGGCCGCCACCCCCAGGCCGATGCCCTGCTTGTCGAAGCAGGTGGACAGCGTCAGCTGGACCGCGGAGATGGCCAGCGTTGAGCATGCCACCACCACTAGGGCAGGGGGCAGCGTGCGCCAGTAGGAGTCGGTGACGGTTAGCCCGATCGGGCCGGCCAGCACGGTGACAAGTGTGAAGAGGGCCGTCTCCATGCACAGGACCGTGAGAATCACGATGACCAGCTTGCCCCGGTAGCGGGTCAGGGCGCTCTGCCCCAGCGCCGTCATCAGCTGCCCCATGCGCTCCTCGGTGTCCACGGTGACGATGCGCGAGGCCAGGACCGCGGTGATGAGGGGCATGAGGAAGGCGATGATCTGGATGAACTCATCCAGGGCGAGCGTGGCGTGGCGTGCGGCAACCGGGCCGCTCGCCCGATGGGTAATGAGCATGCTGCACCATGCCAGGCACACGGCGGTGGCGCTGGCGGCGATGAGCCAGTAGCGCTTGCGGCGCAGCTTGCCCAGCTCGAGGGCCAGGGTGGTCCACGCCCTGCTCAGCGGAGAGATGGGGAGTGCGCGCGGCGCCGCCGGTCGCGTCGGGGGCTGTGTCAGGTGCTGTGTCGGTGGTGTTGGCTGCGCGGCCGTGGTGGCCGCCGGGCCCGCTGTACTCACTGGGGTGCTCATCGGTTCATCTCCTGAGAGGCGAGGGGCGGCTGGGCGGCCAGGACCGGCTCGGTCAGCTCCAGGAAGGCCTGCTCGAGGGTCTTGCGCACGGTCTGGACCCGGTAGACGGTCGTCCCGGAGGAGACGATGCGGGTGATGAGCTCGCCGACGACGTCGTCGGGCATCATGGGGGTGCGCACGGCGCCGTCCCGCACCTCGTGGGTCACCCCGAGGGAGGTCAGGAGCGCGGCGACGGCCGCGGGCTCGGAGACGAGCAGCTCGATGACCCCCTCGTCGCGCAGCCCGGCCAGGGTGCCCTGATAGCGCAGGCGTCCGGCGCAGATGATGCCGACGGTGTCGGCCATCTGCTCGATCTCCGACAGGATGTGGGAGGAGACGATGATCGTCACGCCCTCCTGACGGGCCAGGGTGACGATGAGCTGGCGGATCTCGGCCACCCCGGCGGGGTCGAGCCCGTTGGTCGGCTCGTCCAGGAGCATGAGGGCCGGGTTCGACAGCAGCGCCATGGCCAGTCCCAAGCGCTGCTTCATGCCCATGGAGTAGTGCTTGACCTGCTTGTTCTCCTGCCCGACGAGGTTGACGGTGGCCAGGGCGTGCTGGACGCGGTTGGAGGCCAGCCCCAGGTAGGAGGCCACCATGGCCAGGTTCTCCTTGCCGGTCAGGCTCGGGTAGTAGGAGGGGCCCTCGATGAGGGAGCCGATGGTTCCCGGCGGCAGGGGGTGGCGCTGGCTGACCGGCCGTCCCAGGACGCTCATGCTGCCCGACGTCGGGCGGGTCAGTCCCAGCAGGAGCTTCATCGTGGTGGACTTGCCGGCGCCGTTAGGGCCCAGGAAGCCGTAGATGCCGCCGGCGGGCACGGACAGGTTCAAGCCGTCGACAGCGTTGACACCGTTGTAGGTGCGGGTCAGTCCCTCAGTGACCACGACGAGCCCCTCGGAGGGTGCTGCTGGGGCGGGCACGGCGCCGAGTGCTGCTGGGGAGGCCGTGGCCGGAACGAAGGGCGCGGCCGGTTGCCGAGCCGGTGCGGGGACAGGTGTGCCCCCGTTCATGGCTGCGGTCTGGTGCAGGGGCGTTGTTGGAGGGGCGGGGGGTCTTGGTGTGCTGGTGACAGGTGCGTTGCTCATGACTCCATGGAAGCCCCCGGGGCCTCGCGCGCGCACCGCCGTCGGCCGGTTTGTCCCCCTTGGGGGACGACGACGGTGCCGCAGCCTCCCCTGGTGGGGCGGCTGCGGCACCGCGTGATCGTCCTGGCCCGGCAGTGCTGGGCGTCAGATTCCTGTGCGCACTTCCGGGAGCGGCTCAGATGAGGGTGAGCGCCTGGCGTGCGATGGCGAGCTCCTCGTTGGTGGGCACCACGAGCACGGTGACCTTCGAGTCCGGGGTGGAGATGACGCGCGGCTCGTCGGAGCGGGTCTCGTTGACCCCCTGGTTGATCGTGACACCCATGAAGCCCAGGCGCTCGCCGAGCTCACGGCGCAGGTTCGCGTCGTTCTCGCCGATGCCGGCGGTGAAGGTCAGGGCGTCCAGACCACCCATGACGGCGGTGTAGGCGCCCACGTACTTCACGAGCCGGTGCAGGTAGATGTCCATGGCCTCGCGGGCCTCCTGCTCACCGGCGCCGATGCGCTTCCACACCTCGCGCATGTCGTTGTCCCCGGCCAGGCCCTTCATGCCCGAGCCGCGGTTGAACAGGTGGTCGATCTCGTCGATGGACATGCCGGCCACGCGTGCCAGGTGGAAGACGGCGGCCGGGTCGATGTCGCCGGTGCGCCCGCCCATGACCAGGCCCTCCAGCGGGGTCAGGCCCATGGAGGTGTCCACGGCGTGCCCGGCCACGACCGCCGAGGCCGAGGCCCCGTTGCCCAGGTGCAGGACGACCTGCTTGAGGTCGTCGCGCCCCAGGAACTCGGAGACCGCCCCGGAGACGAACTGGTGGCTGGTGCCGTGAGCCCCGTAGCGGCGGATGGAGTAGGTGTCGGCGACCTCGCGGTCCAGGGCGTAGCGGGCGGCCTCCTCGGGCAGGTCCTGGAAGAAGGCGGTGTCGAAGACGGCCACGTGCGGCACGTCGGACAGGAGGCGGCGCCCCACCTCGATGCCCTTGAGGTGGGCGGGGTTGTGCAGCGGGCCCAGCGGCACGAGCTGCTCGATCCGGGCCACGACGTCGTCGTCGATGAGAGCCGGGCCGGAGAAGTAGCGCCCGCCCTGGACGACCCGGTGGCCCACGGCCACGATGTGGGCGTCGGCCAGCGAGGGGCCCTGCTCCTCGAACAGGCGCAGCACCTCGGACAGGCCGTAGCCGTGGTCGGGGACCGGCTCCGTGATCTCGGTGCGCTCCTCGCCGTGCTTGTGGGTGATGGCGCCGGTCTCCTCACCGATGCGCTCCACCAGGCCCGAGGCGAGCGAGGCGCCCGAGTCGGGGTCGACCAGCTGGTACTTGATGGAGGAGGAGCCGGAGTTGATAACGAGGACGGTGCGCTGAGTCACGGGGTGCCTTTCAAGAACGGTCGGGGATGAACGCGGGGATGACTGGATGACTGATGCGGGATCCCGGGTGGGCTTCAGCGGGGGGGGGGGGGGGGGGGGGGGGAGGAGGGGGGGGGGGGGGGGGGGGGGGGGGGGGGGGGGGGGGGGGGGGGGGGGGGGGGGGGGGGGGGGGGGGGGGGGG
>NZ_JBGEVE010000015.1:15080-67238 GCF_048514265.1 Actinomyces sp. SKVG-SVH-4(1) | reverse complement strand
TCGGGGTACTTCTTCTGTCCCATGACAGTGATCCTTCCGTGTCATCACTGCCTCCATCAAACCCGGGGCGATTCACAGGTTCGAGAGGGCTGGGTGCGGGGATATAGGTGCGGGTGAGCAGGTCCGGGTGGACTAGTTCAGGGATGCGGGTTCAAGGCGTCCGGTTCAGGCCGACCCAAACCCGCCTACCCGAACTCGCTCACCCGAAACGACCGGCCCGAATCCACCCATCCACCCCCACCTCCTCCCCGACGTGACGCGGCTCAGGCGAGGTGAATGGTCACGGCGCCCAAGACCGCCAGAATCCAGGAGGCGAAGGAGCCGATGAGGAACTCCTCAGCCTTCTGCCCCGCCTTATCCTGACTGATCTCGGGAAATCGGATCACACCCTTGGCAGCAACAATTGCGGCAATAGCAGCAGGCGCCTCAACGGAAGCGAGCAGGAGAATGAGGATTCGCTCAAGCGGACCTATCCAGCGACCGCCGCGCATCGATCCCTCCATCCCATCCCGCTTTCCGCTCTCCTGCGAGGGCTCGCAACCTGCAGCAACAACCTCCCCATTCCCCTGCGTGGAGTGGCGCGCAACAGCAAGAATGTCGGCGACGACTCGATTAGCGGGAGCAGTCAGGAGGACAACGACTCCGACGACGGCGCTCATCTTGGCAGCCCGAGACCCAAGCGGCTGCGACGCGACGACGCAGAGCGCCACGGCGAGGAGCAACAGACTCGCGCAGGCAAGGCGAATGAGCGGTTCCAACTGATCCCTACCGTTCTCGGAGACACCCCGCCCCACCCGCACCCGCTGACGGACTCTCAACATTTTCTCCCACTGGGCCTGCGAAATCAGGCTGCAGCACAACCATGCAGTGGCTACCAGGACGCTGACGACGACACCCCCTACCCCAAGATGAAGAACGGGCCACCCGACCAGGACGCCAAGAGCAAGGACTGCAGACACTCCCACCAGGAATCTCACCCCGGCGGACATCCGGGACAATCCCCCACTCACCCAGCCAGAACCGCCAACCACGGAAGCGACGGCAAACAGAAGAACGAGGAGGGCCGTCACTCTCCTTCACCTCCCCCACTCAACCCGTCGAGAAGCTTTTGAACCTCCAGCAAGGAGGAACCGGCACTGCGAGCGAATTCAGAGACGGCTTGCTGACTCACCTTCTCCTGACGGGCGATCTCAATCTGGGTCACTCCCATGAGGAGTCCAGCCATAATGCGGCGCTGACGGGGCTGAAAGCGGAATATCGTCTGGTCGCGCAGAATGAGGACGGAGTTGACGACCCTCTCACGCTCACTCCACTCCCCTCCGGATCCGCCGACCGCATCCGGGTGGATGCGCAGCCAGGTGCGAATGAAGGACCTCCCCACATCCTGGAGATGATGAGCCTTCTCGATGGCTTCGCGTGCGGCCCACCATGCCGAGCCGTCCTGGATCGGACGTCCTGGCGCACCGTCTGCACCGCTTCCCGCCGCCCCCTCAACCTCGGAGATCGCTCCGACTCCGATTCCGAAGCGCAGGCCCAACCCATCAGGCAGAAGAAGGTGTGTACGCATGGTGAGAGCGAGAGCGTCGGCGAGGGTCGCCGAGACTGCCTGCAGCTCGTCGCCGACCGTGGCGTACGGACGCTGCGTCAGCGCCAGACCTTCAGCGGCCCGCTCCAGAGTCTCGTGAATGACGCGCTGAGCACGCCTGCGATCAGGGAGCTCGCGCGAGCGGATGATGTCTGCGATGAGTGCGTAGGAGACATTCACAGTTTCACGATAATGCTTGTAATACCCAGAATACAAGGATCATCTCGGAACGAAGGCCGCCTCCTCGCTCCCCATCACCCTCGGTCAGCCTTGTACTCCCGTCAACACAAGCTCAGTCCCGGAGCGAGGCTCACCGGTCGGGAAGCCTCCCACCTGTGGCGAGGTAGCACTGGCCGCACAGCGACTCGTACGTGACGTCCCCGGAGTCGATGGCCACCTGATCGCCGTCGAAGACGAAGGACTCCCCCACCTTGCGGGCATTGAAGATGGCCTTGCGCCCGCAGCGGCAGATGGTCTTGAGCTCCTCCAAGGAGTGGGCGATCTCCAGCAGCCTGCGCGACCCGGGAAAGCTGACTGTGCGGAAGTCGGTGCGGATCCCGTAGGCCAGGACGGGCACGTCGTCGATCAGCGCGATCTCCATGAGCTGGTCCACCTGAAGGGCCGTGAGGAACTGAGCCTCGTCGATGAGCACACAGTCAAGAACCTCACGCAAGGTCGCCGCCTCTCGCGGGACGCCGTCCTCGTCGCGGACGGGCCGCGCACCGCTCAGGGCCCGCCGGTGCACCAGGGCGCGCAGGTCGTCGTCGGTGTCGACGAGGAGGTCGACGCGGCGTGATACCCCGAGCCGGGAGACCACTGAGTCCTCACCCTTGGTGTCGACCACCGCCTTGAGGAGCAGGACGCGCTGATCGCGCTCCTCGTAGTTGTAGGCGGTCTGGAGCAACCCCGTGGACTTACCGGAGTTCATGGCGCCGTAGCGGAAGTAGAGCTTGGCCACGCGGGTCCTCCTGAGCCGGATCGAATCACTCGGGCCGGATGCTACCCGCCGAGCGCCCCGGGCACGGGCAAAACGTGACGACGCCGCTCAGACACTCCATGGCGCACGCATAGCCTCATCCAGACCAGCCCGGATAACCTCCCCCTCATGCTCTCACTCGACCACCTGCCTCACACCTGGCGCACCAGGCAGGCCGGCACGTTGGCCGCGACCGCCGTCATCACGCTGTCGCTGTTCACCTGGCTGGCTCTGACCACGAGCTCCGGGACGGGGCTGGCGCCTCATGACCAGAGCGTCACCACCTGGGCCGTGGATGAGCGTCACCCTGCCTTGACCGTCATCATGCAGGTGTTCACCGCCCTGGGTTCCACCGTGGGGCTGACGATCCTGACCACGATCTGCGCCGTCCTCCTCTTCATGAGGGGCCACCACGTGCGCGCACTGGTCCTGAGCCTCACGATGATCGGCTCCAGCCTGCTGACGGTGGCGCTCAAAGAGATCTTCAGGCGTGCACGTCCCTCGACCGACACCCTTCTAGGCGCCCCCGCCTCGACCACCTCCTTCCCCTCGGGGCACTCCTTCAACACGGCCGTCTTCGCCGGCCTGCTGGCAGGAATGGTTCTGACATCCACTGCCGTGACCCTGTACCGGACCTTGGCGATCATGGCGGCAGCGGGGGCGACCCTGCTGGTGGGGGCATCCCGCGTCTACCTGGGCTACCACTGGATGACCGACGTGCTGGCCGGCTGGTCCCTGGGGCTGGCCTGGCTGTGCCTGGTGACGCTGGCGCTCCTGTGGCTGAAGGGACGACAGCGCCAGCCCCCATCCCTTGCGGCCACGCCATCGGACAGCTCCTCAGGAGTAGAGGGCATCGAGCCACCACCGGCCTGATCGCACCAGCAGTCGGGGCGGCCCGACGTCGGTGACCACCTGGAGGTAGGCGCGTCGCGAAGGCCCCTGGGAGGTCCACCACCCCTCGTCGACCGGCCAGGGTCCGGCCCACAGGAGCACGGACTCCATCTGGGGCCCGGCCCCCACAGCGCCCTCATCAACGCCGTCCACACCGTCGTCGACACTGAGGAAGCCGGGGACACCGTCGAGCTGACCGTGGATGTCGACACCGAGCTCTCTCCCCTCAATGTCGGTGAGGCGCGCGGGAACCGGTCGGGGCAGGACGATGGAGGGTGAGGGCTTGGGCAGAGCGCCGTTCCAGGGCGCCGTCTCATCATCCGTGGACTCCCCTACGCCTTCGCTCTCACCCCAGGGGATGAGGCGAACCCGCGAGCGCGGGTCGCGCCCGGGAACAACCCGGGGAATCTGGATGCTTCCGGCCCCCAGGAGTGACTCCACGCGTTCGGCGACGTGGCGGGCGCGCGACTGGGCCTGGTGGCCCGGCGCTTGCCACAGTCCTGTCTGGGAGGTCGTGGCAGGGCTCAGCTCGAGGGCGGTCAGGCTCAGGTGGGTCAAGCCGGAGGAGGGTGGGCGCCCAGAGCGTCCGGAGAGCCACCCCTCGAGCTGCCAGCGCACGCGGTCGGTGAGCTCGGCGGGAGTGGGGGCGTCCTCCAGCATCCAGCTTCGGGCCAGGTCGGTGCCGTCCTCGCAGCGGGCGGCAACGCAGAGGCGTCCGACGGAAAGGCCTGCGGACAACAGGCGCGCCGCCAGGTTCTCGGCGAGGTGGCGGGCGGCGAAGGCTGCGGTGTCGGCGCGTTCGACGGGAGGGTCGAGGTCGGAGGTGACGGTGATGTCCTGGGCCGGCCGGGGCATGGCAGGGACCTCGTGGTGGGTGCCGGCGGCCAGGCGGTGGAGCCTGCTCCCCAGAGGGCCGAAGCGGGCGGTGACGTCTTTTCTGGGCAGGGCCGCCAGGTCCGCCAAGGTGCGCAGGCCGAGTCGGGAGAAGCTCTCCAGCAGGGGGCGGGCGTCGCGCCGCAGGCGGCTGAGGGGCAGGCAGGTCAGGAGTGCGTCCAGGGGCCAGGGGGCGAGGAACTCCGGGGTTCGTCCCGGTTCGACGATGATTCCTTGGCGGGCGGCCAGGACGGCTCCGGGCAGGGAGTCGGCGATACCGACCTGGCACTCGACGTCGACCTCCTGGGTGACGGTCTCCACGAGTGCTGAGGCGAGGGGTTCTTCCCCACCGATCCAGGCGGCGGGACCTCTGACGTGGGACAGGGCCAGTCCGGGACGGGCCACCATGGGGTCCGCCAGGAGGGAGGTGAGGGCCTCCATGACGGTTTCGAAGGCGCGGGCCTGGCGTTCCTCCTGGGGAGGCAGGACGGTGAGCTCGGGACACAGGGAGCGGGCGGTGCGCAGTCGCATGCCGGTGGTGATGCCGGCGCGGCGGGCCGGGGCTGAGGCGGCGAGGACTCCGCGAGCGCCGACGACGGCGACGGGTTCGGTGGCCGGGTCCGGCAGGTGGGGGGCTCCTTGGCGCGCTCGGGGGTGTCGATGCTGCTGGCGGGCCTCCATGGTGAGGGCGACGACGGGCCAGTCGGGGACCCAGATGGCCACGAATCTGGAGGCGGGCGGGCCGGGCGGCGAGGGCGGTTGTGGCGGGTTCATCCGGCCACCTCCTGTGGGCGGGAGGTCGGGTCGGCGGCGTCGAGGGCGTTGCGGGAGCCTGTGCGCAGCCCTTCGGTGGACAGTGAGAGCGTGAGCTCTTCGGTGGCGGCGAGCCGTGGGCGCTGCGGGTCGGCCAGGGTCCAGGTGAGGCGTCGCAGGTATCCGGCCGGCATCTCGATGGCTCGCACCGGGGCGGGTGAGGCTCCTCGCCCGATGGGGATGACGACGCCGTCGGCGGAGGGCTCTGCGGGAGGCTCCGCCGGGGCCTGGGCGGGAGGCGTGTTCCTGGTTCCGGTGTCGGGGGCCAGGGGGTCGGCTCGGAGGATGCGGGCGCCTTCCCAGCGGGCGGGGGTCAGAATGAGGTGGCCGCGTTCGCGTGCTCGGGACAGCAGGCGTCTGCGGTGCTGGGGGCGCAGGCCTTCGGCGATGGTGGCGCCGATGAGGAGGGTGTCGACGCCGTCGAGCAGCGTGGAGGTGACTGTCAGGGTCGAGGCGTCGTCGAGGAGGAGGGCTGGAACGGTGAGGACCCGGTTGAGGTCGAGGCCGACCTCGGTGGCTGCGCACCAGCCCAGCTCGTCTCCCCCGATGACGCCGCACCAGCCGGTGGCGCCCTGGCGCAGGGCGAGGGCGGCCAGGAGGAGGGTGGCGGATCCGTGGAGGGTGAGGACGCCGGAGTCCTGCCAGGCCGAGAGCACCGTGGGAGGTGCAGGGGATGCGGAGGAGCCGGCCTGAGGCGATTCGGCTGATGTGCTCAGCAGGGCGCTGGTTGCTGCCGAGGACAGGGCGCGCTGCACCGTCAGGGCTGCTGAGTCGCGCAGTCCGGTGCGTTCCTCGGCCAGCCTCAGGGCGAGGCGGGCCCGGTCGAGGCGGTTCTGAGCCTCCGCCGGCGCGCGCGTGGTCGAGACTCTCATGACACCCCCTCTCTGTACGTATGTTCGATAGGTGGGTTTCAGGATAGCGCTGTGCTGCGACATCAATCGGGGGCGTAGGCAACAAGGGGGTCTCAGGGTGCGACGAGCCCACGGAGCTCCCCCACAGGAGATCCACAGGGACGGGTCTGCGCAGGGGCGTCTACAGTTGGGGCCGTGCCCTCATGGAAGGCCACCTTCCCTACCCGTCACCTGCCTGGAGGTACACCTATGACAGCCGACTTCACTCGCCCTCGCCCGCCGGCCCCTACCGGCTTTCTGCCCTCAGTCCCCTCCTTCACCCTGACCTCCGCGGACCTGACCGAGCAGGGGCGGTTCCCGGACATCTTCACCGGCATCCATGACAACGTCTCCCCGGCCCTGAGCTGGTCGGGCTTTCCCGAGCAGACGCAGTCCTTCGTCGTGTCCTGCTTCGACCCGGACGCTCCGACCATGTCGGGCTGGTGGCACTGGACCATCGTGGACCTGGACGCCTCGGTCACCTCGCTGGAGCGGGGTGCGGGGGCCAGCGACCTTCAGCTCGACGGCGCCGCCTTCCACCTGGCTGGGGACTCCGGCGACCACGCCTGGTTCGGTCCCTACCCGCCGGCGGGCGACGGCGACCACCGCTACGTCTTCACCGTCTCCGCCCTGGACGTGGACACGTTGGGCCTGGATGACGACGCCAGTCCCGCCATGGCGGCCTTCACCCTGGCGCCGCACTGCATCGCTCGGGCCACGCTCACCGCCACCTACTCCGTACCCGGGGAGCCCGGGGTCGCCGCCTTCCTCAGGGACGGCCAGTGAGCCCGCAGATCGCCCAGGTCGACGCCTCGTCCTCCAAGGCGGGCCGACGTCGTCGTCAGGGGGAGTCCGTCCCCTTCACCCCCGCCCACGGTTTCACGCGCGCCGGTTCCGGCCGCCACCAGCGCCGCCCCATCGCCCTCATCACCGGGGCGACCTCCGGGATCGGGTTGGCTGTGGCCAGGGACCTGGCCCGGGACCACAACCTCATCCTGCTGGCCCGCTCGGTCAATGACCTGGAGGAGCTGGCGCTCGCGCTGGAGGAGGAGTCTCAGACGGCGGTTCTCATCTGCCCGGTCGACCTGACCGATGACACGGCCCTGGCCAGGCTGGTCAGCCGGATCGACATCGAGAGCCTCGACGTGCTGGTGCACAGCGCCGGCATGGAGGCACCGGGCGCTGTTGACAAGATCACGCCCACGCGTTGGCGGGCGGTTCTCAACCTCAACCTGGTGGCGACGGCCTACCTGACGAGCCTGCTGCTGCCGGCGCTGCGGGAGGCGCGCGGGCTGACGGTGTTCATCAACTCCGGCGCCGGAGTGAGCCCGCGTTCGGGCAACGCCCTCTACTCCGCCTCCAAGGCGGGGCTGAAGTCCCTGGCCGACACGCTGCGCCAGGAGGAGGCCGGCAAGGTGCGGGTCACCTCGATCTACCCGGGCCGGGTGGACACCCCCATGCAGGAGCGTCTGCACGCCTTCAATGCGGCGCGCCTGCGCACCGAGGGGATCATGGCCACCCCCGCCTACCGGGCCGCGGACCATATGGCACCGCAGTCGGTGGCGGCGGCCGTTCGCCTGGCCGTCAACACCCCGATGGACGCGGTGGTGGAGGAGCTGGCGATCCGCCCCGCCGGCATGCTCTGACAAGGCGCGGCTCAGGCGCGAGCTCAGGCCCCTCCGGCAAAGCCCAGGGACCGCCAGGCCTCGTACAGGCCGATGGCGGCGGAGTTGGCCAGGTTGAGGGAGCGGTTGCCCTCCACCATGGGGATGCGCAGGTGGGCGCTCACCCGCGGGTGGTTAAGGATCTCCTGGGGCAGGCCGGTGGGCTCGGGGCCGAACAGGAGGGCGTCGTCGTCGCGCCAGTCGACCTGGGTGTAGAGGCGCTCAGTGTGGGAGGTGAAGGCGAAGATGCGTCCGGGGATCTGCTCGAGGCACTCCTGCCAGGTGGCGTGGACACGAGTGTTGGCCAGGTCGTGGTAGTCCAGGCCAGCACGGCGCAGCTTGGCGTCGTCCATGTCGAACAGGGGATCCACGAGGTGGAGCATGGAGCCGGTGTTGGCGCTCAGGCGGATCGCCGCCCCGGTGTTGCCCGGGATGCGCGGCTCGAAGAAGATGACGTGCAGCACAGGGACAATGAGACCACATGCTGAGGCAGACCTCCTCCTCAGACTCAGATGGTGTCGGTGCGTTGGCCCTGACGGAGTCGGGTGACGGCGCGACGGGTGACGGCCAGCCCGGTCCCGGCCCATACGGCGGCGACCACGAGGTCGCGGCCCAGCAAGGCCGGAACGGCGGCTGCCGGTGCGTCCAGGACCGTCACGGTGCCGCTGAGCGGAACCAGGTGGGCCAGAGCCTGCAACCAGGTAGGGCACTGCTCGAGCGGTACGATGACGCCGGTCAGCAGCGGCAGGAACGTGGCGATGATCGTGGCACCCAGATAGGGATCGGGCAGGTTGACTCCGACACCGGCGGCCATGATCCCCATGAGCAGCCCGCACACGATGGTCGGCGCTGCCAGTGTGATGACACGCCCCAGCGCTCCAACGTCGTGCAGCGGTGAGAGCGCGAAGACGACGCCGATCGCGACGATGGCGGTCGAGGCGGCCAGGAGCGCCGGCACGACGGCGACGGACAGCCAGTAGGCGACGTCGAGGCGCCTGCGGGTATGGACCTCCTGGAAGACGCCCAGCATTCGGTCGGTGGCCACGGTACCCACCACTCCGGAGGCCACCGAGACGGCCAGTGCCACCAGGGCCGCTGCGTATCCGGTGCGTACCAGGTCAGGCGCGGAGAGGTCCGAGCCCATGAGGACATCGAAGAGCACGTCCAGCAGCGGCAGCACCAGCAACGTGACCACGGCCGTGCCCAGGGTCGCGAAGGCCGTCGACGAGGCCCACGAGACACGCACCCCTGAGGAGAACCGGTGGGCGAAGGCCAGAGCCCGGGAGCGCATCAGACCACCTCCAGGGTGCCGGTCCGTGTCGCCAGACGCAGCGCCCGCCGGCCGAGGAAGGCAGCAAGCCCCAGCCACGCGGCCGTGCACACAAGCCAAGCGCCCAGCGCCACTTCCGACGTCGCCCGGCCCAGCAGCAGCTCGAAGGGCACCGACAACGGCAGGAACCGACTCACCACAGCCAGCCAGGCAGGCGGCGTCGTCGAGGTGAACACGATGCCTGAGACCACGAGCACCGGCACCAGCAGCAGCCCCTCGTACTGGATCGCGTTGGGGGTGAGCACGAACAGCGCCGCGATGACCAGACTCAGGGCAAGACAGCCGACCAGCAGCATGAGGGCCCCTGCGGTCAGGCGCGCCCAGACCTCCCACCCCGGCCCCGTGAAGGAGACTGACGTCGACAGCAGCGCCCACGTGCACCACGCCACCGGGAAGGCGACCAGACCGAAGGACGCCGCCGCGCACACCACGGCCGCCAACGGCCTAAGCGCCCCCACCGGAGCCATGACCAGATGGACCAGCGTGCCCTTGTACCGCTCGAATCCGATGATCCCCGCCGCGCAGGTCGTCGTCGTCCACATCCCCACGACGCCCCCGCGCACCCAGCCCTGCGTCGGGGTGATCCCGCCCCAGGCCGAGGCCGCCAGGAACTGCACCAGCGTGGTGGATGTCGTGGTCATGACCATGAGCTGGATGAAGTAGGGAACCGACACGAACTGACGGACGTGAAAGACCGTCATCCTCACCTGACGCCTCATCGGGCGAGCCTGTCGGCCAGGGCCAGGTAGGCCTCCTCCAAGGAGACTGGCCGTGTCAGCAGGTCAGACGGCGCTCCCACGCCGGCCTCGGCCAGGACCTGGCGAACCCGCTCGTCGGCGTCGGTAGTGCCGGCAGCCTCGGAAGCCCAGTAGATGGTCACGGCCCACCGGGCCGAGGAGGCGCGCTGCTTCACCGTCGCCGGCGAACCCAGACCACTGCGAAGCGCCTCGACGGCACCCCCGTGGCGGGCCGGTAACGTGAAAGTCGTGGTGGCACTCACTCCGGCCAAGGCGGACACGTCCCCCACGCCGCCGCGCACGACGATCCGGCCCGCCCCGATCACCGAGATGATGTCGGCCAGCTCCTCGACCTCCGGCATCGAGTGCGAGGTCAATAGCACCCCCGTTCCCCGCTGCGCCAGCTCACGCACCAGATCGCGTACCTGCAGCGCCACGTCCGGGTCCAAGCCGTTGGTGGGCTCATCCAGCAGCAGAAGAGCCGGCGACCCGAGCAGCGCCCGGGCAAGGTGCAGACGCTGCCGCATCCCTCGAGACAGCTCGCCCGTCTTCCGGGACGCCGCCTCGACCAGCCCCACACGCTCCAGGGCGTCCATGACCGCGCTGTGTCGCCGCCGGGCGTCGAGACCCTGAATATCGGCGAAGAACAGCAGGTTGTCGCGTGCCGTAGCCCGCGGGTAGAACCCCAGCTCACCGCCCAGGACCAGGCCCAGCCGGGACCTGGCCCGCTCCGGATGGCGCACCGCGTCGATGCCATCGACCCAAACCTCACCCGACGTCGGAGCCAGCAGCGTGGCGCACATCCTCACCGTCGTCGTCTTACCGGCACCGTTGGGGCCCAGCAGACCATGGACCTGCCCCGCCCCGACGTCCAGGGACACATCCTCCACGGCGACGAAGGTTTTGTCCTTTTTCCCGAAGGAGCGAACCAGGTGGGAGGCACGCAGCAGCGAATCCCCATTAAGCAATACCATAGAGCCCCTCCACCCCCAAAGGATCACGATAGATGACGTCAACCACTCTCTCAGCCTACAGTCACCAAAGAATAAAATGAATGCATCAATTGCATGCTTTAAATCAGCAAGAGCAGATCACCCAACACGACTGCACCGACTGCCGGCCGTGATTCCATCCCGTCATCATGCCGGCAAATACTCGCACCTTTATATAAGATACTTTACTTATCAAAAATACGGCTTTCAACACTTGACGTGTAGTCAAGATTCGAAGATGACGTGCAGCACGGGGACAATGAGACCACATGCTGAGGCGTCCCGGCGGCGACTGCGCCACGGCTGCCATGATCGACGCCATGAGCACCACTGAGTCACATGCCACCTCCCCCGTCCTGACCTGTGGCGTGCTGGAAGGCGGCATCGTGCGTCTGGAGCCGCTGACGCCTGAGCACGTGCCGGGGCTGCAGCTGGCCGCCGAGGCGGCCGCGACCAGCCCCTTCGCCACGGTGCCGACGCCGGAGACGGTCGAGGACTACGTGTCCCGCAGCCTGGCCCGCCGGGACACGGGTACCTACGCGCCCTTCGCCCAGGTGGAGGTCGCCACCGGGCGCGTCGTCGGACACACCGCCTACCTGACGCCCCGGTGGATGCAGGACGGTCGGCTCTTCGCCGTCGAGGTCGGCTCCTCCTGGCTCTCCCCCACTGTTCGCGGCACCGCCATCAACCCGGCCGCCAAGCTCCTGCTGCTGACGCAGGCCCTCGAGGACTGGGGCGTGGACCGTGTGGATATCAAGACCGACGCACGCAATGAGGTGGCTCGCGGTGCGATCGCAGCGCTGGGGGCGACCTTCGAGGGGGTCCTGCACGCCTGGCAGCCCTCCCTGGCGCCCGGCGAGGAGGGGCGCACGCGCGACACGGCCATGTTCGCCATCACCCCGCAGCAGTGGCCCGGGGTCAGGATCCGTCTGGTGGAGCGCATCGAGAGGCGCTCGACGTCGTCGAAAGGATGAGAAGGAATGACTGAGCTGCGTGATCCGGCTGAGGTCTTCGCCCCAGAGATCGGCTGGCAGCCGGCGCTGGAGCGTACTGACCTGCTCGCCGAGCCCGTGGCCGCCGCGCTGCGGGCGCTGGAGGCGGCCTCGCCCGAGGGCGCGGACCTGGCCCGTCAGGCGCAGGTGGTGCCCATTGATCCGTCCTACTCCGACACCGACGCCCTCAACGCGCACTACGACCTGGATCCTGAGGCGACCGGGAACTGCGTGCTCGTGGCCGGCAAGCGGACCGGCCAGGAGCGCATCGCCGCCTGCGTCGTGCGCGCCACCGACTTCGCCGACGTCAACCACGTCGTCAAGAAGCGCATTGACGTGCGCAAGGCCTCGTTCCTGCCGGTGGAGCGGGCCGTGGAGATGAGTGGCATGGAGTACGGCGGGATCACCCCGGTCGGCCTGCCCGAGGACTGGCGGCTCTTCGTCGACGGCGCCGTGGCGGACCGGGCCACGGTGCTCATCGGCTCGGGCGTGCGCCACTCCAAGCTCCTGGTGCCCGGGGCACTGCTGGTGGCGCTGCCGGGGGTCGAGCGCGTCGAGGACCTGGGGGTACGCCCCGCCTGAACGGGTCGGTCGAACCGTTCAGGCGGGGCCAGTCCTCAGGCTCTCAGCCCAGGGAGTCCAGGACGATGTTGAGTCCCTCGCTCATGGTGGGGTGGGTGATGACGGCGTCGCGCACCTGCTGCCACGTCAGGTCACCCAGCATCGCCATCTGGATGCTGGTGACGACCTCGCTGGCCTCGGCGCCGATGATGGCAGCACCCAGGATCAGGTCGGTGCGGGAGTCGATAATGACCTTGAAGAAGCCCTCGGTGCGGCCCAGGGTCTTGGCGCGCGGGACGGCCGCCGTCGGGGTCTTGGCGACGCGCACCTCGTAGCCGGCCTCGCGGGCCTCGGCCTCGCTCATGCCCACGTGCCCGAGCTCGGGCGTGGTGAAGACGGCCCACGGGATGAGGCGTCCGGTGGTGGAGGCCTCCTTGCCGGCGAAGAGGTCGCGCAGGACGCGGAAGTCGTTCCAGGAGGCGTGGGTGAACTGGGGCGTTCCGGCCACGTCACCGGCGGCGTAGACGTTCTCGGCGGTGGTGCGCAGGTGGTCGTCGACGCGCACGAAGCCGCGCTCGGTCAGCTCCACGCCCGCGGCCTCCAGGCCGAGGCCGGCGGTGACGGGGGTGCGCCCCAGGGCGACGAGCAGGTGGGATCCGCTCACCTCGTGCCCGTCGGCGGTGGTGACGACGACGCCGTTCCCGTCGGCCGCGGCGGCGGCCTTCGAGGCGCGCGCACCGGTCAGGACCGTGACCCCCAGGGCCTCCAGGCCGGCGGTCACCTCAGCGGCGACGTCCTCGTCCTCGCGGTCCAGGATGTGCGGCCCGGCGTGGACGATGGTGACCGGGACACCGAGGAGCCCCATGAGGGAGGCCATCTCGACGCCGATGACGCCGCCGCCCAGGACGATGAGGCTACTGGGCAGCTCGGGCAGGGTGAGCAGGTCTTCGCTGGTCCAGTAGCGCACGTCGGACAAGCCCTCGATCGGGGGGACCGACGGCGTGGTGCCGGTGTTGATGAGGACCTTGGCGCCGCGCACGCGCCGCAGGCCGCCGTCGTTCAGGGCGATCTCGACGGTGCGCTCCCCCACGAAGCGGGCGGTGCCCTTGACGAAGTCCATGCCGGAGGCGGGGAACATCTTCTCGTGAGCGGCCACCATGCCGCCCACGACGGCCTCCTTGCGGGCGCGGAAGGAGGCCAGCTCGATGCGGGCCTGGGCCAGGGCGTCAGCGCCACCGTCCTGCTCAGGAAGAGTGACGCCATAGGCCTGCGAGCCCTGGACCTCACGAAGGACGCGGGCGGCGGAGATGAGGGTCTTGGTGGGGATGCAGGCGACGTTGATGCAGGTGCCGCCCACCTTGTCCCGCTCCACCATGACGACCTTGTCGCCGGCCTTGGCGCGCAGCATCGCCAGGGACTTGCCCGCCTTGCCGCCTCCGACGACGAGAAGGTCGACCTCCTCGACCGGAGCGTCTGTCTGGTTGGTCGCGTCGCTGTTGACGGTGGGCTGGGACATGAGTGCGCATCTCCTTCGGCGGTCGCCGCTCGGCATGATCTGAACGCCAAGGGCAACGGGAAGCGAAGGGCCGCTATTCCGGGGCAACTGCCCAAGGTCTCAGCGGATCGCCGACAGCAGCCGGGAAGGCCTCACGCAGCTCTTCCCTCCCAACCGGTCATTGGGGCGACTTATCCTTTCGTCCTCACTGATATCTGGCAGCCCTACTGCTCGCCGAGAGCGACCAGGGCGGCGTCCAGCGAGTCGACGAGCATGTCGAAACTCACGTCAATGGGGGCATTCATGGCGAAGCCGCCGTGGACCTCGATATCCACGAAGCCATGGAGTGACGCCCGGGTCATTCGCACAGCGTCGATGATCCGATCCTCGGGGATGCGGTAGCCGCCCAGCGCCGCGGTGACGATGGCAACCGTGCGTTGAGCCGCTGATGACCGTAGCGGACTCAGGCTTCCGTCCGAGGCCTCGGCGGCGCGACTCCCAGATCGGCAGCCAGCCGGCATCGGGCAGGGACAGCCCCGTGACCGTGGCCAGGGCAAGCGCCAAAGCACTGACGAGCATCTTGCTGTCGGAGTAGGTGCCAACCGCGGTCGCGAGCACAGGCGCAACACGGGCCAGTAGTGGTCGGTACCAGATGAAAGTCCTGGTCGGTACCAGATGAAAATACTGGTCGGTACCAGATGAAACCGGGCGCGAGCGCCGTTGCATGTCGCCGCCATCCCCTATCGTAGGCAGCGAACACATGAATGGAGTTCCCGATGCCCGATCCATCCTCATATGCTCAAGGCAGCGCGCCCATCACTCCTGGCCCCTTCAAGCAAGCCACCGGCGCCCGAGGCTGGATCCTGTGCTTGGCGGCCTCAGTTATCGGCTGGCTCCTGGTGCAACTGTTCAATCTCCTGAACCAGTCCAGTTCGCAGACCTCGAATTCGTGGAACGTGGGAACGAGGCTAGCCGTCGTCGCCCTGAGCTCGCTCAACTACATCCTCCTCATCACCGCTATAGTTCTGTTCATCAACCATATGCACCGGGTCTATGTGGCCCATCGGAGGCGTGCAGGCCACTTCACCTTGGAAGAACGCCGTGAGATCGCACGACGCGATGATCTGTACAAGTCCTGGGATCACGCCCGCGCACTGGCGATCAGCCTCCTGTCCGATGACCCTGGTGGCAGGTTCCGGCCCTGGGACGTCGTGCTGGATCCCGGCGAGGCTGCGGTTGTGGACTGCCCGGCCGGCTACGCGCGCTTCTACGGAACCACCGTGTCCTACACGCAGTCCAGCGGTATGTTCTTTGGATCGCCAGCCTTCGTCCTGGCAGGTATGGGTGCCACCGCGATCAGCAACAGCGCCAGACGTCGAGCCGCCGAACGACTCGCGGCGGATCAGTGGCGCGAGCACCAGCAGGTGCGTTGTCTGGTCACCGAGCAGCGCATCCTGCTGCAGCGTGCGGACTACCAGTGGCTCAGTTTCTACTTCTCCGCCATAGTCTCTATGCATCCTTTCCCCGCCGAGGGCCTGTTCTTCGCCGAGTTCGAGGACACGTCTCCCTTGCGCCTCGAGGGCGCGGCCGCAGTGATCGCCTCCGTGGTGACGGTGTGGTACCGCTTCGGAGCCACAGGACTGCGCGATCATCCCGGATTGCAGTGCTTGCGCCTACCTCAGCAGGTCCTGACGGCAACCGAGCCAGTGGAAGGTGCCCCGCCCCCGGAGGTGACGAAACCCTAGCCTGTCCTCCCCCGTCCGCGTTATTCCGCTCCGGTGCCACTGGTGGCCCAGTGTCCCCAGTGTGCCCGCCACTCGGAAGCGGCCCAGAAGATGTCAGTGGTACTGAGCCACCGGTTGCGCTCCCCACCACCAGTGCCACAGGCTCGGCTCGCCCAGTGCTCGGTCGGCGAGATCCTGCCCCGTGAGGGGGCGGGAGGGTGCAGGCGCGCAGGACGATGTCATCCCGTCATCAACCAGTTCGGCCGCAGTGGCCAGTCCAAGCCCGGTCGAGGCGCCGGCGACCAGGACGAGTACCGTGCCACGTTCCTTCTGCCGGTAAATTCGCTCGACGCCGGGCCAAGCCGGCTCAGGAGCTGGCGAGCTGGCGCAGCACGTACTGCAGGATGCCGCCGTGGCGGAAGTAGTCGGCCTCGCCGGGGGTGTCGATGCGCACGACGGCGTCGAAGGAGACCGCCGAGCCGTCGGCCTTCTGCGCCGTGACCGCGACGGTGCGCGGCGTTGTGCCCTCGTTGAGCGCGGTCAGTCCCGTGATGGAGAAGGTCTCGGTGCCGTCCAGGCCGAGCGACTCGGCGCTCTGTCCGTCCGGGAACTGGAGGGGGACCACGCCCATGCCTATGAGGTTGGAGCGGTGGATGCGCTCAAAGGACTCGGCGATGACGGCCTTGACGCCCAGCAGGGCCGTGCCCTTGGCCGCCCAGTCGCGTGAGGATCCCGAGCCGTACTCCTTGCCGCCCAGGACCACCAGCGGGATGCCTGCGGCCTGGTAGGCCTGGGAGGCGTCGAAGATCGACTCCTGCTCACCGGTGAGGAAGTTGCGGGTGTAGCCGCCCTCGACGCCGTCGAGCAGCCGGTTGCGCAGGCGGATGTTGGCGAAGGTGCCGCGGATCATGACTTCGTGGTTGCCGCGGCGCGAGCCGTAGGAGTTGAAGTCCGCGCGGGCCACGCCGTGCTCGGCCAAGTAGCGCCCGGCCGGGGAATCGGCCTTGATGGCGCCGGCCGGGGAGATGTGGTCGGTGGTCACCGAGTCCCCCAGCAGGGCGAGCACTCGGGCGTCCTTGATGTCAGTGACCGGGGTGAGCTCCATGGACAGACCCTCGAAGAAGGGGGCCTTGCGCACGTAGGTGGACTCCTCGTCCCAGGCGAAGGTGTCCCCCTCGGGGGTGTCCAGGCCCTGCCAGCGCTCGTCGCCGGCGAAGACGTCGGCGTAGTCGCGCGTGTACATCTCCCGGTCGATGGTGGCGTCGATGACGGCCTGGACCTCGGTGGGGTCGGGCCAGATGTCTGACAGGAAGACGTCACGGCCCTCGGGGTCCTGGCCCAGCGGCTCGGTGGCGAAGTCGATGTCCATGGTCCCGGCCAGGGCGTAGGCGATGACCAGGGGCGGGGACGCCAGGTAGTTCATCTTGACGTCGGGGTTGATGCGCCCCTCGAAGTTGCGGTTGCCCGAGAGCACCGAGACCACGGCGAGGTCGGCGTCGTTGACCGCCTGGGAGACCTCGGCCGGCAGGGGCCCGGAGTTGCCGATGCAGGTGGCGCAGCCGTAGCCGACGACGTTGAATCCCAGCTCGTTGAGGGCGGGCCACAGCCCGGCCTTCTCGTAGTAGTCGGTGACGACCTGGCTGCCCGGGGCGGTGGAGGTCTTCACCCAGGGCTTGGAGCGCAGGCCCCGGGCCACGGCGTTACGGGCCAGCAGGCCGGCTGCCATCATCACCGAGGGGTTGGAGGTGTTGGTGCACGAGGTGATCGAGGCGATGGCGACGTGCCCGTGGTCCAGCTCGGTGTCGGTGCCGTCGGCCATGGTCACCGGCGTCGGTTTGGAGACCTGGGAGGCGTAGGTGGGCAGGACCTCCTGGAAGGACTCCTTGGCCCGTGACAGGACGATGCGGTCCTGGGGGCGCTTGGGGCCGGCGATGGAGGGCACCACGGTGGACAGGTCCAGCTCGAGGTACTCGGAGTAGACGGGCTCGCGGGCAGGGTCGTGCCACATGCCCTGGGCCTTGGTGTAGGCCTCCACCAGGCGCACGCGCTCCTCGGAGCGGCCGGTCAGGCGCAGGTAGTCCAGGGTGACCTCGTCGATCGGGAAGATCGCGGCGGTGGAGCCGAACTCGGGGCTCATGTTGCCGATGGTGGCGCGGTTGGCCAGCGGTACCTCGGCGACGCCCTCGCCGTAGAACTCGACGAACTTGCCCACCACGCCGTGGGCGCGCAGCATCTCGGTGATGGTCAGGACCACGTCGGTGGCGGTGGCGCCGGCGGGGATGGCGCCGGAGAGCTTGAAGCCCACCACCTTGGGGATGAGCATGGAGACGGGCTGGCCCAGCATGGCGGCCTCGGCCTCGATGCCGCCCACGCCCCAGCCCAGGACGCCCAGGCCGTTGACCATGGTGGTGTGGGAGTCGGTGCCCACGCAGGTGTCGGGGTAGGCCTGGGTGACGCCGTCGGCCTCGTGGGTGAAGACGATGCGGGCCAGGTACTCGATGTTGACCTGGTGGACGATGCCCGTACCCGGGGGGACGACGCGGAAGTTGGACAGCGCCCCCTGTCCCCAGCGCAGGAACTGGTAGCGCTCGGCGTTGCGCTCGTACTCGCGCTCCTTGTTGCGCTCCAGGGATCCGGGCAGGCCGAAGGAGTCGATCTGCACGGAGTGGTCGATGACCATCTCAGCGGGGTTGAGGGGGTTGATGACCTCGGGGTCTCCTCCGAGCTCGGAGACCGCCTCGCGCATGGTGGCCAGGTCCACGATGCAGGGCACGCCGGTGAAGTCCTGCATGACGACGCGGGCCGGGGTGAACTGGATCTCCGTGTCGGGCTCGGCGGCCGGGTCCCAGGCGGCCAGGGCGCGCACGTGGTCGGCGGTGATGTTGGCGCCGTCCTCGGTGCGCAGCAGGTTCTCGGCCAGCACCTTGAGGCTGTAGGGCAGGCGCTCCAGGCCGGGGACGGCGTCAAGGCGGTAGATCTCGTAGTCGCGGCCGTCGACGTCGAGGGTGCTGCGGGAGGCGAAGGTGTTGAGGCTGGTCACCGGGGCTCACTTCCAGTTGTCGTACCGATCCGCCCGTCGCACCGCCTCGGGTCTGTCACGCGGACCTGCGGTGACAGCCGGGCGGAGGTTGCGCGGATGCTCCGGAGTGGACCGTAGCCCACGGCATGTCATCCGTTGTCAATACGTAGGGAAGGTTGGCCAAACCCGGCACGCCGGCCGGCGCCCGTGGACCACATTTGGTGACGCCGGCCGCACGCAACCCTGCTAACGCCCCCTGTTCAGGAGCGCTCGAGCACCGCGATCGTCTCGAAGTGGTGAGTGTGCGGGAACATGTCCAGCGCGCTCATGGAGCCCAGCGCGTAGCCCGAGCGCAGGAGGGTTCCCAGGTCCCGGGCCAGCGCCGCCGGGTCGCAGGCCACCAGGACGATCCGCTCGGCCCCCAGGGCGCCGACGGCCTCGATGACCTCGCGCCCCGCCCCCTGCCTGGGCGGGTCGAGGATGACGACGTCGGGGCGGCCACCGGTGAGGGAGCCGGCGAGCTCTCGCACCGAGCGGGCGCTGACGCGGCCCGAGGCCAGGCGCGCGGAGGGCTGGTCGTGAAGCGTGCGGCGGGCGTCACGAACGGCCTGCTCATTGCCCTCCAGGGACACGACCTCGCCGCTGCTGCCCACCAGGGCGGCCAGCGGCAGGGTGAACAGGCCGGCCCCTGAATAGAGCTCCAGGACGCGGCTGCCCGCGGCACCATCGAGGTCCGCCCCCAGGGCGCCGCGTACAACGCGCTCGACAAGCACCCGAGGGGCGTCGACGTGGACCTGCCAGAAGCCCTCGGCGTGGACGGAGTAAGTCAGCTCCCCCAGCCCCAGGGCCGAGGCGTCCACGACCTCCCGGACCCTGCGCCGCCCGGTGCTGCGGGCCTGGGCGGTCAGGAGCCGCTCGTCGAGCAGGACGACGGGCTCACCGCCGCTGGGTGCGATGGCCTCGATGCGCATGCCGGGCCGGTAGTGGGCGCGCCAGCGGGAGCGCTCCAGCAGCCCGATCTCGGTGATGGCGTCAACCGCCAGGGGCAGGCGGCGCAGGGGCAGGACCGTCCCGGAGCGGAAGGCGTGCATGCCGGGCCTGCCGTCCTCACCGACCGTCAGGCTCACGCGGGTCCGGGTGGCGGTTCCGGCCAGGGCACGCCGCCGGGCGCTGTTGGAGGCCTGGGCCGCGGCGTCGGCGGGCATGGGCTCGATCGGCACGGCGGCTGCGGCGGAGGCCTCGGGCAGGGCGGCGACGGCGTCGGCCACCTCCTGCCCGCCGATCCGGCGCAGGCAGTCGGCCAGGACCCAGCGCTTCCAGGTGCGCTGGGCGTCCAGGGCCACATGGGCGAGCTCTCCCCCACCCACGCCGGCCGGGCCGGCCTCGGGCCAGACGGACTCGACGCGGTCCGGGGAGGCCTGGAGGATCTCAACGGCGTCGGCACGCCAGGTCCGCGAGGTCATCTCGGTCAGGCGGGCCCGCACCGTCTCACCGGGCAGGGCGTGGCGCACGAAGATGACGCGACCACCCGGGTCGTCCACGGGGCGGGCCACGCAGTGCCCGCCGTGCGCGGGCGCCCCCACCGCCAGGGTCAGCTCGCGCGGCTCACCACGGCTGGGGGCGGGCTGGTCTGCGCTCCGGCTGGGCTGGGGGGTCATCGATTCTCCTGGGAGTCGGCACCGACGCCGCCGGCGCCGGCGGGACTGTGCTGGTCGAGGTGGCTGAGGTGGCTGTCGACGTGACGACGCATGGCGACGTCGGCGTCGATGATGCCCTCGGCGGTGCGGGCGCGCACGCCGTGGTGGATGTGCCGCTGACCGGGCAGTCCCAGCTGCCAGGGCACGGAGGCCACGACGACGCCCGGGGTGAACAGCAGGACGGTCTTGAGGCGCAGGGCGGTCTGGTTGTGGAGGATCTGCTCCCACCAGTGGCGCACGATGTACTCGGGCAGGAAGACGACGATGAGGTCGCGGGGGGACTCGCGGCGCACCGAGCGTACGTAGTTGATGACCGGGCGGGTGATGTCCCGGTAGGGGGAGTCCAGGACCGTCAGGGGCACGGCGATGTCGGCCTCCTCCCAGGCGTCCAGGAGGCGCTCGGCGCCGCCGTCGCCGGTGTCCACCGTCAGGGCCTCCAGAACGGTGGGGTGGGTCGACTGGGCGTAGGTCAGGGCCCGCAGCGTGGGCTGGTGGAGACGGGAGGCCAGGACGATGGCGTGGACGTGGGCCGGCAGGACGCGGGCGTCGTGGAGGTCGGAGATGGCCACCTCCTCGCTGACCCTGCGGTAGTGGCGGCGGATCCGGTTCATCACCAGGTAGAGCAGCGCCATGATCGTCAGGGTGATCCAGGCTCCCCGGGTGAGCTTGGTGAGCAGGACGATGACCAGGACCGTCCCGGTGCCCAGCACACCGATGGAGTTGATGATGCGGGCGCGGTGCATGCGCGAGCGGTCCCTGGGCTCGGTGGCGATAGTCAGCTCGCGCGTCCAGTGACGCACCATGCCCACTTGGGAGAGCGAGAAGGAGATGAACACTCCCACGATGTAGAGCTGGATGAGACGGGTCGTGTTGGCCTCGAAGCCGATGAGGAAGGCCACGGCCCCCAGCCACAGGACGATGATGCCGTTGGAGAAGGCCAGGCGGTCGCCGCGCTGGGACAGCTGGCGGGGCAGGAACTCGTCACGGGCCAGGACGCTGGCCAGCACCGGGAACCCGTTGAAGGCGGTGTTGGCGGCCAGGACCAGGATCAGCCCGGTGACGGTGGCGACCAGGTAGAACATCGGGCGGAAGCCGGAGAAGACGGTGGCGGCGATCTGTCCGATCGCGGGGTCCTGGTGGTAGCCGTCCCCGACCGGGACGCCGTTGTGCAGGAGCTGGTGGGCCGGGTCCTCCACCATGCGCACGCCGACGGCGCCGGCCAGGTGGATGACGCTCATGAGCATCAGCGCGGCGATCACCCCCAGGAGCAGCAGCGTCGTGGCGGCGTTGCGGGACTTGGGGCGCTGGAAGCTGGGCACGCCGTTGGAGATCGCCTCCACACCGGTCAGGGCCGCGCACCCCGAGGAGAAGGCCCGCAGAACCAGGAAGCCTCCGGCCAGGCCGGTCAGGCCCTGCTCCCAGCCGGCGTGAGTGACGACGTCGAAGCCGGCCGACTCGGCCCGCCCGAGAGTCCCGGTCAGCTCCTGGACGAGCCCGACGACGGCCATGATGCCGATGACGCCCATGTACAGGTAGGTGGGAATGGCGAAGGCCCGGCCCGACTCGCGTGAGCCGCGCATGTTGAGCACGGCCAGGACGGTGACGACCGCGACGGCGATCTCCACCTTGTAGGGGACCAGGGCGGGCAGGGCGGCCGCGAGGTAAGAGGTTCCCGAGGACACCGAGACCGCAACGGTCAGGACATAGTCGCTCAGCAGGGCCGAGGCCACCAGAAGCCCGGCGTGGGAGCCGAGATTGGCCGAGACCACCTCGTAGTCGCCGCCGCCCGAGGGATAGGCGTGGACGGTCTGGCGGTAGGAGGCCACGACGACGGCCAGGACGCCGACGACGGCCAGGGCCACCCACGGCGACAGGGAGGTGGCCGCAACGCCCGCCACGGCCAGGGTGATGAGCACCTCATCGGGGGCGTAGCCCACGGAGGACAGGGCGTCGGAGGCGAATACCGGAAGGGCGATCCTCTTGGGCAGGAGCGTCTCCCCCAGAGCTCCGCTGGGAACAGGACGGCCGACGAGAAGCCGCTTGATGCGGTCTGCGAAGTCACGCACGTCTCCAGATGTTACGTCCGCGGCCCGACAACGGAGTACCGTCCTCCTCGTGCACTTCGTCATCATGGGCTGTGGCCGCGTCGGAGCGTCCATGGCTGTTCAGCTCGACCGTATGGGGCACTCGGTGTCCGTCATCGACCGCTCCGCGGACGCTTTCCGCCGCCTGCCCTCGGACTTCAACGGCCGCAAGGTCAAGGGGGTCGGTTACGACCGCGACGCCCTGGAGCAGGCGGGCATCGACGAGGCCTACGCCTTCGTCGCCGTGTCCAACGGGGACAACTCCAACATCGTGGCTGCGCGGGTAGCCAGGGAGAGCTTCGGCGTGGACAACGTCGTCGCCCGGATCTATGACTCGCGGCGGGCCGACGTCTACGAGCGCCTGGGCATCCCCACCGTGGCCACCGTGCGTCAGACGGCCGACCAGATGATGCGCCGTATCCTGCCGGGCTCCAGCGCCCGCGAACTGGAGGACCCCTCGGGCACGGTCGCTCTCATCCAGCCCAACGCCTCCCCGCAGTGGGTCGGTACGACGATCGGGGTACTGGAGGACCGCCTCAGGGTGCGGGTGGCCTGGATCTCACGCGATGCCACGGCGCTGCTGCCCGAGGCCGCCACCGTCATCCAGGAGCACGATCGACTGCACCTGGCGGTGAGCACCGACCGTATCGGCCAGGTCCGCCGCGCCCTGTCACACGCCCCGACCCAGGAGGCCTGAGCCATGCAGATCGTCATCGCCGGAGCCGGATCCGTGGGCCGTTCCATCGCCCGCGAGCTCATCAGCCACGGTCACGAGGTCACCCTCGTCGACCGTTCCACCGAGGCCATGCGCATCGCCTCAGTACCGCAGGCCGACTGGCAGCTGGCCGACGCCTGCGACATCGACGCCCTCGAGCGCGCCGGGGCCGAGACCTGCGACGTCATCGTGGCCGCCACCGGGGATGACAAGGCCAACCTGGTCATCTCCCTGCTGGCCAAGACCGAGTACGGGGTGCCTCGCACAGTCGCCCGCGTCAACAACCCCAAGAGCGAGTGGCTCTTCGATGAGACCTGGGGCGTGGACGTGGCCGTGTCCACCCCGCGTTTCATGACGGCCCTGGTGGAGGAGGCCGTCAGTGTCGGCAGCCTGGTGAGCATCTTCCACTTCCACCAGTCGGGCGCCTCCATGCACGAGCTGACCCTGCCGGAGGACTCACCGGTCATTGGCGAACTCGTCACCGACATCGAGCTGCCGCCCCACACGGTGCTGGCGGCGATCCTGCGCGACTACCGTCCCATCACACCGGACCGCGACGAGCGCTTCGAGCGCGGCGACGAGCTCATCTTCCTCACGGCACGGGAGGGAGAGTCCAGCCTGAAGGAGCTGCCCCTCATCTTCACCTGACGGTGGGAGGCGGCGCTACCGCTGGGCAGCCGCCTGAGCCTGGGCGATCCGGCTGGGTGCCACGAGCAGCCAGATGAACCACAGGGTCACGGCGTACAGCGGCACGCCCAGAATGAGGCGGGCCGCCCCGAGGTAGGACACCGCGTGGGCGCCGGCCAGGTAGAGGGGCACCTCGACGACGAGCCGCAGGGCGAACATGAGCGTCAGGACCCAGGTGCCCGCGTGGTAGCGGCGCCGAACATGGCGCAGGGCCGGCTCGGTGCGCCAGGCCGAGGGGCGGGCGGCGAGGTCGTCGTCGGCCTGTGGAGTCTCGGCGCGACCCGAGTCCCGGCTCGCCTGGCTTCCCTCGGCGTGAGCCGACTCGTCGGTGACGCGATGCCACAGAGTCATGAGGGCGCCCACGATCGGCCAGCCGATGAGCAGGGAGACCAGGCAAGCGACCAGCCAGGCCGCATTAATCATGAGGCCGGTGGCGTAGAAGTTGGAGGCGTCGCCGCTGCGCCAGGCCCACAGGGCCGAGACGAGGACCAGCACGGCCCCGCCGACGACCTGAGCCGGGGACTGGCGCTGCGCCAGGCGGGCCACGAGGCAGATGGCGCTGATGGCCAGGGAGGCGAGCAGGGCCGCCACCAGGGCGGCGGGGCGCACCGCCATGACCAGGACGAACATGAGGGTGGGGACGACGGACTCCAGGATGCCGCGCCACCCGCCCACGGCCGCGATGGCGTCGAAGTGCTTGGAGTCAATGGCCCCCAGGCCCGTACGGGTGGTTCCAGTGGAACGGCTGCTCATTCAATGGTCCTTCCCGCAGGTGGCTGCCGGTTGCTACTGCCCCGGCCCCAGCAGGCGATAGGCGGGGTTGTGGATCTGCTGGCGGTGGGTGCCGTCGGCGACCCGCCCCTCAGCGAGAAGATGGGCCCCTGGCTTGATGCCGGGGATGCGTCGCCGGCCCCACCACACCAGGTCAATGCTGCCGGTGCCGTCGTAGAGCTGCCCGACGAGGATGGGCTTGTCCTGGCTCGAGCGGTAGGTGACCGCCTGAAGCACACCGGAGACGCAGGTCCGCTGGCGCGAGGTCAGTGAGCCGATCGGATCGGTGCCCCGCCGGCTGGCGGAGCGCTCCTCATCCTCGGCCTCCAAGTGCTCGCGGCTGGTGCGCAGCGGCTCGTAGAGCCGCTTGACCCGCGCCGACAGCGCCCCCATCTAACGCACTTCGGCGACGGTCGGTCCGGGCGCCAGCGGGTCGATGCCGGGCAGGTCCTCGGCCTCGGGGCCGGTGACGGCCCCGGGCGCGTGCAGGGGCAGGATCTCGCGGGGCGGACGGGCCTGGCCATCGCGGACGACGACGATTCCGCGCAGCACCTCCCGCAGCGCCTGGGCGGAGTGCTCGGAGGAGGCGGCGGGCCCCTGGAGGACGCCGCGCAGGAACCAGCGGGGGCCGTCGATCCCCAGGAACCGGATCGTGCCGGTCGCCATCGTGCCGTCGGGGCCACGCATGGGCAGGTGAGCGACCAGCTCGGTGCCGTGCTCCCCGTGGCTCTCCTCGTAACGGGCACCGTTCCCAGCGAGCTCGTTGGCGATGTCACCGCGCAGCTCGTCCCAGATGCCCGCGGTGCGCGGCGCTGCGAAGGCCCGCAGCTCGAGCGCCGAGCCACCCAGCGCCAGGACGACGGCGGTGACGGTGCCGTCGGGCGCCTGCTCCAGGCGCAGCTGCATCCCGTCGACGGCCGGGACCTGCAGCGAGCCCAGGTCGATGCGGGGCACCTCCTCCTGGTCCTCGGGCAGCTCACTGAGGTCCCAGGGGCCGGAGGCGGCGGCCTCGTCGAGGGCGTCGTCGCCGAGGTCGCGCCCGAGGACGGACTCGTCAGAATCGGTGGTTGCGTCGTCACGACGGCGCGAGAACAGTCCCATGGGGATCTCCTGAGTTGGGTGGGAGCGTCAGCCGGCGCAGTCGGCGCACACCGGAAGACCGGTCGCCTCGTCGACGAAGGCCAGCTGGCTGCGGTGATGGACGAGGAAGCACTCCGAGCAGGTGAACTCGTCCTCGAGCTGGGGCACGACGTGAACGCTCAGCTCCTCCCGGGACAGGTCCGCCCCGGGTAGCTCGAAGCCCTCGGCGGCCTCGTTCTCGTCCTCCTCGATCGCGGCGGATGACTGGTCCTTCTGCCTCGAGGTCAGCTCTTCGATGGAATCGGCCTCGGGCTCGTCATCATTCTTGCGCGGGGCGTCGTAGTCGGTCGCCATGGCCTCGTCACTCTTTCTGTCGACGGCTCTCGGGTGACCTTCACAAGGCGGGAGCTGAGCCGTGCACGCGCGCCGGCGTCGCGCCGAGGATTCGGCGCCCTCGTCCCGGAAGGCACGCGCACAATAGCACCGCCAGGTGGGTCGTCAAGCCAAATCGCCCGACGAAGGAGCACGATTGGTTTGCGGTGCGCCCGACCCGGGGGATTTCACGAGGGTATTCACACGTGGTTCACATGTGGCACACCGCTGCGCCTCCCACGGCTGGGCGCCTGCGGATGGCAGGCTGTGAGGCACAGTGGAGCATATCGTGCTGACACGGGATGAAGGAGGCCCCGCCCATGGTCGAACTCGAGCTGCTGGGTGCCAACGGTGACACGATTGTCATGACCGACGAGGACGGCGAGCGTTACAGCATCGTCGTCGATGACGCCCTCAGGGCCGCGGTGCGCCGTGACCGCGGAGCGATCCTGCCCCCGTCGGGGACGGTCGCCGAGGCGCCGGCGCCCCTGCGCCCCCGGCAGCTCCAGGCCTACATGCGCGCCGGCGCGACCGCTGCTGAGGTGGCGATCAGCACGGGCATGGACGTGGAGCACGTGCGCCGTTTCGAGGGGCCGGTGCTCGCCGAGCGCCAGTGGGCCGTCTCGCAGGCCCAGTCCTGCCGGATCGGCTGGGAGAAGGACTCCCCCCTCCTCGGCGAGCTGGTGGTGGACCGCCTGGCCACGCGCGGCGTCGACCCCTCCAGCCTCGAGTGGGACGCGCTGCGCGAGGGCCGCGACCCCTGGCTCATCATGGTGACCTTCGTGCAGTCCGCCGAGGAGAAGCAGGCGCGCTGGTCACTGGACCTGACCGCCCGCGCGGTTCATGCCCTGGACGACGAGGCTCGCTGGCTCACCGAGGCCGGAGCGGGAACCAAGCGCCCGGCCGTCTTCGACCAGGACTCCAAGGCCCCTGGGGCCTCAGCCTCTGTGCCGTCGGCCCAGTCTGGGCACTCCCCCGCGGCCGCGGGCTCAGCGGCAGGCAGCGCGGTCTCGGCGGCCTCCGCCCCGGCCGCGGCCTCCGGCGAGTCCACCGGGCTGGCCGTCGAGATGCCCGCCGGGATGCTGCCGGTTCGTGAGTACGGTCGCCCCACCAGTGGCGCCATGTCGGCCGATGACACCGACGCGCTGCTGGCCGACCTGGCCTCCAGCCGGGGCCGGCGCGTCGAGGTGGAGATGCCCCAGGACGACGACCTGAGCGGCTTCGGCGGTGAGGGTAACGCGGATGAGGACGCCTTCACCGATCCCCACGGCATCGACTACACCAGCAGCCCTGAGAGCCCCGAGGTCCCCTCACCCCCGGCCCGGGGCATGGAGGAGCGCCGCGCCGAGGTCGGCTCCAGGGCTGACGATGAGCCCTTGGAGCAGACCGCGGGCCTGAGCGCGCAGGTCTACTCGATGTCGGAGCGCAGGCGTCTGCACACCGGCAACCATCCCGCCGGAACCCGGCTGGTGACGGCCTCCAGCGCCCCCTCGGCGGCACCGTCCGCCCCGAGCCCCGCGGTGGAGCGCATCCCCGTGGGACGTCGAGCACCGCTGGGGGCGGACAGCCCCACTGAGCCGGTGCCGGAGATCCCCATGCCCTCGCGCTCCGAGGTCCTGGCCAAGGCCTCCCCCGGTCCGTCTGCCGCCTCGGCGGCGGGTACGCAGGAGCCCCTGCCCGACATGCCCAGGACGCCTCCGACCAAGAAGAAGTCCCGCCGTCGCTCACGGCGCTCCGTGCCCTCCTGGGATGAGATCGTCTTCGGAGCCAGGCCCGAGTAGCCCCTGCGGAGCCGCCGAGTAGCTCCCGAGTGGCCGAGCTCTCAGGCCTCGGTGATGAGCAGCGGCACCTCGGTCTCGGCCGGGGTGAAGGAGCCGTGGACGCCGGGCATGGCGATGGCGGCCTCGGAGTGGACCCGGGGGTCCACGAGGACCCAGTTCTCGGCCATGGCCACGACGACGTCCCCGACGACGCCCCGTGCTCGCGCTCCGAGGGGTCCCAGGTGCTCGCCGGCCTGCTCCCTGGTCCCGATCCACATCGCCCGATCTCCCAGGACGTGGCGGTAGCGCTGGGCCACCTCGGCGGCCAGGCCCACGTCGCCGTCGGCCACGTGCAGGTGCGTCAGCCTGGGCTCACCGGCCACGGCGACGACGTCGCGGACGAGCTCGCGGTGGGCGCTCAGGTCGATGCGGTGGTCGGGATCAGTGTCGACCATGCCATGGTCGGCGCTGAGGAGGATCCTGGTTCCGGCGGGAACACGGCGGGCCAGCTCGGCCATGGCGGCGTCGAGGCGCTCCAGCTGGGCCAGCCACTGCTCACTGAGCCACCCGTGCTTATGACCGGTCTTGTCCAGCTCGCCGACGTAGAGGTAGACCAGTGGCATGCCGCGGCGCAGGGCTCCGGCAGCCAGGCCGGGCCGGTCCTCCAGCCGGTCGGCCCCCAGGTGCGAGGCGCCTCGTAGGGCGGCCTCGGTCAGGCCGGAGCCGGCAAACCGGCTCGGTCCGATACTCACCGCGCTCCCGGCCGGGAGACGTTCGAAGATCGTGGGCACGTCCTGCCAGGAGGCGGGGCTGGGGACATTGTCGCCCTTCCAGGTGATGAGGCTGAGGACCTGATCGGGGCCGGGGACGGCGGAGGCAGCAAGAGGGGACCGCAGGCGGGGGTTGAGCACCGAGTAGCCGACCATGCCGGTGGTGCCGGGCAGGGCGGAGGTGCCCAGCATGGTCAGGGCCGCAGCCGTCGTCGAGGGTCGGCAGGTGAGGATTCCTGCGCCGGTTGCGGCAGTGGCGGCCTCGCGCTGCGCCAGCCACTGGCGCAGGGTGGGGGTGTGCCCGCGACGCTGGCGAAGCATCTCCAGGCCCAGACCGTCCACGAGGACGACAACGGTTCCCGGGCCGCCACCGGCCTGCCCGGGCTCACCGGCCGGCTCGATCCCCCAGCTGCGGGCGACCGCGCGTGCCCGGGCGTCGGAGACGACTGGTTCAGCGGGGCCACCGGTGGGGCTGAGGACGGCATCACGGCCGGTATCGCCGTCGTGCTCGGTGTCAGCCAGGCTCAGTCCGGCACTGACGGCGCCCACCGCCAGGACGTAGCGGAGCGCCGGATCCTGCGGACAGTCCGGGGCGGGTGCCGATGCGGGCTGCCTGCCGGCGGTCAGGGGGCCCATCCCCGGCCCCGTCACAGGGCGGCGGCGCGGGCCGCCATCTGTGAGAGCCGGCCAGCGAAGGTCTCGGCGCGGGCCAGGGCGGCGGCGCCCTCCACGCCCGCGGCCACGCGGATGACGACGTCGTCGGGCACGGACACACCGGTCATGCCGTGGTCGGCCTGGCAGTCGGGGTCGCCGCAGGTGGCCGGCTCCATGTCGATACGGCGCACCGAGCCCCAGGAGACCGCGATCGTCATCTCGGTGAGGGTTCCTCCACCCCGGGCAGGGTCGACCACGCCGCGGGTCAGGGCCATGGAGCGGATACGGCTGAGTGGGACGGCCTCGCTGGTGGCCAGGGCGCCGGGGCTGCCGTCGTCGCGAGGGGTGTCGTCAACGTGGACGATGATGAGGCGGCTGGGGGTCAGGGCCAGGACGGTCAGGTGGCGGTGGACCGCCTCGGCGAAGGTGGTCTCGGACTGGACCATGCCGGAGAGGATCTCCTCCTCGCCCGTGGCCAGGCGGAGGGTGTCGAGCACCAGCTCGGGGTAGTAGCCGGCGAGCTCCACCTGCTGCACCAGGTCTGCGAAGGCCTCCTGGGACGCCTCGTGCGAGGCGGGACCGGTGGCCGAGCTGCGGCCTGAGTGGGTCGTCATGGTCGCCATTGTGCCATCGTCCGCCCCTGCGCCGTCGAGCACCGATGTCCCCTTGCTCGAGGCGGGCCGATCGCTGCCGGCTAGCGCGTCTGACCTGTCACGCCCGGGTGTCGTGGTTTGTTTTCGGCCCGATTCCTCGGAGAATGCGCCCATGCCGAAGTCTGCCACCACCCGGACTCCTCCCCCGACCGACGGGGAGATCGTCGATCTCGACCTGTCCACGGAGATGCGCACCAGCTTCCTGGAGTACGCCTACTCCGTCATCTACGCGCGCGCCCTGCCTGACGCCCGCGACGGGCTCAAGCCGGTTCAGCGCCGCATCCTGTTCCAGATGGATCGGATGGGGCTGCGCCCGGATCGTCCGCACGTGAAGTCCTCCCGGGTCGTGGGCGATGTCATGGGGCGGCTCCACCCTCACGGGGACACCGCGATCTATGAGGCGCTGGTGCGCCTGGCCCAGCCCTTCACGATGCGCCTGCCGCTCATTGACGGTCACGGCAACTTCGGCTCTCTGGACGATGGGCCGGCGGCCCCCCGCTACACCGAGGCGCGCCTGGCCGCCTCGGCCCTGGCGCTGACGGCGGACCTGGATGAGGACACGGTCGACTTCTCCCCCAACTACGACTACACGCTCACCGAGCCCGAGGTGCTGCCGGCGGCCTTCCCGAACCTGCTGGTCAATGGCGCGGCGGGTATCGCGGTGGGTATGGCCACGAACATGCCGCCGCACAACCTGGTGGAGGTGGTGGCCGCCGCCCGGCACCTGCTGACTCACCCGGAGGCGACTCTGGAGGAGCTCATGGCCTTCGTGCCGGGGCCGGACCTGCCCGCCGGCGGCATGATCGTGGGCCTGGACGGAATCCGGGAGGCCTACCGCACGGGGCGCGGCAAGTTCCTCACGCGGGCCACCGCTCACGTGGAGTCCGTCTCCCCGCGCCGCAAGGGCATCGTGGTCACCGAGCTGCCCTACATGGTGGGGCCGGAGAAGGTCATCGCCCGCATCAAGGAGGCGGTGGGCTCCAAGAAGCTCCAGGGGATCACCGACGTCGCCGACCTCACCGACCGCAAGCACGGCACCCGCCTGGTCATCAGCGTCAAGAACGGCTACAACCCCGAGGCGGTCCTGGCCCAGCTCTACAAGCACACGCCGCTGGAGGACTCCTTCGGTATCAACAACGTCTCCCTCGTGGACGGGCAGCCTCACACCCTGGGGCTGCGCGAGCTGCTGGACGTGTTCGTGCGCCACCGCCTCACGGTGGTCACCCGGCGCACCCGGTTCCGCCTGGGCAAGCGTCGCGAGCGCGCCCACCTGGTGGACGGCCTGCTCATCGCCATCCTCGACATCGATAAGGTCATCGCCGTCATCCGCTCCTCCGACGACGCCGCCACGGCGCGAACCCGGCTCATGCAGGTCTTCGACCTCACCGAGCCGCAGGCCGGCTACATCCTTGAGCTCCAGCTGCGGCGGCTCACGAAGTTCTCGGTGATCGAGCTGGAGAAGGAGCGCGACGAGCTGGCCCGCGAGATCGAGGCCCTCGAGGCGATCCTGGCCGACGACGTGCTGCTGCGGCGCGTGGTCTCCCGTGAGCTGGCGGCCGTGGCCGAGCAGTTCGGCACCCCACGGCGCACGTTGCTGCTGGAGGCCTCCGGTGAGCGCGTCACGTCGTCGGCTGCTGCTACGACTGCGGACGATGCCTCCGCCTCAGGCGGCGAGACGAAGCGGGCCGGCGCCTCCACTCAGCCGATGACGCTCATGCCCAGCGCCTCCCCGGTGCCGCTGACCGTCCCTGACGACCCGTGCCGGGTGGTGCTGTCGGCCACCGGACTGGTGGCGCGCACTGCCGGCACCGAGCCGGTGGCCCGCACCGGTGGGCGCCAGCCCCACGACGCCCTGACCTCCCAGGTGGCTACCACGGCGCGTGGGCGCATCGGCGCGGTCACTGACACCGGGCGGCTGGTGCTGCTCGACGTCGTCTCCACCACGGAGGTGCCCCGCACCGAGGGGGCCCCGGGGCTGGCTGGTGCGACTCAGGTTCGCCAGCTGGTGGACATCGAGCCGGAGGAGAAGGTGGTGGGGCTGGTCCCGGTGGGGTCGGTCGACAACCCGCCGATCGTCCTGGCCACGGCTGAGGGCGTCATCAAGCGGGTCAAGCCCGGTGACGAGCCCAGGAACGCCGAGAGCTGGGAGGTCATCTCCCTGTCCGAGGGCGACCGGGTGGTCTTCGCCGGAACCGCGGCGGACACGGACTTCCTGGCACTGGTGACCTCCGACGCCCAGTTGCTGCGGTTCCAGGCCGCCAAGGTGCGTCCGCAGGGCCGGGGCGCCGGCGGCATGGCGGGGATCTCGCTTCATGAGGGCGCCCGGGTCATCGCCGGTGCGGCGGTTCCTGAGGAGCTCCTGGCCGAGGCCGTCGTGGTGACGGTGGCGGGCTCCGAGGGCTCGCTCCCGGGCACCGGCGGGGGCAGTGTCAAGGTCACGCCCTTGGATCGCTACCCGGCGAAGGGACGGGCCACGGGCGGGGTCCGGTCGCACCGGTTCCTGCGCGGTGAGGACGAGCTGATGGTGGCCTGGGTGGGGGTGGCCCCGCCGCGGGCGCTGCGCGAGGGCGGCAAGCCGGTCGCGCTGCCGGAGCCCGATGAGCGGCGTGACGGCTCCGGCTCACCGCTACCGGCCCCCATCATCGGAATCGGCTGACGGGGCCTGTCGCAGCAGCGTCTCGGGGAGCCGCCCACGAGTATGGCGGCTGTGTCTACAGTGGCGCATGGCCGATCAACCCTCCGCAGACCTGCTTATCAAGGGCGCGCGCATCGTCCCTTTCCGGTCCCGCACCGAGCTGGGTGCGCTGCGCCGAGGTGACCCTCACCCCGGCGCCTTGGCTGCGCCGCCGCCTCCGGGTGAGCCCATGGATGTGCGTATCAAGGCGGGCCGGGTCGTCGAGGTGGGACAGGGGTCGAGTGCTCCCGGGACACGGGTCCTTGATGCCGAGGGCTCCTTCCTCATTCCCGGCCTGTGGGACGCTCACGCCCACCTGGACATGGAGGCGGCGCGCTCGGCGCGTATTGACACGCTGGCCACCCGCAGCGCCGAGGAGGCCCTGGAGCTGGTGGCCCGGGCGCTGCGGGATCATCCGGCCGGTTCGCGGCCGGCCACGATCCAGAGCTTCGGGCACCGCCTGTCCAACTGGCCCCGGGTGCCCACGGTGGCCGAGCTCGACGCTGTCACCGGGGAGGTTCCCACGCTGCTCATCTCCGGGGACGTGCACTCCGGGTGGCTGAACTCGGCGGCGCTGCGTGTCTTCGGCCTACCGGGGGCCAGCCCCCAGGACCCGGGAGCACCGATGAAGGAGGACCCGTGGTTCGCCCTGCTGGACCGCCTCGATGAGGTGCCCGGGACGCGCGAGCTGCGGGAGTCCGGCTACCGGCAGGTCCTGACTGACATGCTGTCCCGGGGCATCACCGGCGTGGTGGACATGAGCTGGTCGGAGGATCCCGATGACTGGCCGCGGCGCCTGCGGGCCATGACGGACCAGGGCGTTCTTCCCCAGGTGCTGCCCCGCATCCGCATCGGGGTCTACCGCGACAAGCTGGAGCGGTGGACCGCCCGGGGCCTGCGCACCGGGACGGGGCTGGCGGGTTCACCCCGCTTGCCCGACGGATCCCCGGTGCTGGTGCAGGGGCCGCTCAAGGTGATCGCTGACGGCTCGATGGGCTCGGGCAGCGCGCACATGTGCGCGCCCTACCCGGCCGAGCTGGGGGTTGACCACCCCCACGGCGTAGTCAACATCGACCGCGCCGAGCTCACCGACCTCATGGCCCACGCCTCCCGGCAGGGTTATGAGATGGCCATCCATGCCATCGGGGACGCGGCGGTCGACGACGTCGCCGCGGCCTTCGCGCACTCGGGTGCCGCCGGGCGCCTGGAGCACGCCCAGCTGCTCCCGGCCGACGCCCTCGACGAGCCTGACGGGGCGCTCAGGCGCCTGGTGGGCTGTGGCATCGAGCTGTCGGTTCAGCCGGCCCACCTCATTGACGACTGGGCGGCCGTGAGCCGAGTGTGGCCGGGGCTGGAGGGGCGCACCTACGCCTTCGCAGACATGGTGGCCGCCGGAGCCCTGCTCCAGCTGGGATCGGATGCGCCGGTGGCACCCTTGGACCCGTGGCTGGCCATGTCGGCGGCCGTGGGGCGTCGGACGCCGGATGGGTCGGTGTGGTCGCCGAATCAGCGCCTGACGGCCGAGGAGGCGCTGGCGGCCAGTGTCAACGGGACCGGCTCGGTGGCGGTGGGTTCTCAGGCCGACCTGGTGCTCCTGGCCGAGGACCCCCTGCGCCTGGAGGCCGAGGAGCTGGCGGGCGTTCGCCCAGTGGCCACCGTGGTGGCCGGAGCCGTGGCCCACCTGCACGGGTGAACCGCCCGGGGGACGAACGCCCCACTCAGACGTCGAGGGCGTAGAGGATGGTGCCGCGGGTGGGCACGTAGCCCAGGGACTCGTACAGGTCCACGGCGCCGCTGGGGTTGTCGGTGTCGACGCCGGCGGCGGCGTACTCCATGCCGTCGGCGGCGTAGGCGCGCATGGCGGCCACCAGCAGCGCGGGCCCGATCTGCCGGTGGCGGTAGTCGCTGAGGACCCCGAGCACGTCGGTGTAGCCCTCCCGCCAGCCGAGGGCCTGCCAGTCCTGCTCGTAGCGGCCCGAGCGCAGGTACCCAGCAACGCGGGCCCGGTCCCCGGAGCGATCCATGGCCACGAAGCTCCACTGGGGGGCGAAGTAGGCGCTGCCGGCGGTCCAGTCCTCGGGGGTGACGTTCTCCGTCTCCCAGGTCTCGGCCATGGCCTGGTTGTAGGCGCGCCGGACGTCGTCGTCGATCTCAGGGGTCCACGGATCGATGGTGATGAAGCCGTCCAGGTCCACCTCGGGGATCTCGTCACCGAGGAAACGGCGTACCTCCCGGTACCAGCGCATGGGTTCGAAACCCATGTCCTTGAGGTGGTCCTGCATGCGTTGGTCATCCTCCATGACAGTGGTGACCACGTGGGCGGGGACCTGGGCCGAGCCCTTGCCCGGCACGGAGCCGGCCCGTTCGGCCCCCACGAGGTGGCGGGCCCGCTCGGCCTGCCAGTGCAGCAGAGCGCGTCCGATGCCGCGGTTGCGCACTGCCGGGTCCACGGTGCCGGTCATGGAGGCGTAGATTTCCCCAGCCGGGCGCAGGCGTACCAGCCCGAAGGCGCGCATGACGCCGTCGGTGTCACGCCCGGCGACCCCGGAGTAGGTGGGGTCGAGGAAGTACTCGGCCGTCTCCTGCTCACTGGTGCGGTAGGGCGGGTTGTCGACGTCCTCAGCCCGAGCGATGAGCGCGGCCAACTCGTGGTTGTCCTCCGGACCCAGCGGCCGCCAGGTCAGCTCCCGTGACAGGGACGAACGGGGCCCCGGGCGCAGGATGGGCCAGGGTGAGGATCCCGCCCGGCGGATGCCGTAACCGGGTGTCATCAGCACACCTCCCTCATGAGGACGAAGAATGACGATCAGTCAGTGAACGACGCGCCTCGACCTTCGGCGGGCCGTGACACGAAGGTTACCGACCTTACCTGACGGAGCGGCCGAGACCTGACGCGGGAGTCAGGCGTCAATGCGCTCGCGATCCACATCACGGGCGCCTTCGACGATGAAGTCGCGGCGGGGCTCGACCGAGGATCCCATGAGGAGCTCGAAGACGGACTCGGCCTCCATGATCTGGGCCTCGTCCCCCAGTGTGATGCGCCGCAGGGTGCGGTGCTGAGGCTCCATGGTGGTCTCAGCGAGCTGGTGGGCGTCCATCTCCCCCAGGCCCTTGTAGCGCTGGGGCTCCTTGAAGCTGCGGCCCGCGCGCTCCAGACGGCGCAGGGTGGAGACGAGCTCCTCATCGGAGTAGGTGTAGATGATCTCCTTCTTGCGCCGCCCCGAGCCGGAGACCTCGATGCGGTGCAGGGGCGGGACGGCGGCGAAAACCCGGCCCGCCTCGATCATGGGGCGCATGTAGCGGAAGAAGAGGGTGAGCAGGAGGGTACGGATGTGGGCGCCGTCGACGTCGGCGTCGGTCATGAGGATGACCTTGCCGTAGCGAGCGGACTCCAGGTCAAAGGTGCGTCCGCTGCCGGCGCCGACCACCTGGATGATGGCCGAGCACTCGACATTGCGCAGCATGTCGGCCTGGGAGGCCTTCTGCACGTTGAGGATCTTGCCGCGAATCGGCAGGAGCGCCTGGAACTCGGAGTCGCGGGCGTTCTTGGCGGTCCCCAGGGCGGAGTCACCCTCGACGATGAACAGCTCGGAGGCGGCGACGTCGTCGCTGCGGCAGTCGGCGAGCTTGGCCGGCAAGGAGGAGGTCTCCAGGGCGGTCTTGCGGCGGGTGATCTCCTTGTGCAGGCGCGCCGAGACGCGGGCGCGCATCTCGCCGACGATCTTCTCCTCCAGGGCGCGCGCCTGGGTCTTGAGGTCCCGTTTGGAGGAGGTCAGCAGGGCGGTGAGCTCGCGCTCGACCACCTTGGAGACGATCTGGCGCACGGGCCCGGTGCCCAGGACCTCCTTGGTCTGGCCCTCGAACTGGGGCTCGGGGACGCGCACGGTGATGACGGCGGTCAGGCCCGCCATGATGTCGTCCTTCTCGACGCGGCCATCCTTGGCGGTGAGCTTCAGGGCCCGGGAGTCGGCCTCGATGCGCTTGCGCAGCACCTTGGTGAGGGCCTGCTCGAATCCGGTCAGGTGGGTGCCGCCCATGGGGGTGGCGATGATGTTGACGAAGGAGCGCTCCGTGGTGTCGTAGCCGATCCCCCAGCGCAGGGCGACGTCGACCATGCAGGTGCGCTCGACCTCCACGGGGCGCAGGTGCCCGCTGGCGCGGTCGAGCTGCTGGACGGTCTCGGTGTAGGTGCCCTCACCGGTGAGGCGGAAGGTGTCGGTGACCGAGCCGTCGGAGGCCAGGAAGTCGACGAAGTCGGCGGTGCCGCCCAGGGCCTGAAAGACCTCGACGCCGTCATCATCGCCGGTGTCGAACAGGTCGCCGCGGTTCTCGGTGGCGTTCTTGGCGGCCGCCCGCAGGGTGACCTCGTGGACGGCGTCGTCGGTCTCGCCGGCGTCGGCGGCCGGCGTGGTGGAGGCCGCGATGGCCTCGGCCTCGGGGCGCTTGTCCTCCAGGCGCAGGGTGAGGCCCGGAACGAGGAAGCTGGTCTGGCGCAGGCGGGCGCGCAGGGCGGCGGCGTCGTACTCAGTGGGCTTGGGGAAGATCTGAGGGTCGGCCCAGTAGCGGACCCGGGTTCCGGTCACGCCGCGGCGCACCTTGCCGATGACGCGCAGCTCGGAGGCCTTCGTGAACCCGGTGAAGGGTGAGGAGGGGCTGCGCCCGGCGGAGTCGTCGAAGATGCCGGGCTCGCCGCGGTGGAAGCTCATGGCGTAGGTCTTGCCGCCGCGGTCGACCTCGACGTCCATGCGCTCGGCCAGGGCGTTGACGACGGACGCCCCCACGCCGTGCAGGCCGCCGGCGGCGCCGTAGGAGCCACCGCCGAACTTCCCGCCGGCGTGCAGCTTGGTGTAGACGAGCTCGACGCCGGTCAGGCCGGAGGAGGGCTCGATGTCCACGGGCACGCCGCGCCCGTTGTCACGCACCTCAATGGAGCCGTCATCGTGGACGGTCACCGAGATGTCATCGCCGTGCCCCTCGAGGGCCTCGTCGACGGCATTGTCGACGATCTCCCACACGCAGTGCATGAGACCACGCTGGTCGGTGGAGCCGATGTACATTCCCGGACGCTTGCGCACGGCCTCGAGCCCCTCCAGGACGGAGAGGTGGCGGGCGGAGTAGTCGCCCCGGCTGGTCTTGTTCTCAGATGAGGGCACGCTGGGAATCTAGCCGATCAGTGCCGCCAGCGCCTTGTGCCCCGCCGCGGTGCGCGTGTGGCGTCATGCGTCATGCAGCCACGCCCGAGGCCGCTGGGCCCCTATGTCAGCGGGAGGGCTGGACTCACCCGCGCGCTGCCGATCCCGCGGTCGGCCCTGCCCAGGCGGAAACGCACCCGCCTCTTGAGCACGGTGCCGGAGACGGCCCGCCCGTCCACCAGCCCCTCGGCGGGCAAGAGCGTGAAGGTCCATCGCTCGGCGTAGTCGGAGTCGGGGACGAGCCCTGGCGGGCACTGCAGGAGGCGGGCTCCCCAGATCTGACGGGTCATGAGGGTGCGGGTGTCGACGCCGTCGACCTCGAAGAGCTCCGCGGCGGCGGTGACGTCCTCATGGCTTCCCGCCGAGATCCCGTACTGGCCGACGACACCGGCGACCACCATCCAGCCGTCCTTGGCCAGCGTGCTCCCGGCAGGACCGGTGGACCCGGCGAGGTCGATCCCCTCCCCCAGGGCCGGGTCGACGAAGTCCTCGGCCAGATCGGGCTGCTGACCGCGGCGGATGTTCAGGTCCATGGTCCCGCGGGTGTCGAGCCGGTTGCTGGCCGGGATCGCCAGGAGCCCGTAGTCGACGTCGTCGGAGAAGCGGAATGGGGCGAAGTGCTCCCTTAAGCGGGCCACTGCGTGCTCGGCCCGCGCCCAGCGGGCACCGGCACCGCCTCCGTCTCCTGCGCCCTCGTCCAGGCACTCGGCGACGACCTCGGCGGGCGGTCGCAACCCCACGGACTCCAGCCGCTGACGAAGGGCCGCGTTGGTCGCCCAGCCCGAGTGCTCCAGGCGCGCGATCTCACGGTCGCGGAACTCCTGCACCACCGACATCCCGACTGCTCCCTCCCAAGTCCTGCACTGTGACAGCTCACCACGGCCGCCCTCCAGCATTCACCCGAGCATTCACCCGATCGGTCGGCTCCGTGGTGACGTGCACCATGACGCCGGTGCGCCGTGGGCGAAAGCGCGTGCGCCTCAGGCGGAAACAGCCGCCTCTGACGAGTGAAGGCGTCTGCGTCATGATGCAATGCGGTCCATGAGCACAACCGGAACCTCAACCGCCACCCAGGCGGTGACCACCCTGGATGAGCAGACCACTCCTGCCGCCGACTCCGCCGAGCGCCCGCTGACCACAGCCGACCGCTGCGACGTCTGCGACGCACAGGCCTACGTCCGAGTCGTCATGCTGACCGGCGAGCTCTTCTTCTGCGGCCACCACGCCCGCAAGCACGCAGACAAGCTCAAGGAGGTCGCCCTGCTGTTCCAGGACGAGACCTCGAGCCTGACCGCCGGCAGCTGACGCCGTCGGCCGGCCGGCTCGGCCGATAACCCGGCCAACGTGGACTTTTTCACTGAGGTCGGCACTGCGATTCACTGAGTATCACAGTCTTTTTCTACCGGATGCCGCATATCCTCGTTCCTGAGGTTCTGATCCTGTTCCCACCCCGAGTCTCCCTCCCCAGAAGCCTCGCCCTGATCGAAGCATCGTGCCCCGCATCCAGCTTGATGAAGCCGCACTCCCCTCAAGGAACTGTCTGTGAAACGCTCCCTCCGCGTCATGACCGCCTCCGCCCTGCTCGTCCTCTGCGGCGCGCTCGCGCTTTCCGGATGCTCCGGATCTACAGGCTCCAGCGCCTCCTCCCCAGCCAACACCGCCTCGGCGGGCGCGAAGGCCGCCGGTCCCGTCACCATCGACCTGCGTTCGGCTGAGGAGTTCAAGAAGGGGCACCTGGAGGGGGCCGTTAACTACGACTTCTCCTCGGGTGATTTCTCCAGCCAGATCTCGGGCCTGGACCGCAGCTCCCAGTACCAGCTCTACGGCTCCGCCGACCAGCCCAAGATGGCCAGCGCCGTCATGCGCAACGCCGGCTTCTCCGGCGTCACCGAACTGGGAACCCTCGACGCCGCCAAGAAGACCACCGGGGCCAAGGTCGTCACCGACTGAGGCCGGTCGCCCTGGCGGGCGAAGCTCGCCCGGCCCGCCCCGATCACTCAGAGAAGCGGCAGCCCCTCCAGGAGATGGGTGAGGGCGACGACCTGCCGGGGCACGTACTCGGCAATCGTCAGGCCGACGACGTCGGCCGCCCGCCCTAGATCCCTGATCACGCGGTTGGTCTGAGTCACGTTCAGGCCGCCGCGATCGTAGCCCGGTCTCAGCCGGACCTCATCGGCGTCCACGGTGTCGACATCCAGATGGACTGCTACGCGGCTGCAGCCGGTGGCCTCCAGCCACCTCAGCAGGGGCTCCGTCGAGTCGCCCAGGTCGGCCGGTCCGAAGGCGTGCAGCCCCCACGTGGCGATGTTGGGGTAGCCGTCCTCGGTCCAGGAGTGCAGGCCCGCCAGGGTCAGTCGACTCGGGGAGACAAAGGCCGCCAGCTCCTCCATCACCTCGACGTCACCAGTACCGATAATGTGGGAGACCGCCATGGCGTGGTAGCCGGGGTACTGGGAGTGCGAGGTGCCGATGTCGGGGTGGGAGTCGATCCAGACGACGGCCAGGTCGTCTCCGTAACGGGCGGCGAGCTCGGTGAAGGGGACGACGGAAACAGCGCAGTCCCCGCCCAGGGTGAGGATCCTGGGAGCGTCGTGCCGGGCGATCGCCTCGCGGGCGTCACGAATCCCGGCCAGGATCTGGGCACGCGACTCCATGCCGTTAGTGACGAGAACCTCCTCGCCAGTGGGTTCATCGCTGACCGGGACGATCTCCGTGGGACCGGCGTGCTCGGGCAGGAGCGCCGTCAGCACCCGGGTTCCCAGTGCGTAGACGCGCCGCGCCTCCCCGTAGGGCAGCTCGGGCAGCAGGTTGCGCACCGAGGTCTCTCCCGCCCCCTGCCACTGGGGCCAGATGAGGCGAAGGGTGTCGGACTGGGCGAGAGCGGTGCGTGTGTCAACCATCTCAGTGCTCCTGAGCGAGGGAGTCTCCCGGTCTTCAGTTTACGATCCCAGGCTGTACACCACCTGACTCAGTCCTAAGTCTCACATGCAGAGGTGCCTGGTGGGAGCGGTCACCGTGTCAAGGACGCACTGGGCGCCGCGCCTCCACCCTGCGCAAGCTCGGCAGCGTGAGCCGGGGAGGTCGCCGACGACAACGACATAACTTACCATCCGGTTCTAGTCCAGACTCGGTAAAAATGGTGGACGGGCCCGCGCCCGTGTCCAACGCCCAGGGCCTCGGCGTGTGCGATGGCGCCGGTGAGGTAGTCCTTGGCGTCCCGCACCGCTTCCAGCCAGGTCGCCCGGCGTGGTCGCAGCGAGGCGATCGCCGAAGAGAGCGTGCATCCCGTGCCGTGGGTGTTCTGCGTGGCCACCCTGCGACCGCACAAGATCTCGACGCCGTCGGCAGCGGCGTAGACATCGACGGCGTCACCAGCGTCACCGCTCAGGTGACCGCCCTTGACCAGTACCCTACGTGCACCCAGATCCCTCAGGCGCTGCGCCTGGTTGCGCAGCTCACCGAGGGTCGCCGCGGGCTCCTCCCCCAGCAGGACGGCCGCCTCATAGAGGTTAGGAGTGATGAGATCGGCTTTGGCGCACAGACGGCGCACGGCACCGACCGCCTGCTCGTCGAGAAGGCGGTCCCCGGAGGTGGCCACCATGACCGGGTCGAGCACCGTATGAGTGAGTCCAGGCAGGTACTCCCCCACCGCGTCGGCCAGCTCGGCGGTGGCGAGCATCCCGATCTTCGTGGCATCGGGGACGATGTCCTCCAGCAACGTGTCCATCTGGAGACGGACGAAGTCGACCGGCACGGCGTGCACACCGGCCACACCGCACGTTGACTGGGCAGTCAACGCCGTGATGACGCTCATCGCGTAGGCGCCGAGGGCACTCATGGCCTTCATGTCGGCCTGAATGCCGGCGCCACCACTAGGATCTGAGCCGGCGATGGTCAAGGCGGTCACGGTTGCCGAACGCTGCTGGCTCATCGCCGACATCCTTCGTCCCAGGCACGGTGCAGATCGGCGGCGACGCTCCTGGGGTCCTCGGCCGTGCAGATGGCTGATACGACGGCGGCACCGGCCAGACCACCCGCCCGGAGGGCCGGCAGGTCGCTCGCCGTGATGCCGCCGATGGCCACAGCAGGCAGATCGATCAGGGCAGCCATGCGCGCCACGCCGTTCACCCCCAGGCTCTTCGGAGCGTCGGCCTTGGTGGCGGTGGGGTGAACGACGCCGATGCTGACGTGGTCGCAGGCGCCCTGCTCCTGGGCGGTGCGCAGTTCGTCGGGAGTCGCGGCCGACAGCCCGAGGTAGGCTTCTTCCCCGACGAGACGGCGTGCGATGCGGGCGGGCAGGTCCGACTGGCCGAGGTGTACCCCGGCCACGGGCGCTCCCTGATCGCGCGCCGCCAGGAAGATGTCGACGCGGTCGTTGACGATGACGGGGACCTGATCACCAATCACCTCGGCCACCTCCAGCACCTGAGTCAGGAAGAGTCCGCCGTCGGTACCCTTGGCGCGCAGCTGGACGCAGGTGACTCCGCCGTCGACAGCAGCCTCAACGGTGGCCAGGACGTCTCTGCCGCGCGAGCGGCACTGGCCGTCATCGGTGACGAGGTAAACCGACAGGTCCGGTGCGGCCCTCATGCCGGCCCTCCTTCGGCGGCGGTGGTCGCGCTGGTAGCACTGACGCTAACGTTCTGCAGGTCCTGCATCTCAAGGGCGTACAGGGCATCGAGGAAGGCTGGTGGGAAGGATCCAGGGCCGGTTGATCGGGCCTCCGCGCGCTCGGCAGCAGCGCTGTAGACGGCATGCGCAGCGACGACGGCGCTCACGTCATCCAGGCCCTCCTTCCGCCCCGCCCCGAGAAAGGCCGCGACCACCGCACCCAGAGCGCAGCCCCCGCCGGTCATCCGGGTCAGTAGCGCGGAGCCGCCCTGAACGTGGATGACGCTCTCGCCGTCGGTGACCAGATCGACGGGCCCGGAGACGGCGACAACGCAGCCGTAGCTGCGGGCCAGGTCGCAGGCCGGATCGAGTGCCGCGGCGACGTCGTCGGCGGTCTCGACGCCCCGCCCACCGCTGCCGTCACCGGCCAGAGCCAGGATCTCCGAGGCATTGCCCCGTACGACGCTCGGTCCCCGGCCGAAGAGCTCACGGGCCAGCGCAGTGCGGTGCGTCAGCGTGCCGATGGCCACCGGATCGAGGACCCACGGCGTGCCCGCGTCGGCTGCCGCAGCCACGGCCTCACGGGCGGCGTCCCGCTGCTCGGGCTGAGGCGTGCCGAGGTTGATGAGCAGCGTGGAGGCGACGCGGGCAAAGGGACCCGCCTCCCCCGTGATATCCACCATGGCGGGCGCCGCGCCTAGAGCCAGGAGAACGTTAGCGGTGATGTTGGTGACCACCGCGTTGGTGATGCAGGAGACCAGCGGGGCGTGGCGGCGTACCGCCTCAAGCGCCGCTGGGGTAGACATGCCCCAGTGCATGTGACATCCCTTCGTCAGTACTAGCTGGACAGGTTCGACGGGTGTGTTCTCAGCCATGTGGCACCCCGTGTCACGATCGAGACACTAGCATCGACGGCGTCGGCCCCGGAACCCTTTCGGTTCCGGGGCCGACGCCGTTGAGATGAGCGAGCCGGTAGCGCTCCCCGCCTGTCCGGTGAGTCCGCTCAGTCCAGGTAGTCGCGCAGGACCTGGCTGCGCGAGGGGTGGCGCAGCTTGGACATGGTCTTGGACTCGATCTGGCGGATGCGCTCCCGGGTGACCCCGTAGACCTTGCCGATCTCATCGAGGGTCTTGGGCTGGCCATCGGTCAGACCGAAACGCATGGAGACCACGCCGGCCTCGCGCTCCGAGAGGGTGTCGAGCACGGCGTGGAGCTGCTCCTGCAGGAGGGTGAAGCTCACCGCGTCGGCCGGGACCACGGCCTCGGAGTCCTCAATGAGGTCACCGAACTCGGAGTCCCCGTCCTCACCCAGGGGGGTGTGCAGGGAGATCGGCTCGCGGCCGTACTTCTGGACCTCGACGACCTTCTCCGGGGTCATGTCCAGCTCGACGGCCAGCTCCTCCGGGGTGGGCTCACGTCCCAGGTCCTGAAGCATCTGGCGCTGCACGCGGGCGAGCTTGTTGATGACCTCGACCATGTGCACCGGGATGCGGATGGTGCGGGCCTGGTCCGCCATCGCGCGGGTAATGGCCTGGCGAATCCACCAGGTGGCGTAGGTGGAGAACTTGAAGCCCTTGGTGTAGTCGAATTTCTCCACGGCGCGGATCAGGCCCAGGTTGCCCTCCTGGATGAGGTCCAGGAAGAGCATGCCGCGGCCCGTGTAGCGCTTGGCCAGGGAGACCACCAGTCGCAGGTTGGCCTCCAGCAGGTGGTTCTTGGCCCTCTGGCCGTCCTGCGCCACCCAGTGCAGCTCGCGACGCAGCTTGGCCGGCAGGTCGTTGCCCTCCTCAGCCAGGCGGTGCTCGGCGTAGAGACCGGCCTCGATGCGCTTGGCGAGCTCGACCTCCTGCTCGGCGTTCAGCAGCGCGACCTTACCGATCTGCTTGAGGTAGTCCTTGACCGGGTCCGCGGTGGCACCGGCGGTGACGACCCGCTGGGCGGGCTCGTCACCCTCGTCGGAGTCGGAGACGGTGAAGGAGCCGTCCTTGTCCTGGGACTTGCCGCGCTTGCCGGACTTCTTGGAGGCGGCCTTCTCCGCCTCCTCCCGGCGCATACGCTCGAGCTCACCGGTCAGGGCCGCGATGGAGGGCTGCATCTTGATGCCCTTGATGACCCACCCGCGGAAGATGTAGCCGTTCTGAGCGAGGTAGTCGCGCGCCACCATGGGGGCGGAGTCGCCGATGACGAAGCGGGGCACCGGTCCGTGGCCGTAGGGGGCCAGCGTGATGGGCTCCTCCAGGGTGCCGTGGCCGGCGATCTCGAGGTTCTCCACGACCGTGCGCGAGCGCACGAAGAGAGTCGCCCCCGGGGCCAGGCGGACCCCCTTGAGAGAGGCGGGGTTGTTGAAGGGGCTGCGCTTGGAGCCGTCGCCGTTCTCCTCCAGGCTCACGTCCAGGTAGTAGTCGCGCAGCTCGGGGGCCGGGCCGTCATCCTCCTGGACGGCCTGCGCCTCGGAGTCGTCGACCTGGTCCTCCTCGTCAGAGGAGTCCTCGTCGTCAGAGTCGTCGTACTCCTCGTCGTCATAGTCGGCGTCGTCGGCGTCGTCGTCTCCTTCGTCGTCGAGGTCGAAGTCCTCGTCGTCGAGCGGGGTCTCGTCGACGTCGTCAGTGAGCTCGGTGCTGGAGCGCGTCACTGTGGAAGAAGCCACGGAGTTCCTTTCGCGTGAGCGGGCGGACAGCCGGTGACGGGGTATGGGAACCCGCTCCGGCACAGCAGACAACCCCAGAATTGTAGCGTTTATTCCCCAGGGTCACCGCACGGGCGACTTAGTATGCCCTCACCTTGTCCGCACTCGGCGTCGCGCCGCGGCAAACCTGCCATCGGAAGCGTCACCGGCCCTCCTGACGTCTGAGCTGGGACTACTCTGGCGGTCATGAGTGCGTTGCCTGCGGCCCTGGGCCGTATCCGTCCCGCCGTCGAGCACCGTCTGACCCAGGTCCTGGAGGACTGCCACCGGCGCTGGGAGGACCTGGGCCAGGCCGCCCCTGAGCTGCTCGAGGCCGCCGGGAGCGTCCTAAGTGGGGGCAAGCGCATGCGCGCCGTCCTGGGGGCAGTCGGCTGCGCAATCCTGAGCACCCCGGAGCGGCGATCCGAGTACCTGACCGCTTCCGACGCCGTCCACCTGGGTGCGGCGCTGGAGCTCTACCAGGCCAGTGCCCTGGTCCACGACGACCTCATGGACGGCGCCGACACGCGTCGCGGCCTGCCCGCGGCGCACCGGGTCTTCGCCCGGGACCACGAAGACCGGGGCTGGCTGGGGCGCCCGCAGACCTTCGGGGCCAATGGCGCCATCCTGCTCGGCGATCTCCTGCTGTCCCTGGCGGGTGAGGAGATGAGCGCACTGGCGCCGTCGCGCACCTCCAGCCAGACCCGAGGCAGTGCGGTGCGGCACGCCCGGTCCGCCTTCGACGCCATGACCACCGAGGTGGCCCTGGGCCAGTTCCTCGACGTGCGCAGCGAGAACCTGCCCCTTCCCTGGGACCGGGAGCCGGGCGCCGCAGCCAGGCTCATGCAGGACGACGCCCTGTCGGTGGTTCGGCACAAGTCGGCCCGCTACTCGGTGCGCCACCCGCTACTGATCGGCGCCCTCCTGGCCGGCCTTGACCCGAGCGGGGCCACCGCCGAGCACCTGGCTGCCTTCGGCGAGGACGTCGGCATCGCCTTCCAGCTGCGCGACGACGAGCTGGGGGTCTTCGGCTCACCGCAGGCCACCGGCAAGCCGGCCGGCGACGATCTGCGCGAGGGCAAGCGCACAGTGCTGCTGGCCCTGACCTGGGGGCGCTGCGACGATGCCGGCCGCCGGCTGCTCGGCAGTGTCCTGGCCAATCCCGAGGCCACGGAGGAGCAGATCGGCCAGGTCGCCGCTCTCATTGAGGACTGCGGCGCGCGCGCCGCCCACGAGGAGATCATCGCCGCGCACCGCGAGGCCGGGAACCGAGCGCTGGAGCGCCTCAGGGACGAAGGCGTGGTGAGCACCGCATCCCTGGAGGACCTGGCGGTGCTGGCGGACCTGCTGACGCACCGAGTCTCCTGATCCGGCACGGGCAACGGGGCGACCCAACAGGTGGGCAGTACTACCCGCCTGATCCAGCCGGCGGCTGTGACCGCCCCACCGGCATCGTAGAATCGCGGCGTGGTCACAGATCCTCTCATTGGTCGGTTGGTCGACTCTCGCTACGAGATCGTCGACCGCCTAGCGCGTGGCGGGATGGCCACCGTCTACCGCGCTCATGACCGTCGCCTGGACCGGACCGTGGCGCTCAAGCTCATGCACGCCCACCTGGCCGACTCCCCCGACTTCGTCTCGCGCTTCCGCCGTGAGGCACGGGCCGCGGCACGCCTGTCCAACCCAGGCGTGGTGGCCGTCTTCGACCAGGGCAGCCTGGACGGGGTGGCCTACCTCGTCATGGAGTACGTCGAGGGCCCCACGCTGCGCGACCTCATTGCGGCAGGACCGCTGTCGGTCAAGGAGGCCCTGGGGCTGGTGGCCCAGCTGCTGCGACCGCTCGGCGCGGCCCACCGGGCCGGCCTGGTCCACCGCGACATCAAGCCGGAGAACGTCCTGCTGCCCTCGGATGGCTCGGTGGCCAAGGTCGCCGACTTCGGTCTGGCCCGAGCGGTCACGGAGGTGACGCAGACGACGACGGGCAACGTGCTGGGCACGGTCGCCTACCTGGCGCCAGAGCTCATCACCTCCGGGGACTCCACCTCTCGCGCCGATGTCTTCTCCGCCGGGGTGGTCCTCTACGAGCTCCTCACCGGTCAGCAGCCCTTCACCGCGGACTCCCCCATTCAGATCGCCTTCCGTAACGTCCACGAGGACGTGCCCCTGCCCTCCAAGCTGGTGCCCGAGATGCCGGCCGACGTCGACGAGCTCGTGGCCACCATGACTCGCCGTGAGCCGCAGGAGCGCCCGGCCGACGCCGACGAGGCGTTGGCGCTGCTGCGCAACGTCGTCGACGAGCTCACCGACTCCGAGCTCTCCGTGCGCCGCGGGGGCGGGACCGGCTCCATCCGGACCCAGCAGGTCATGACGGCCAACGCTCAGGCCGCCCGCTCCGCCATCGACAACGAGCCCCAGGACGACGCCGACGACTCCTCCGCCGAGGAGGCCTCGCCGCACGCCGGGATGCGCACCGTCTCCCTTCCCATTGGTTCAATCGGCCCGGACTCCAAGGGGAGAACACGTGCGCTCTCCCGCAAGGCCCTGGCGGCCGACGCTCAGAAGACCACTGCCGTCCCCACCCCGAAGAAGAGTAACGGCGGCTTCAGTCGCCGTCGTGCACTCGTCATCGGGCTGCTGGCCGTGGCTGGGACCGGTGCGAGCGCCACCTGGTACCTGACGGCCGGTCCCGGCAGACGAGTTTCCGTGCCCAACATCATTGGCATGTCTGAGGACCAGGCGCAGCTCGCCCTGGAGAAGCAGGGGCTCGACTGGGGCACGCCCGAGCGCGTCTACTCCGACACGGTCCCTGCCGGCAGCATCGTCTCCTGCCAGCCGAAGGCGGGCCAGAAGGTGGGGCTCGGCCAGGCCGTCACCGCCACCGTCTCCCGAGGCGTGGAGACCAAGACCGTTCCCGACGTCGTCAGGAAGACCAAGGACCAGGCCACGGCCGCGATCACGGCGGCCGGCCTGACCCTGGGGGACGTCACGGAGGAGTACTCCGCCAGCGTGGAGTCGGGCAAGGTCATCTCCTGCGACCCCAAGGCCGGCAAGGTCATCAAGCACACCGAGAAGGTCTCGCTCGTGGTCTCCAAGGGCAAGGAGCCGGCCACGATCCCCGACGTGACCGGTATGAGCGAGGACGAGGCCAAGAAGGTCCTGGAGGACGCCGGCCTGAAGAAGGGCAAGGTCAGCAAGGGCTACTCAGACTCCGTGGCGAAGGGCAACATCATCTCCTCCTCCCCCATCGCCGGGGCTTCGGGCTACTACAAGGGCGACTCGGTGGACCTGACCGTCTCCAAGGGGCCGGAGAAGGTGACGGTGCCGGATGTGACCGGCAAGAGCCAGGACGAGGCCAAGAAGGTCCTGGAGGACGCCGGGCTCAAGGTGGAGGTCAATAAGCGCCTGGGTGGTCCCTTCGGGACGGTGCGCTCCACTGATCCTGCGCCGGGCTCCAGCGTTAAGCCGGACTCCAAGGTCACCATCAACATCTTCTGACGAATGTGGCCCGGTGCCGCTTCAGCGGACCGGGCCACGTTTCGCCTGCTCTGCAGGCGGGCGCTCAGCGAGTGTTCTCAGCCCTTGAGCATCTCGGCGATCTCGAATGCGACCTCGAGGGACTGCTGGTGGTTGAGTCGCGGGTCGACGAGGGTCTCGTAGTGCTCGGCCAGGCCGGCCTCGTCAATGTGCTCGCCGCCGCCGAGGACCTCGGTGACGTCGTCACCGGTGAGCTCGACGTGGATGCCGCCCGGTGCTGTGCCCAGGGTGCGGTGCACCTCGAAGAAGCCGCGGATCTCGTCGAGGATCGTCTCGAAGCGGCGGGTCTTGTAGCCGTTATCCGAGGTGATGGTGTTGCCGTGCATGGGGTCGGCGATCCAGGTGACGGGGCGCCCGTCGGCGCGCACCGCCTCCACCAGCGGTGGCAGGGCCTCGCGGATGCGCTCGGCGCCCATGCGGGTGATGAGGGACAGGCGTCCGGGCAGGCCCTCGGGGTTGAGGCGGTCCATGAGCTGGGAGAGGTCGTCGGGGGACGTGGTGGGGCCGACCTTGACGCCGACGGGGTTGTGGACGCCGGCGAGGATGGCGACGTGGGCGCCGCCGGCCTCGCGGGTGCGCTCCCCCACCCAGAGCATGTGGGCGGAGGTGTCGTAGAGGCGCCCGGAGCGGGAGTCCTCGCGGATCATGGCGTCCTCGTACTCCAGGAGGAGGGCCTCGTGAGCGGCGTAGAAGTCGACCTGGCGCAGGGCCTCGAAGTCCACGCCGGCGGCTTCCATGAAGCGCATGGCCCGATCGAGCTCCTCGGCGAAGGACTCGAAGCGCTTGTAGGCGGGGTTGGCGGTGAAGCCTCGGTTCCAGGAGTGGACCTCGCGCAGGTCCGCGTAGCCGCCCATCGTGAAGGCGCGGATGAGGTTGAGGGTGGTGCCCGAGCGCAGGTAGGCGTCGAGCATGCGGGTGGGGTCGGGGATGCGGGCCTCGGGGGTGAACTCGTGGCCGTTGACGGAGTCGCCGCGGAAGGCGGGCAGGGTGACCTCTCCGCGGGTCTCGGTGTCCGAGCTGCGGGGCTTGGCGTACTGGCCGGCCATGCGGCCGATCTTGACCACGGGCGTGGAGGCGCCGTAGGTGAGGACCGCGGCCATTTGGAGGATGGTCTGGACCTTGAGGCGGATGTTGTCGGCCGTGTTGTGGGTGAAGGACTCGGCGCAGTCCCCGCCCATGAGGACGAAGGCTTCCCCGGCGCTGGCCTGGGCGATGAGATTGCGCAGAGAGTCGACCTCTCCGGCGAAGACGAGCGGGGGCCGGCGGCGCAGGTCCGCCACCACGTCGGCAAGCGCGGCCTCATCAGGGTAGGCGGGCTGCTGGAGGGCGGGCAGGTGGCGCCATGCCGGGGCCTGGGCGTCCGTGCGGGCGGCGGAGAGCTCGTTCATCACGCGAGTCAGCATAAGCCAGTCGGGAGATTGCCCAGGATCGGCGCCGCATCACGAAACACGGGGGTTGGGAGACGAATTCTGTCACTGTGGGCGACTTTTAGGGCCACAGCTGAGCGCGCACCGACTGGTTGCAACGCCCTGACCTGCACGGATGCGAAGGCCTCCGTTCCAGGAGCGCAGCGGGCGGGTCGAATAGTCGCCAAACGTGACACATGGGGCCGCTGGCACCACCCTCCAGGGCACAGACGGGCACAGAGAAGCGGCCGGCGCCGTCACGAGGACGGCACCGGCCGCGGCAGGGTGCGGGCTCAGCCTCAGTGCTCGGGGGCAGCTTCGGCGGGCTCCACCTTCTGGCCCAGCTCGGCCATGAGGTCGGTGAACCAGCCCTGGGTGATGTCGAAGGGCTTGGCGCCGGCGATGCGCGGGAAGGCGATCGCGGTGAGCTCGTCGTTGTTCTCCTCGTCCTGGCCGATGACGCCGGACTCGCCACGCAGGGCGCAGTCGACGGCCAGGTCGCACATCTTCTTGATGAGGGCGAGGTCCTCGGCGTTGGCGTGGGCGGCACGCGAGTAGTAGCCGGACTTCTGGACCATGACCTTCTCAGCGCCGATGAGCTCGGCGAACTGCTTGGCGAACCACTGGCCGGGGTTGATGGTGTCGAGCTTGACGTGGCCGAAGGGGTCGCGCTGAACCTCCTGGCCGGCGGCCTCCATCTCCGCGATGATCTCGGGGACGCCGGCGCCCTCGGACAGGAAGATGTTGACGTTGCCCTGCTCGTCCATGATGGCCTTGAGGCGCTCGGCCTCGGCGGCGATGTCGAGCTTCACCTCGGGGAGGAAGACGGCGTGGACGTCCCAGCGCTCCTTGGTCAGGCCGAGGGAGGGGGCCCACTGCTTGGTCTGGAGCAGGTCGTGGTAGCGGCGGGCGGTCTCGGCGGTGAGGTAGCCGCAGTTACGGCCCATGCACTCGTGAACGATGAGCATGCGGGGGTTGGAGCGGTGCTCGCCGATGACGTTGAAGGCGAAGCCGGCGCCCTCGTCGGCCGCGGTCCAGGCGCCCAGGGACTGGCGGATCGGAACCACGTCGTTGTCGATGGTCTTGGGCAGGCCGACGACGGTGAGCTCGTAGTCGTTCTCGTGGAGGTAGGCGGCCAGGTCGGCGGCGGTGGTGTTGGTGTCGTCTCCACCGATGGTGTGCAGGACGTCGACGCTGTCCTTGCGCAGCTGCTCGGCGGCGAACTCCAGGGGGTTGACGCCCTCCTCGACGAGGCCGCGCTCGACGAGGTTCTTGGCGTTGGTGAGCTTGACGCGGGAGTTGCCGATCGGGGACCCGCCGAAGTCGCGCAGGATGCCGGCGTTCTTGCGGCCCTCTTCGTCGATGACGATGTAGTTACCGGTGAGCAGGCCGTGGTAGCCGTACTGGTAGGCGATGATCTCGACCTCGGGAGCGACCTGCGTGTAGCGCTCGATGAGGTCGCCGACGGCGGCGGACAGACAGGGGGCGAAACCGCCAGCGGTGAGCAGGGCGACGCGACGAATCGACATCGGGAACCTTTCCTTGGATACGAGGAGTGACGGGGCCATCCTAACGGTATGACCCTGCCTCCCCGCCAGGCCCTTCAGGCCCAAGGTCGGGGTCGGACTCCGGGGCGGGGCATCCCTCGGGATCGATGAGAATCCGTTCATCTACGAGTTGTACTGCCAGTTCTGGCGCCACGCGCAACAGGAAGTCGAAGTGTTCCCAGACGGATGCACGGTAGGACCAAGAGCGAACCAACGCACCGCGTGCAAAATTATTCCATAGTCGCACATCAGCAGGATAACTATCACCCATCACGCCAACATCAGAACACAGCCGAGCAAAACGCAAACAGCAATTTGCGGCATCCTCCCTATCCGACAAGATTTCCGTCAGCCTCAACTCCCAACGCACAACGTCCGCAGCGTCAAGCATCATGCCGTTTTGGATCATCGCCTTGACCACGATGAACTGCACACCAACCCTTAAATCAAAGCTAGCAACCCGTTTTACGACAGATTCGGCCAACTCTAACAATCCAACCTTCACTAGGTGTCTCACAACTCGACTTACAGCACCCTCCCTCAAAGAAGAGTCAGCAATATCCTCGGCGAGCTCCATGGAAACAAATGCCAAATTCTGAGCCTGCTCAAACTGACCCGCATCCGCCAAAGCACCCGCAATCTTCACCAGAGCCTCACCACGCCACCGGGAGTCCATTACTCCGGCAGCGACTTCCTGAGCCTGCTCAAACCGACCCGCATCCGCCAAAGCACCCGCAATCTTCA
>NZ_JBGEVE010000015.1:14321-14980 GCF_048514265.1 Actinomyces sp. SKVG-SVH-4(1) | reverse complement strand
GACTTCCTGAGCCTGCTCAAACCGACCCGCATCCGCCAAAGCACCCGCAATCTTCACCAGAGCCTCACCACGCCACCAGGAGCGCTTAATTTCGGCAGCGACTTCCTGAGCCTGCTCAAACCGACCCGCATCCGCCAAAGCACCTGACATCTTAAACAGAGCAGTTTCGCGCCACCAAGAACCAGTAATCCGTTCGAAGGCATCACGGGCCCGATCAGCCTGCCCCACTTCAGATAAAGCGATGACAAGTTTTACCAGAGCTTCATTACGTGAGTGCCACTCTTCGATGTGCAACACTGTACGGGAAGCCATGTCAAACGCATGCTCGATGAAACCCAAATTAATCAAGACACATAGCGCTTTTATGAGCACCTCGGCACGCAAACGAACATTATAGATTCCTTCAGCTAGGTTTATGACGCGGTCGGAAGTTTCCTGTGCTTGTTCGACTGCACCCACAGAGACAAGATCGTCAACTATCCTCACCAGCACCGCGGCACGCACCCCTTGATCGTCAATCTGATACGCAACCTGCCGGGCCTGTTCAACATAACCAGCTCTCGCCGCGACGCACGCCAAATCTGGCAGGCGCTCCTGAAAGTCACCGATTCGTTCTGCAACTTTCTGGGCCTGCTCGAGTAGACCCGCGCCAGCAAACG
>NZ_JBGEVE010000015.1:0-14221 GCF_048514265.1 Actinomyces sp. SKVG-SVH-4(1) | reverse complement strand
CACACGCCACCTTCATCAACGCCTCACCACGCAAACGAAAATCAGCCACCTTCTCAACCGTCCGCTGCGCCTTCTCTGCGACCTCCCGAGCCCGCTCGAGTAGACCCGCACCAGCAAACGCACACGCCACCTTCATCAACGCCTCACCACGCAAACGAAAATCAGCCACCTTCTCAACCGTCCGCTGCGCCTTCTCTACGGCCTCCCGAGCCCGCTCGAGTAGACCCGCACCAGCAAACGCACACGCCACCTTCATTAACGCCTCACCACGCAAACGAGAATCACCGATCAGCCCAGTCACTCGCTGCGCTAGATCAAACGACCCCGAATCCGTCAATTCTCTAACCAAATTAAAATGAGCTTGATCGCGCAAGCGAACATCATCAATCTCCTGAGCAATCCGCTGCGCTCGGTCGATCAAACCGCCATCAACGAAGACTTTCTGAACCTTAACCAGCGCCTCTACTCTCCACCATGGATCATCAATTTGCGCAACTACACACTGCACCTCCTCCGCAACCATTTCAGCCTGTTCAGCTAACCCCACACTTGCCAACGAAACTACCGAATTAGCCAATGCTTCAGCCCTCCATCGGAAACCACTAACCCGCCCAGAAAGCTGTTCGACAACGTTGGCGCAGCGCCGAGCTTCCTCCATCATCCCCACACTCACCAAGGCAACCACAGCATTCCTCAATGCCTCAGTACGTAACCGAAAGTCATCAACCCGCCAAGCTGCCCGTTGACTAGTAATGGCGCAGCGCCGAGCTTCCTCCATCATCCCCACACTTAACAAGACAACCGCCGCATTCCTCGACACTTCGGCACACAATCGAGAACTATCGATAGATTCAACTAACTCACAAATATGGCCTGCCAAGACTTCAGAAGTTAGCGTAGGGACACCTTTTGAGACAGAACTAAGACACAAATGTGGTTCGAAATTACATCTCCAGACTGTACCGTCATCAACAAGCGACTGTTCGGTTCGCTTCACACCAATCAGCGCACACAAAAGTTTTATTATAATTCTAAACCGCATTGCAGGCTCTTCAACACTATCGACTATTGCCTTCAGGCTATTCCAGTATGAAGAATACGCTTGGCTACAGCAATCAACTTCGAGAGATGAGGGATTCACACAGGCGGAAGTTTGCAAAGAATCTTTGGTAAAACCACACCAAACAGAATACTTACGCAGCAGCGAAGTCCTCCAACTAACCTCATCTACATCATGACCTAAGGCCCCAATGTCAACAGCTACAATATCGATCAGTATTCTCGAAAGTTCATCACGAATCTTCGGGCAGGAATTTAGTGAGTCTAGCACTTCCGGAAAGAAGTTTAGCAGTTCGCAGCCTCGACCACCTCGCACACAAGCTTCACCTACCTCTTCAACAGCTCTTAACCTGGCCTCAACTGAATCTAGAGATAGCACTGTGTCTTGAATTTCTTCAATGGGGGCATTAAAGTACAAGCAGGACAATTCCAGCATGCCCGGCAAATAAGATTCCATACGAGCGAGCGCCTTTTTTAGTTCGACGATCTCCAGAAACAATCGCTCTGAATTCTCCGGAACCTCGTCACCATAAAGTTCCAACACTTTACTGTAATCACGTTCAATTGTGCGCAGAACATGGGAACGCCTCCCGAATCGACGCCATACTTCATGGTATCGATTTGGATCAAATACGAGGTCAATAGCCGGTTTTTTCTCCACATCCACGTCGGTCATCATGTCGAAGCAAGGCTCACTCAACATATAGTTGGGAGTTGTGCTGTTCCACCCGTCGGCAGCCCGCTTTTCCACCCATGCCCGGATAACACGACGATATGGCTTCAGGGCTCTACCACGGGCCGACGCCCACCAGGTTTCAGCTTTTGACTCATCATCTTTTCCGAAGCCGTCGGGAGAAATCTCACGTAGCACGGCACGCAGAACAGCGTCATGTCCCAGAATGTAGGATGGGATTTCTTGGTTTCCGAAGCCGACGTTGACTCGCATGAGCATACGACCAGGAGAATGATCTACACACGCCTTGACGTCTCTACTGGGCACATTCTCAAGATGGCGATGCCTAGCGATCAACTGCCGCAACTCATCGATGGTGAGAGAACCCCCACACGCCGCTAGAAATGCTCCGATATCGACAGCGAGATCAGATTTGAAGAACGTTTCAATATCCTTCTGATTGATCTTCTCTTGAGCAATAGGAGAAGGTTTAAGTGAGGCAATTGTCCTCGAAGAATTGCATACTATATCCTCTGGCATCCGAGGGTTCGGCCGAGACGCCGTCACCAACTTCACACCTTCGGGAAGATGTCGCGGCAGCAACGATAGAATGGACTTAGCTGCAGCCTCATCTGGTCGCTCGTAGTAGGAATCCTCGTCCACTCCGTCAATGACAAGAACCAAAGGCCGAGGGTTCTTGTCTGATTGGCAAGCCGTTGCTGCTCGACGCAAAAGTTGACGGAACTCGGTGTTCTGGGATGCCGGCTCAGAAACCCGCTCTGTGTACTCATCTCCTAAAATTTCTGCCAATTGAGCCCCAGCAACGAAAGAAAAACTTTTCCAGTCATTCCCATCGCCACCCATGCGACGAATGAAGAAGGAAACGATGTGCACGCCATCGGGCGGATTCAATGCGAAGGAGGACATCAGGGCGGTTTTGCCGCTAATCATGCCCGCCTCCATGGCGTACCAAGTGTCTTGTGAACCTCGGACAAATGTTTCTAGCTCGGCCAGCTCTCGCTCTCGATCCTCCAGTGGATCGGGAGCAAGGTCGCGGACCACCTCCATATGGTCAGCAACGACGGCGCGCGTCTGGGAGGCTCCAGCGGGACGTTCGGCGAGCCGTTGAATCCCAGCACGGACTTCCTCGACGCTTTCGAGAATAGAGGCCAACGCCTCCTTCTCAGTGAAGCAATCAGCAATGCGTTGGCAGGCCACTTCAAGCACCCAGTCGAAGGCCTGCCTCGCTGACTCGTCCGCCAGATCGCTGCGCAGGTCTGTGCCACCCAGGTCAAGAAGAGTCCGGCGCAGCTCTTCCCAGTTGTATCCCGCGGCAAGCCGTTCCTTCTCCGAGAGCTGGTCGATGAGGGATGCCGCCTGTCGGGCTGCCACATGCCAGTCAGCCTCGGAGATCCCCTGATGCTCTCGGAGCAGCTGCTTTGCTGCATCGTCGGCGATCTTCTCAGCAAAGACCGCCCGATTTCCGCCGATTTCCAGCGTTCTCCGGAACTTCGCCAACAGCCCGGCACCTTCGCCAACCGCTGTGGCGAGTGCTCCCTGTCCGGAGGCTATGAGGAGCAGCTTCACAATCGATGTCCCGAGGGGAATGAAAGTGTCGCGATCCATGGCAGCCATGAGCACTCCTCATCGTGTGGTGCATGTTACAGGAAGATTCCGTAACTTTATCGCAGCACACCGACACTCTGGAACCGGTTGGTCAGCCGTCAGGCAATCCTCGCCCTGCCGGGATCAGCCGCGCCCGCCCCTACTCGGCACCGGGCTCGGCCTCGTCGTCGGAGGTCTTGTCCTTCTTCTTGTCCTTGCCGCTCTTGTCCTCGGGAGGCTCGGGGACGGAGACCTCGGGGGCGGGGCGGCCACCGGGCGCGGCCACGGGGGCGGCCGAGGGACGGGCCTGCGCCTGGGCGGCGAGCATCTCGGTGACGACCTCGTCGGCGGTCTTCTTCTCCGAGTCCATGGCCTTCTTGACGTCGGCCGCGTAGAGGTCCACGTACTCCTGGCCGGAGAGGGCCATGAGGGCGTACATGATCTCGTCGGTGATGGAGCGCAGCACGAAGCGGTCGTTCTCCAGGCCCTTGTATCGGGAGAAGTCCAGCGGCTCGCCGATGACGATGCCCACGCGGTGGCGGGTGGAGGGAATGGACTTGCCGATCGGCTGAGCCAGGTTGGAGCCGATCATCGCCACAGGCACCACGGGGGCACCGGTGGCCAGGGCGATACGGGCCACGCCGGTCTTACCGCGGTAGAGGCGCCCGTCGGGGCTGCGCGTGCCCTCGGGGTAGATGCCGAAGAGTTGCCCCGAGCGCAGGCGGTTGATGCCGGCCTGGAGCGCCGCCTGGGAAGCCTTGCCGCCGGAACGGTCCACGGGGATAGTGCCCACGGTCTTCATGAAGTTCTTCACCGCCCAGCCCTTGACTCCCTTGCCGGTGAAGTAGTCGGCCTTGCCGATGAAGGCGACCTCGCGGTCCACCAGCAGCGGCAGGAAGAAGGAGTCGATGACCGCCAGGTGGTTGGAGGCCAGGATCGCCGCGCCCTCGGCGGGAATGTTCTCCTCGCCGCGGATCCAGGGCTGGTAGAGCATCTCCAGGGCCGGGCCGACTGTTGCCTTGATGGGTCCGTATCCCACGCGGGGCCTCCTGTGAACTGCTGGCTGGGCGGCCACCACACGGTCCTGCACCATCGGAGACGGACGGCACCGGAGCCGGCGGTGCCGCTCGGGTATGGGGTGATTCTAGGGTGCTTCCCACCCTGCTCGCATCGACTTCCCGACTGCCGGCGAGGATGCATGTCACTGCCATCCTCTAGCCTGCGACCGTGAGCACCATCGGGACCCAGGTGTCCTTCGCCGACATGGGCACGCCCCTGGAGCGGGCGACCTTTGTCGTGGTGGACCTGGAGACCACCGGCGGGGCGCCGGGCGCTCGCTCTCTGACCGAGATCGGGGCCGTCAAGGTGCGCGGCGGACAGGTGGTGGCGGAGTTCTCCACCCTGGTCAACCCCGGTGTCGCCATCCCCGCCCAGATCACCATGCTCACCGGCATCACGAACGCCATGGTGGCCGGCGCCCCCGGCGTGCGCACCTGTGTGGAGGCCTTCCTGGACTGGGCGGACCTGCTGGCCGACGACGTCGTCCTCGTCGCCCACAACGCCCGCTTCGACGTCGGTCACCTGCGTGGCGCCGCAGCGGCCCTGGGCCTGGAGTGGCCCGAGCCCCGCGTGCTGGACACCCTGGCACTGGCCCGCAAGGCCTGGACCCGCAGCGAGGTGCCCAACCACAAGCTGGGGACGCTGGCCGCCTTCGTGGGCTCCCAGACCCGTCCCACGCACCGGGCCCTGGATGACGCGCGCGCCACCGTGGACGTGCTGCACGCCGCCCTGGAGGTCATGGCGCCGCTCGGCGTCACGCACCTGGAGGACCTGGCCACCGCCTCCGACCCGGTCCCTGCCAAGCGCCGGGCCAAGAGCCGCCTGGCCGACGCCCTGCCCAGCGGCCCCGGCGTCTACCAGTTCCGCTCGGCGGCCGACCAGGTGCTCTACGTGGGCAGCGCCGTGGACCTCAGACGCCGGGTGCGCTCCTACTTCACCGCCGCGGAGAAACGCCGCCAGGTGGCCCAGATGCTGGACACCACCGTGAGCGTGCGGCACATCGCCACCCCCACGCTCATCGAGGCGCGGGTGCGCGAGCTGCGGATGATCGCCGAGCTCGACCCGCCGGTCAACCGCCGCTCCCGGGCCCCGCGGCGCCGGCCCTGGCTTCACCTGGACCAGGGCTCGGGCCCGGGCGCCGAGCCGCGGTTGGCGCTGACCACCGTGCTGCCCGCGGAGGAGGTCGGCCATGCGGTGGGCCCCTTCGCCTCCCGCGGCAGGGGCCAGGAGGCCCTGCGGGCCGCCGAGTCGGTGCTGCGTCTGCGCCACTGGGACGGGCGCGAGCTGCGGCGGGTGCGCCACGACGACGTCCCGGCTGAGCCCGCCGAGGTACTGGCCTGCCTGTCGGGCGAGGTCGACCTGGTGGCCTCTCCCCTGCTGGAGCGCATCGCGGCACTGTCCCGGGCCGAGCGTTACGAGGAGGCCGGGACCTGGACGGGCCGCCTGCGCTGCCTGCTGCGCGCGGTGGATCGGGCCGAGCGGGTGCGGCCCCTGCTGGCCTGCCCGCATCTCATGGCGGCCCGCCGGCGCGAGGTCGGCGGCTGGGAACTGGTGGTGGTGCGCTGGGGCGTGCTGGCCGGCTCCATGACGACCGCGCCGGGTGCCGACCCGCGCCCCGCCGTCGAGCTGCTGCGCGCCAGCGCCCGGGTTGTTGAGCGGCCCGGCCGAGTCGGTGAGGTGGCGAGCATTGAGGAGACGAGCCTGCTGGCCGACTGGATCCTGGACGAGGGCGCCCGCATCGTGGAGGTCGACGGCGACCCCGCGGTGCTCACGTGGCCGATCGGTGCGGCTGCCCGCCACCGCAAGGTCCTGGCCTCGCAGGAAGGAGGGCGCCGAGCGTGGGCCAAGCGCCGCGCGGCCGACGTCTGGCTCAGCCGGCGGGGGTGACGGTGCCGCGGCGCGCGGTGAGGGCCTTGGCGACGCCCTCCTGGAGGCTCAGCGGGTCCAGGGGGCGGGGCACGACGACCTCCGCCTTGGCCCAGGCGGCCAACCAGTCGTCCTGGGGGCGGGCGGTCAGCAGGACGACGGCGGGGCGCTCGTCGAGCTCGGTGAACAGCTCGTGGGCCAGTCCCATGCCGCCGAGCTTCTTGGCCTCGGCGTCCAGGACCAGCGCGTCGAAGGGCGCCTGGCCCTCCTTCTCGCGGTCCTTGATGGCCATGCGCACACCTTCGGCGGTGGCCGCCTCGGTCCAGCTCACCAGTGGCAGGCCCTTGGCCGGTCGGCGTCCGACACCGTCGATGACCTCCTGACGCACGGTGGCGTCGTCGGAGAAGACGAGAAGCTCGAGACGGGCGGAAGCAGCCTGGTCGGTCATAGCGGATCCTTCGTGGACGGGTACGGACGGCAGTGTTTCCGCGGTCAGTGTAATCACACGCGGGCTCCCTATCCCTCTTCCGGCGCCACGTCTAGCATGAACCATGTTCAGGACTTCAGTCCTAACGAGCCCTGCTGAGGCGGGACTGAAGCCACCTCACCCACCGAAAGGCAGTCCTTGATGGCCGTGTACACCCTTCCCGAGCTCCCCTACGACTACGCCGCCCTGGAGCCCCACATCTCCGGCAAGATCATGGAGCTCCACCACGACAAGCACCACGCCGCCTACGTCGCCGGCGCCAACGCCGCCCTGGAGGCCCTGGCCGCCGCCCGCGAGTCCGGCGACCTGGCCGCCATCAACCTGTGGGAGAAGAACCTGGCCTTCAACCTGGGCGGCCACACCAACCACTCCATCTTCTGGAAGAACCTCTCCCCCAACGGCGGGGGCCAGCCCGAGGGCGAGCTCGCCGAGGCCATCAAGGACTCCTTCGGCTCCTTCGAGAAGTTCCAGGCGCAGTTCACCGCCACCGCCATGGGCATCCAGGGCTCGGGCTGGGCCGTGCTCGCCTACGACTCCCTCTCCGGAAAGCTCGTCACCTTCCAGCTCTTCGACCAGCAGGGCAACGTACCCGTGGGCACCATCCCGCTGTTCATGGTGGACATGTGGGAGCACGCCTTCTACCTCGACTACCTCAACGTCAAGGCCGACTACGTCAAGGCCGTCTGGAACATCGCCAACTGGCAGGACGTCTCCGAGCGCCTGGCCGACGCCGTCGCCAAGGCCCAGGGCCTCATCGTCCGCTGACGCCGGCCGGCGGACACGCGCCGCACAGGCTTGTGGCCCGCATCCCTTCACGGGGTGCGGGCCACAGCCTTATCGCGAATGGTTGCCTGAGCGGCTCCGTGCTCAGATCACCTTCTCGACGTCGATCACGAAGATGTACGCCGACTCACGCTTCCCTCCGTTGGAGTTGCCGGGGGCCAGCAGCACGATCCTGGAACCCACTGGCAGCCCGGCCGCACGGATCTGTCCGGCCGGCATGGCGCTGGGGGCGTGGTCCTCCCAGGTCGAGCTCCTCGTCGTGCCGTCCCACGAGGTACGCGACATCTGCACGGCCACGGTGTCGGTCTCCTTGATCGCCTGGCCCTTGCCGCGGGCGACGACGAAGACCTCCGGCTGCAGGGGCTCCTCGGCCTTGGGGCCCGCAAGGCCGGCCGCGGGAGCACCCAGGTCCCCGGAGACCGTCACGCCGCGATCAGTGAGCTTCTTGACCTCCGCGGAGTCGACCGTGGCGTCCTTCGTGGACGGGGTCAGCTCATCGCCCGTGATACGAGCGGTGATGTCGACGACGAAGACGAGCGGCCCGGTCGGTGAGTTCGGGCGAGCCGGATCGGCGGTCTCGCCGTATGCGAGCTTGCCCGGGATCGACAGCTGGACGCGCTCACCGACCTTGTGCCCGGCCAGGCCGCAGGTCCATCCGGGGATGACCCCGGTCAGGCCGAAGGTGACCGGGGCCCCCTTCTTGAAGGAGGAGTCGAAAGCCTCCGTTGACCCCCACTTCCAGCCCACGTAATTGACGGTGACGACGTCGCCCGAGGACACCGCCGGGCCTTCCGCGGCGGTGAGTGTCTTGGAGACGAGGTTGGCAGGCGCCTGCTTCCCCTCACTCCAGGTGACGGTCGGCTCGGCCCCCGCATCGCCTCCGATCGCCGGAAGCGCCTCGGAGTCGGTCTCGATCGTTCCGGCCTCCTGAGCGCAGTCGATGATCGAGCGGGTCAGGGTCGGGGACGCCTGGGCCGACGGCGTGGCGGAGGCGTTCTTGGACGACCCCGAGCAGCCGGCCAGCGTGAGGCAGGCGGCCGCGGCCAGGGCGGTCAGGGTCAGGGATGTGCGGCGCACATGAGCTCCTTGAATGAGGGAGGGGCCTGCGCGGGAGGGATCAGTGGAAGGACTCGCCGCAGGCGCAGCTTCCGGCGGCGTTGGGGTTGTCGATGGTGAAGCCCTGCTTCTCGATGGTGTCGGCGAAGTCGATGGTGGCGCCCGACAGGTAGGGCACGCTCATGCGGTCGACAACCACCTCAACGCTAGCCATCTCGTCGCTGCCCGTGGGGAAGGCGCGCACGGCGTCGCCGTCCAGGAGACGCTCGTCGAAGTAGAGCTGGTAGACCAGTCCGGAGCAGCCACCGGGCTGGACGGCCACGCGCAGGCGCAGGTCGTCGCGCCCCTCCTGGGCCAGGAGGCTGGCGACCTTCGCGGCGGCGGTCTCGGTGAGGATGACCTCGTGCTCGGGGGTCTGGGTGTCAGTGGTGTCGGTCAGGGCGGTCTCTGCCATGGTCATCTCCTGATCTGGTGTGCCTACGTTCGTCTGCGGCGCCTCGTGCGGAGCCGCTGAAGGTCCTGCGGTGGCTCTCGTGACGAGCGCCTGAAGGATTCACTGGAGCCAACGCTCCAGCTCGATTCCTTGTTCCTGGTGACAACCCTACGCGGTCCGCACCGCAGAGCCGTGGTGAGGGGACTCACTGTGTCCGACGGCGTCACGCCCGGGTCGGGAGGGTGCAGTCCGCCCCTCAGGCCAGGGCCACCAGCTCGAGGTACTCCGGCCCCCACAGGTCCTCGTCGCCGTCGGGCAGCAGGAGGACCCGGTCGGGGTTGAGGGCCTCGACGGCACCCTCGTCGTGAGTGACCAGGACGACGGCGCCGGCGAAGGTGCCCAGCGCCCCGAGGATCTCCTCGCGGCTGGCGGGGTCGAGGTTGTTCGTCGGCTCGTCGAGCAGGAGGACGTTGGCGCTGGAGACCACGAGCATGGCCAGGGCCAGGCGGGTCTTCTCCCCGCCGGACAGGACCCGTGCGGGCTTGTCGGCGTCCGCGCCCGAGAAGAGGAAGGAGCCCAGGACGCTGCGCACCTGGGTGTCGTCCATGCCGGGGGCGGCGCGGCGCAGGTTCTCCACGACGCTCGCCGCGGTGTCGATGGTCTCGTGCTCCTGGGCGTAGTAGCCGATCTTGAGGCCGTGGCCGGGGATGACTTCTCCGGAGTCGGGCTCCTCCACCCCGCCGAGCAGGCGCAGGAGCGTGGTCTTGCCGGCGCCGTTGAGGCCCAGGACCACGACCCGGCTGCCTCGGTCGATGGCCAGGTCGACGCCGGCGAAGACCTCCAGGGAGCCGTAGGCCTTGGACAGCCCGGAGGCGCGCAGCGGGGTCTTGCCGCAGGGGGCGGGGTCGGGGAAGCGCAGGTGGGCGACCTTCTCCACGGCGGCCTCGTCCTCCAGGTCGGCCATGAGGCGCTCGGCCCGCTTGAGCATCTGCTGGGCGGCCACGGCCTTGGTGGCTTTGGCCCGCATCTTCTCCCCCTGGGCGCGCAGGGCGGCGGCCTTCTTCTCCGCGTTGGCGCGCTCCCGACGGCGCCGGTGCTCGTCGTCGGCGCGCTGCTTGAGGTAGGCGTCCCAGCCCAGGTGATAGACGTCGAGGACCCCGCGACCGGCGTCGAGGTACATGACCTGGTTGACGGTGTCGCGCAGGAGCTCGACGTCGTGGCTGATGACGATGAAGCCGCCGGCGTAGGTGCGCAGGTGGTCGCGCAGCCACAGGATCGAGTCGTGGTCGAGGTGGTTGGTGGGCTCGTCGAGCAGGAGCGTGTCGGGCTGCTGGAACAGGACCCGGGAGAGCTCGACCCGACGGCGCTGGCCACCTGACAGCGTGCCGATGGGCTGGTCCAGGATGCGGTCGGGCAGGCCCAGCGCGGCGCTGATGCGGGCGGCCTCGGAGGCGGCGGCGTAGCCGCCGGCCATGGTGAACTCGTGGTCCAGGCGCGTGTAGCGGTCCAGAGCCTTGGCCTGGGCCTCCCCCTCGGTGTCGGCGATGCGCTCCTCGGCCTTGCGGATGCGGGCCAGGAGCGCGTCGATACCGCGGGCCGAGAGGATCCGGTCCCGGGCGATCTCGCTGAGGTCCCCCACCTTGGTGTCCTGGGGCAGGTAACCCACCGAGCTCGTGCAGGTGATGGTGCCCTCGTGCTCGACGGCCTCCAGCCCGTGGCGCTCGTCGGCGTCGTTGACGGCGCGGCCGGCGCCCTGGGCCACGGAGGCGGCGGCGAGCAGCTTGGTCATCGTGGTCTTGCCTGCGCCGTTACGACCCACGAGGCCAATGCGCATCCCCTTATCGACCCGGAAGCCGGCGTGAGCGACGAGCTGGCGGGCACCGATGCGCATGGTGAGGTCCTGGACATTGATCACGCGCGCCATGGTACGGGCCCGCCGGTGCTGCCCACCGCAACGGGCCTATCAGTCCCACCACATCCACCAGCCGACTCCGCCGCCGGCCCACTCGGGCCGGGTGCGCACGATGTCGTCGGGAATGCAGCAGGCGTCGAGCTCGTACCGGTCTCTGACCCGCTCCCACAGCGCGGAGCACTGGCAGTCCCGGCTGTGCTCGACGAGGACCTCGTAGCCCTGCAGGTCCGCGTCGGCGACCCACAGGGCCTCAGCGCTCAGACGCTCGTCCTCCCGCTGGGGACCGATGCCGTAGCCGCACAGGCGTACCTGCCCGTCCGCCCCGGCGCAGGCGGTCAGCATCGTCTTGAGGCTCGGGGCGAGGTTCTGACGGTCTCTCAGTGCCGCAGCCGGCAGCCGGCTCAGCAGGTCGGCCGCGGTGGCGGCGTCCAAGCCGCGGAAGGGCACGTAGTCGCTCTCCGGGGCGCCCCGGGCATCCAGTCGCAGCGGGTTCTCCCCCGGCAGGCAGCGCGGGGTGTCGAGCCAGGGCTCCAGCAGGCGCCACAGGCCGATGCGCACCGTCCATCCCGGTGGACCGTAGAGCCGCGGCACATCAGACGCGGCGGTCGGGGCAAGGACGGGAGGCGGAGTCGTGGTGGGCGGGCGAACCGGGATGTTCGGTAGGACCGGCGATGCCGGCTGTGCGGCCAGGGAGGTCTGCGCGCTCATATCGAGCTCCTTCGCGTGAGACTGGGGTCGGTGTGCCTCAAGCGTGCAGAACCCGCTCCCACGGTGCACCCACTGGCCCGAGCGCCTGTGCGCACAACCCGCCTCAACTGCGCAAACACCGACCAGTGGATACCGGGATCGCGCAGAGTCTTGGCCAATGGCCGTCTCGAGAAGGGCAGCGGCACCATCCGGACGGACTGTTCCCTTTTTGTTCTGAGCCGTGAGACAGTACCCTCTTCCTCAACCACCTTTTTGCGCCCGTGTGGCGCACGAGGTGTCAGATCCCCACCACCGAGAGCGAGCCCGTCGGAGACTCGGAGAGCACTGGGGTGCATCCTCCGTCCTCGTCACCCTCGCTCAGTAGGAAAGGGCCCGAATGGCAACCACGACCTCAACCCCTGAGGCAATCCTCGACGCCGTGGGCGGCGCCGAGAACATCATCCATTTCACCCACTGCGCCACCCGACTGCGCTTCGAGCTCAAGGACGCCTCCGGCATCGACAAGGCGGCCGTCGAGGCCATCCCGGGCGTCATGGGCGCCGTCCCCCAGTCCGGGGACCGCTACCAGATCGTCATCGGTGGTGCCGTGCAGAGCGTGTACGACGAGATCAACAGCCTGCCGGCCATGAAGAACCAGGGCGGCTCCTCCGGCTCGGGCCAGTCCGACGCCGACGTCAAGGCCGCCGCCCGGGCCAAGGCCCGCGGCAAGAACGCCTACGTCGACGCCTTCTTCGAGTACCTCTCGGACTCCTTCCGTCCCCTGCTGCCGGCGCTGCTCGGCGCCTCCCTCATCATCGCGGGTGAGGCCATCTGTGAGGCCTTCGGTCTCATCAACACCCACGCGGATGCGGCGGAAAAGCCGGCCACGCTGCTGTTCGTCGACGCCATGTTCCGTGCCGTCTTCTACTTCCTGCCCATCATGGTGGCCTACAACGCCTCCAAGAAGCTCAAGATCGACCCGTGGGTCGGCACCGCGATCATGGCTGCACTGCTCACGCCGGAGTTCGTCGACCTGGAGAAGCACCCGAGCACGACCTGCATCGACAACGCCACGATCAACTCCAAGCTGTGCACGGCGCACATTGCCGGGCTGCCCATGCAGCTCAACGGCTACGGCGGCCAGGTCTTCGTCCCCCTCATGATGGTGGCCATCCTGGCCCTGGTCTACAAGGGGCTGGTCAAGGTCGTTCCGACCAACGTGCAGATGGTCTTCGTGCCCTTCCTGTCCTTCGTCATCATGATGCCGGTGACCGCCTTCCTCATCGGCCCCCTGGGCGTGTGGATCGGTACCGGCCTGGGCACGGCCCTGTTCTGGCTGAACTCTCACGCCCCGATCATCTTCGCGATCCTCATCCCCATGGTCTACCCCTTCCTGGTGCCGCTGGGCCTGCACTGGCCGCTCAACGCCCTCATGCTGGCCAACATCGCCTCCGCGGCCACGAACCACACCGACTTCATCCAGGGCCCCATGGGCGCCTGGAACTTCGCCTGCTTCGGCGCCACCGCGGCCGTCCTCGTGTGGTCCTTCCGCGACAAGGACGATGAGATGCGCCAGACCGCCACCGGTGCCCTCTTCGCCGGTCTGCTCGGTGGTATCTCCGAGCCGAGCCTCTACGGTATCCACCTGCGCTTCAAGCGCATCTACCCGTTCATGCTCGTCGGCTGTGCCGTGGGCGGCCTCGTCCAGGGCATCGGCAGCATGCTGGGAGGCATTGAGGGCGTCACGACCACGACCTTCGTCTTCACCTCGCTGCTGACCATCCCGGTCTTCAACCCCATGTGGCTCTACGGCATCTCCGTCGCCGCGGCCTTCGCCACCTCCTTCTTCCTCATCGTCACCTTCGGCTACCGCACCAAGGAGGAGCGGGCCGAGGCGCTCGCCGCAGCGGGCGTCACCAAGGGCGGCAACACCGCTGCCTCCGCTCCGACCCAGGCCGCTGAGGCACCCAAGGCCGCCGCTGCGGCTGCTGCTCCCGTGGAGGAGGGCGACCGGACTGCGAAGGCCCCCACGCCCAAGCCTGCCCTGGTTCCCGGTGCGGTCACTGAGATCGCCTCGCCGCTCAAGGCCACGACCATGGACCTGGACAAGGTCCCCGACCCGGTGTTCTCCTCGGGCGCCGTCGGACAGGGCGTGGGCCTGGAGCCCCAGGGCGACATCGTCGTCACGGCTCCGGCGGACGGCACCGTCGTCGTGGCCCCGTCCTCGGGGCACGCCTTCGGCATCACCCTGGACAGCGGCGTGGAGATCCTCATCCACGTGGGTCTGGACACCGTCAACCTGGAGGGCCAGGGCTTCGACGTCAAGGTCTCCCAGGGCGACCGCGTCAGCGCGGGCCAGGAGCTCGTCCGCGTGGACCGTTCCGTCATCGAGCAGGCCGGTTACCCGCTGACCACGCCGGTGCTCGTCACCAACACCGCCTCCTTCGCCTCGGTCGAGGTCGTCGGCGGCGACTCGGTGGAGCCCGGCGAGGCCCTCATCAAGGTCACCGCGCCTGAGGCCTGAGCCTCACGTAACGCCGCCGACCTGATCGGCTGCAGACACAACGGTGGGGCCGGATCCGTCCATGGACGGATCCGGCC
>NZ_JBGEVE010000014.1:0-68752 GCF_048514265.1 Actinomyces sp. SKVG-SVH-4(1) | reverse complement strand
CAGCGCTTGACGGTGGGCCATGAGCACTGGAACCGGGCAGCAACCTCGCTGACGGGCCAGCCCTCCTCAACCACCAGGCGGGCGACCTTCACACGAGCACGCGGGGTCAGGGCTGCGTTAGCGTGGGACATGAGGAGAGCACCTTTCGTGTCTGGCTGATGGGGAACTGCAATACCTCCACTCAACCAGCCCAAGGCGCTCTCCTCACCTCAAAGACTCAGATCACACCCCCTCAACCAACCCTCCCGATCAGTACACCTAAGGTACGAACTCGCGGATGCGTCCCTATTTGTGCAACGGGCCCTAGTCGTCGCGGGTCGCCCCGCGCAGACCGGCGCGCAGCACCTCCCGGTTGAGCAGCGCGATCGCCTCGATCGGGATGCCGGCCGGGCACGCTGGCACGCACTCGCCGTACTCCGAGCACGGCCCGAAGAGCGCATCGAGCTCCCGCGTCATCGCCCGAGCCCGGCGCCCCCGTTCGATACGCCCCTGCGGCATGAGCGACAGGTGCGCCAGCTTCGCCCCCGCGAAGAGCGCCGCCGCCCCGTTCGGGCAGGCCGCCACACAGGCCCCGCAGCCGATGCAGGCGGCGAAGTCCAGTGCCCGCTCCGCCTGCAGGTGCCCCTGGGCGACGTCGTCGGCATCCGGCGCGGTCCCCGCGGCCACGTCCACGGTTCCGCCCGCCCGGATGAGCTCGTCGAGCGCCGTGCGGTCCACCACCAGGTCCCGGATGACCGGGAAGGCCGCCGACCTCCACGGCTCCAGTCGGAAGCGCGTGACCCCGGGGAAGGCCCGCAGGTGCTGACGGCAGGCCGGGGTCGTGTCCAGCGGCCCGTGCGGCACCCCGTTGACGAGGAAGCCGCAGGCCCCGCACACCCCCTCCCGGCAGTCCGACTCGAAGACCACGGGCTCGCCGCCGGCCTCAATGATCTGGTCGTTGAGGCGGTCGAGCAGCTCCAGCAGACTCATCTGCGGCTCAGCGTCCTCCACCACGTGACTCTCGAAGAAGCCCCGCGCCCGCGGCCCGTCCTGCCGCCAGATCTCCAGCTCGATCCTCATCGGTAGTCCCTCACCTGCATGGGCACCAGCGAGAAGCTCAGTGGCTCCGTGCGGCGCGTGTGCCCGCCGTCGTCCCCGGTCTGCCAGGCCGATACCGAGCACCAGGTCTCGTCATCGCGCTGAGCCTCGCCGCCCTGGGTCGCGTACTCCTCGCGGAAGTGGGCGCCGGCGGACTCGCGCCGGTCCAGGGCGTCGAGGACCATGACCTCCGCCAGCTCCAGGAAGTCGGCGACCCGCAGCGCCTTCTCCAGCTCCTGGTTGAGGCGCGCCTGGCCACCGACCACGGTGACGTCGGCCCAGAACTCCTCGCGCAGGGCGCGCACCTCCTCCAGGGCACGCAGCAGTCCCGCCTCGGAACGGCTGACCCCGCAGCCGGCGTAAAGGACCTCACCCAGCCGGCGGTGGAACCACACCGGACGGTGGGTCCCGCCCACCGCCATGAGCGCCTCAATGCGCTCGCGGGTGTCGGCCACGGCCTGGAGCGCCTCCGGCGCGTCGGGGCTCAGGGGCTTGCTTCCCACCAGCCCGGCCAGGTAGTTCGGCACGGCCAGCGGAAGCACGAACCAGCCGTCCACGCTGGCGCTCAGCAGCGAGTTCGCCCCCAGGCGGTTGGCGCCGTGGTAGTTGTTCGAGGCCTCCCCGCCCACGAACAGTCCCGGGATGGTGGACATCTGGTCGAAGTCCACCCACAGCCCGCCCATCGTGAAGTGGGCTCCCGGGGCGATGCGCATGGGCACCTCGTAGGGGTCCTCCCCGGTGGCATCGAGGTACATCTCGAACAGGTTGCCGTAGCGCGAGGCGATGGTCTCCTGGCCCAGCCGCTCCAGCGCGTCGCGGAAGTCGAGGTAGACCGAGTTGCGCAGCGGCCCGACGCCGCGGCCGGACTCGATCTGCTCGCGGGCGTTGCGCGAGGCGACGTCGCGCGGGGTGAGGTTGCCGAAGGCCGGGTACTTGCGCTCCAGGTAGTAGTCGCGCTCGTCCTCGGGGATCTCGTTCGGGGCCCGCTCGTCCCCGGGGCACACGGGCACCCAGATGCGCCCGTCGTTGCGCAGCGACTCGCTCATGAGCGTCGTCTTGGACTGCCAGTGGGAGCTCACCGGCAGCGCCGTGGGATGGAACTGCACCATGCAGGCCGAGGCGAAGGCCGCCCCACGCCGGTGGGCGCGCCAGGTGGCAGTGGCGTTAGAGGCCATGGCCAGGGTCGAGTAGTGGTAGACGCTGCCGTAGCCGCCGGTGGCCAGCACGACGGCGTGCGCGGTGTGGGCCTGTACCTCGCCGGAGAGCAGGTCTCGGGTGACGATGCCCTGTGCGCGGGAGTCGGCCACGATGAGATCGAGCATCTCGGTGCGGGTGTGCATGCGGACGCTCCCGGCAGCGACCTGCTCCTGGAGGGCCTGGGCGCAGGCGATCTCCAGCTGCTGGCCGGTCTGTCCGCGCGTGTAGTAGGTGCGTGAGACCTGCACCCCGCCGAAGGAGCGGGTGGCGAGCTGGCCGCCGTACTCGCGGGCGAAGGGCGCCCCGATCGCCTCCATGTGGTCGATGACCCGGCCGGACTCCAGCCCCAGGCGCACGACGTCGGCCTCCCGTCCCCGGTAGTCCCCGCCTTTGACGGTGTCCTTGACGAAGCGCGTCAGGGAGTCGCCGTCGACCTTGCGGGCCCGGGCGGCGTTGATCCCACCCTGTGCGGCCACCGAGTGGGCGCGCCGCGGGGCGTCGTGCAGGCTGAAGCACTCCACCCGGTACCCCAGGCGCCCCAGGGTCGCGGCCGCCCCGGAACCGGCCAGTCCGGTGCCCACCACGATGACGGTCAGCTTGCGGCGGTTGGCGGGATTGACCAGGCGGTACTCGTCGCGCCGGCGCGCCCAGGCCTGCTCGGGCGGGCAGTCCGGCAGGCGCGCATCCAGGTTCTCGCCGACGTCGTAGAGGCCGCCGACGGCGCCCGGCACACTCGCGCTCATCCGATCACCCCCGTGCAGATGAGCACCGGCAGCAGGCCGTTGACGACGGCGACGGCCAGGGCCACGGTCAGGGCGAGGGCGCGGCAGGCCTTGCGCAGCCTGGGGCCGGTGCCGCCCAGGTCGATGACCACGTTCCACAGGCCCTGCGCCAGATGGAGGGAGAGTGCCAGCATGACCAGGCTGTAGAAGAGCGCCATGCCGGGGCGTGACAGGCTCGCCACGAGGTTGTGGTAGGCGCTGACCTGCAGCTCGCCGTTCGACGTCGTCGGCGCCTGAAAGCTCTCAGGGGCGATGAGGCGGCCGATGGTCAGGTCGAGGACGTGGATGAGGACGAAGACCCCGATGAGGACACCGGTCGCCAGCATGGAGCGGGCGCCGATGGTGCGGGCGGGCAGGGCCCGGCGCCGGAAGGCCCCACGAGCGCTCCTCGCCCGGCGCCACAGCGCGATTCCCGCCGCGACGTGCGCCGCGACGCAGGCTCCCAGGACCAGGCGCATCGCCCACAGGAGCCCCTCGTGCGGCAGGAGTGGGTAGGCGACCTGCCGCAGCCAGGCGGCGTAGCCGTTGAAGGCCTGCGGGCCCGCGAGAACCTTGAGGTTGCCGACCATGTGGACCACGACGAACAGGGCCATGATCGTGCCGGTGATCGCCATCGTCGCCTTGAGGACGCGCTGTGAGGCCCACACGGGGGTGCGGCGCCTGCGCCGGGGAGGAAGCGCGTCGCCAACAGGCTGAGCAGCCTCGGGGACACGGGTGGCCGTGGATGTCGCAGCCATCTGCCCTCCCCTCCATTGCGTAGAACAACCCATCACTATGATAACGAACACTGTGATGCTGGTGTGGGGAATGCGCCTTGTCCTTCGAGGGCGTCCGACGCGACCGGCCGCCTTCCGCGGTTGAGGCGGAAGACGGCCGGTACGAGAAGCGCGGCGGCGGGGGAGTAGGAGGAGAGCCCTACTGGCCGGCGTGCTGGGGCGAGCCCAGCTCAATGCTCTTGCCACCGCGGGCCAGGGCCTCGACGGCGCCGGACTGGGAGTTGCGGCGGAACAGGACGTTGGAGGCGCCGGCCAGCTCGCGGGCCGGGACCACGCGCGGCTCCTTGAACAGGCCGAGGTTGCCGGGCACCACGCCGCCCTGCGGCATGAGGGAGACCTTCGTGCCGGCCGTCAGGTACAGGCCGGCCTCGACGACGCAGTCGTCACCCAGCGGGATCCCGAGCCCCGAGTTCGCCCCCAGCAGGCAGCGCTTGCCCAGGGCCACGCGCTGGCGCCCGCCGCCCGAGAGCATGCCCATCGTGGAGGCGCCGCCGCCGACGTCGGAGCCGTCGCCGATGACGACCCCCTGGGAGATGCGGCCCTCGACCATGGAGCGCCCCAGCGTCCCGGCGTTGTAGTTGACGAAGCCGGAGTGCATGACAGTGGTGCCCTCGGACAGGTAGGCGCCCAGGCGCACGTTCGCGCCGTTGCCGATGCGCACCCCCGAGGGCAGCACGTAGTCGGTCATGCGGGGGAACTTGTCCACTGAGTGCACCTGGACGGGGCGCCCCACGGCGGCGCGCAGGCGCATGCGGGTGTTCTCGAAGTCCTCGGCGCGGCAGGGGCCGGCGGAGGTCCACACCACGTTGGGCAGGCGGGAGAAGATCCCGTCCAGGTTGACGGTGTTGGGCTTGACCAGGCGGTGGGACAGCGTGTGCAGGCGCAGGTAGGCGCCGGCCACGGTCTGGGGGGCGTCGTCGAGGTCGGCCCAGGTGCGCACCACGGTGGTGTGGACGCCGCGGGCCTCATCGCGCCGCTCCATGGCGCTCAGGGAGGCCAGGAGGTCTGCGTGCCCGTCCTCGGGCTCGTCGCCGAGAACCGGTCGGGGGTACCACACGTCGAGGGTGTTGCCGTCGTCGGTCACGGTCGCCAGGCCGAGACCCCATGCGCTGCGAGTCGTCATGGGAACACCCTACGGTCCCCGGTGGCTGACCGTTGCCGGTGGGCGTGCGAGAATCGCCGCATGGCGCGCACGACGATCCACCTCATGCGGCACGGCGAGGTGCACAACCCAGGCGGCATCCTCTACGGCCGCCTGCCCGGGTACCACCTGTCCGCCCTGGGGCACCAGATGGCCCAGCAGGTCGCCGACGTCCTGTCCGCCTCCGGGCACGACATCACCCGGGTCATCACCTCACCCCTGGAGCGGGCCCGGGAGACCGGCGCCCCCACCGCCGCCGCCTTCGGCCTGGCGCCGACGACGGATCCCCGACTCATCGAGGCCGGCAACTCCTTCGAGGGCGTGGCCGTCAACCGCAACCGCTGGATCCTGGCCCACCCCACCTACTGGTCCAGCTACGTCAACCCGCTGCGCCCCTCCTGGGGCGAGCCCTACCGGGAGATCGTCGAGCGCATGCGCGGCGCCGTCGTCTCCGCGCTCGACCTCGCCGAGGGCCACGAGGCGCTCCTCGTCTCCCACCAGCTGCCCGTCTGGTCGCTGCGCCTCTTCCTGGAGGGGCGCCCCCTGGCCCACGACCCGCGCCGCCGCCAGTGCGCCCTGGCCTCCCTGACCTCCCTGACCTTCGAGGACCGCACCCTGGTGGGGCTGGCCTACTGGGAGCCGGCCGGCGACCTGCTGCGCCAGGCCCGCGACATGGTGCCCGGAACCTCCTCCGCCCAGACCGCGGGCTGTGTCGGCCCCGGCAGCCCCGGCAGCTCTGCCGGCCCTGTCAGCCCCGCCGGGCACGCCGAGGCGGCCCGGTGACCCAGCAGCCGCCCTCGCGCCCGCTCGGCGGCGAGGTCGTGCGCACCGGCCCGTCCGGCGAGGTCAGCCGGCCCGGTCGCGCCCGCCCCGCCCCGCGCCGCCCCTGGACCGGACAGGACTTCGTGTGGTGGCACACCGCCGCCGTCCTGACCGCCACCCGCCAGGGCCGCCGCCCCAACCCGGTCTCACCGACCATCGACCCCGTGCGCCCCGCCCTGGGATCCGGGGAGGTCATGCTGGCCACCTGCGACGCCGAGCTGCTCATGTGGCGGCGCGGGGACGCCACCTACAACCCCTCCCGGGGCTTCTTCCTGGCGGGCGGCCCCGTCGGCCTGGCCCTGACGGCCGCCTTCTTCGGCGGACAGGCCTACCTCAACCACCGGCGACGACGCGCCGCCGAGGCCGACGCCGTCGAGAAGTGGCGCCACCTGGCCGGCGCCCGCCTGAGTGTGTCCACCCACGGCATCTACCTGGGCACGGGGGAGGGCGTCATGCCCATCTCCTACGCCGACATCCAGGAGGTCCAGCTCACCGCCACCGGCGAGATCGTCGTCGCCGCGGCCAACGCCTCCGGCTCGGTGCGCCTGAAGATCCGGGCCCAGTGGGTCGAGCTCGTCCTCATCCTGTGGTCGGTGCGCTTCATGCCCGAGCACCCCCAGCTCGTCGGGCGCACCTGGATCCCCGGTGACTGGCTCATCCACGCCGCCGCCCACGGATACGACGTCGACACCACCCCCTGGCCCCAGGCCCGCCCCGCCCTGCCCTGAGGCCGGAGCGCCGAGGCCGGGCCGGCGCGCACCCGTCAGTGCTGGTCAGTGTGAGTCGGTCCCGGAGCGGTCGGTCCCGCCCGTCTCGCCGGCCTCAGGATCCTCGTCAACTCCGTCATTGCTGGTGCCGTGACCGCCGGTGGGCTCTGGCGGGTGGTGCTTGCGACGGCGGATGTCCTGCTCCAGGTCCCTGAGGAACTCCGGGTCGTCGTCGGGCGCCACGGGCCGGGGGCGCTGCGGGCGACGGAAGGTCGTGCCCTCCTTGGAGGACCACACGGTGGGCTCGACGTAGCCGCCGCGCTCCTCAGCGGCCTTGACCCGCGAGAAGATGATCCAGGCGATCGGGCCGATGGTCGGGAACAGCACGACCAGGGTGATCCACAGGTACTTCGGCATCCTGGCCGGCATGCTCTCATCCGGCGTGCGTGCGCAGTCCAACAGGGCGTACAGCGTCAGAGCGAACACCAGGACGATGAGGACGATACGCATGGTCCAACCCTAACCGAGCCGGAGAGCCCCGCAGACCCCGCACCTGCCCGAACCCTCTCGGAGCCCCCGCCTCATCCCCAGCCGGCCCGGGCCGTGGCACGATCATGGGGTGCCCGCCCCGCCCGCCCTCCGCCTCCTGACCGGCGGAACCGCCCCCGACGACGTCGCCGCCCTGCGCACCGCCCTTGCCGAGCGCCTGGCCCTGCGCGGCCTGCTCACCACCCACGATGGACTCCCCGCCCCCACCGCCGAGGACGGGGAGCGCCGGACGGGCTCACCACTCCCGCTGCTCGTCCCCATCGCCCCTGGGGAGGACGAGGGGCGGGTCCGGTCCGACCTGGCCCGCCGTATCACCCGTGTCCCGGCACGCACAGACCTCATCCTGCGCACGTCGGGCTCCACCACCGGTACCGGCCGACTCATCGCCATGCGCACCGCCGCCCTCATGGCCTCCGCCCGCGCCACTCACGCGCGCCTCGGCGGCCCGGGAACCTGGCTCCTGCCCCTGCCGGCCCACCACGTCGCCGGCCTGCAGATCCTCATCCGCTCCCTGGACGCAGGAACCGAGCCGGTCGTGGTCGACACGAGCGCAGGATTCAGCCCGACGGCGCTCGCGGAGGCCCTGCTCTCGGCGCGCCGGTCCACCGGGGCGGCCGCCTGTCGGCTCTACGTCTCCCTGGTCCCCACCCAGCTGGTGCGCGTCCTGCAGGACCCGCAGGCCCGCCGGGCCCTGGCAGCAGCCGACGCCGTCCTCCTGGGCGGCGCCGCCGCAGACCCCGCGCTGCTGACCCGGGCCCGCGGGGCGGGCGTCACCGTGGTCACCACCTACGGCATGAGCGAGACCGGCGGGGGCTGCGTCTACAACGGCCGACCCCTGGAGGGGGTCGAGATCGCCATCCAGGCCCCCGACGCCGAGGGCGCCGGCCGCATCCTCATCTCCGGTCCCGTCCTGGCCGAGGAGTACCTCCACACCCCCGGCCACAGCCCCGCAGGCAGTCCCAACGCCGGCGAGGGTTTCCACCGCAGTGGCGCCAGGCGGGTCCTGGCCACCTCCGACCGCGGCCGGCTGCACCCCGACGGGCGCCTGGAGGTCCTGGGCCGCCTGGACGACGTCATCATCACCGGGGGCGTCAAGGTCGAGCCCCGCCACGTGGAGGAGGCCCTCACCTGTATCGACGGCGTGGCCGAGGCCTGCGTCGTCGGCCTGCCCGACGAGCAGTGGGGAAGCACCGTCGTCGCCGCCGTCGTGCTTGAGACGGGGAGGAGGCCGGGTGGCCCGAAGCATTGGGACGGTGCCGCCCTGCGCGAGGCCGCCCGCGCCCGGCTGGACGGCGCCCACGCCCCCAAACGGGTCCTCGTCCTGGAGGCCCTGCCGTTGCGCCCCAGCGGGAAGGTCGACCGGCGCGAGGTCGCCCGGCTCCTCGCCGCGACCACGACGGATGTGACCCCGGAGCCTTCTACACCAGAGCTCTGATCTCCGCCTCACTCGGGCAGGTGGCCGGGCCGAAGTGCGTCACAGTCAAGGCTCCGGCCACATTCGCCCAGCGCAGCGCCGTCGTCAGGTCGACGCCCCGGGCCAGGGCCGCCGCCAGGACACCGGAGTGCGCGTCACCGGCCCCGTTGGTGTCCACCGGCGTCACCGGGATGCTTGGGGTATGGCGCGCCGCGCCGCCGTCGGAGAACCAGGAGCCCTGCTCCCCGACCCGCACCAGCACGGTGCCGAGCCGACCCGATAGTGCCTCGCAGACGCCGGCGTGGTCACCGGCCTCCACCCGCAGCTCCAGACGATCGGCGAGCAGCCCGGCCTCACGCTCATTGAGCGACCAGACGGGCCTCAGCGCACCGAGGTGCTCCAGCGAGCTCATGGGGACCGAACCAATCATGGGGGAGACGTCGAACAGTGCCGTGCACCCCGCTCGGGCCTTGGTCAGTCTCCTGGCCAACCGCTCCAGCGCCACCCTGGAGGCCTCATCAGCCAGGGAGTAGCCGGAGAGGTAGACGACGTCGTCGTCGCTCACTTCCAGGTGGTCGAAGGCATCCGCCGGGCCACGAGTCTCGGCCCCGCAGGTGGAGATGAAGGTGCGCTCGGCCCTCGCATCGGTCATGGCCACGCAGTAGCCCTGGTCGCCGGGGGCGACCGGGCCGACATGATCCACCCCGATCTCCTCCAGGGCCCGCCGGGCCGCCTCGGCGAAGGGCCCCTCGCCCAGCGGCCCCGCGTACAGGGTCTCGACCCCCATCCGGCGGGCGGCGGCCAGCACGTTGAAGCCGCCGCCGACGGCCATGGAGGACTCGTCGGCGAACACGTCACCGCCGGGCTCGGGAATCGCCTCGATGCGCAAGGTCAGGTCAATGACGACCTGACCGGTGTGAATAACCCGTCCTGTCATGACCGCCTCTGGTCCGGAGCGTCTGGCTGACAGCGCCCGCTGCCGCCGCGCAGCGCCAGCAGCGCCTCACAGACCGGCTCGAGGTGCAGGCCGGAGCGCTCCAGCACCCGATCGACCAGCTCGACGGGGAGAAGATGGGGCGCGCTCGCCCCCAGGACCGCACCGGCCATCGCGGCAATGGTGTCAGTATCTCCCCCGAGCTCAGCGGCGAAGCACAGCCCGTCCAGGGGCCGCTGTGCGAACTCCCGCACGATCACCAGCGCGCAGGGGACCGACTCGGCCGACTCCACCGAGGTTCCGACGTACGTGCGCAGATGCTCGGCCAGGGCCTCCCCGTGCAGATCGCGACTCGTCTCCAGGGCCAGGCGGGTACGGGCGGCAACGGAGGCCTTCTCCGTCCAGTGGCCCGCCTCGGGGTGGGCGGCCACGAAGTCCAGCGCCGCCTCCAACGCACCCACCACGTCGACGCCGTCGATGGCCGCGCTGACCGCTGCGGCGAGGAGCCCAGCGGCCTCGAAGCCCTGCCGGGTGTCGTGGGTGACCAGGCAGGAGGCCTGAACGGCCCGGGCCAGCGCGTCGCCGTCGGCACTCACGGAGAAGGCGATGCCCACCGGGGCCACCCGCATCGCGGCGCCGTTGGTGGTGCCCTGTCTGCCGGTGCAGTGCGGGTCCGCCCCGGCGCGCACCCGCTCCAGAGCGAGTTTGGTGGAGGGCCCCAGCAGGTCCAGGGACCCACGGGCGCGCATATCGTCCTCCCAGCGCAGGAGGGCATCAGCGAGCTGGTGGGGGTCGATGCGGCCGCCACCGTCGATGAGGAGACCGGCCAGGATGAGAGCCTGCTCGGTGTCATCCGTGACGGTGCCAGCAGGTGCTGAGGGGGCGATGGGCTGCTCGGCGACGGCGTCTCGCAGCCCGGTGATCTCGCCGTAGCACCGGCGGATCTGTGCCGGGCTCATCGACTGGGTGGGCATCCCCAGTGCGTCGCCGAGGGCCAGCCCGGTCAGCGCTCCCAGGGCGCGTTCGCGTGCCGGGGGCTCAGCCGCCACGGGCTCAGGCATGGGTGAAGGAGTGCGAGGGCGGGGATCGGGGTGTCTCACGGAGGTCCTTCTGGCGATCGCGGTGCCGGCTGCCTCACCGGCCGAGGTGTGGCTCAGGCGCCGCACCGGTGAGGGCCACGGCGCTGGTAGGGTCACTGCCGCCTACCCTAGAGGACTGCGAGAGGATCGGAGGAAGCCGTGAGCGGCGAGAACGGCGAGCACCCGCAGAACAGCGGCCCCCGCGCCACCAGCTGGGGGGAGGTGGTGCGACTGCGCACCCTGCCGGCCGCCGTCGCCCCCGTCATCCTGGGCGCCGGGGCAGCCGCCGCGATGGGGGAGCTCTCAGTGCTGCGGAGCCTGCTGGCCGCGGGCGTGGCCCTGGCGCTGCAGATCGGCTGCAACCTGGCCAATGACTACTCCGACGGCGTGCGCGGCACCGACGACGATCGCACCGGGCCGCCGCGCCTGACCGCCTCCGGGCAGGTCGCCCCCCGCACCGTCAAGCTCGCCGCCCTCGGCTGCTTCGGGATTGGAGCCCTCCTGGGCCTGGCACTCGTGGTCCTCAGCGGCCAGTGGTGGCTGCTCGCCGTCGGGGCCGCGGCGATCGCGGCCGCCTGGTTCTACACCGGAGGCTCCCACCCCTACGGCTACGCCGGCCTGGGGGAGGTCTTCGTCTTCGTCTTCTTCGGCCTGGTGGCCACGGTGGGCACCACCTACGTCCAGGCCGGCACGGTGCCGGGGTGGCTGTGGCCCTCGGCCTGCGGGATCGGCCTGCTCGCCTGCTCCCTGCTCATGGTCAACAACCTGCGCGACATCGACACCGACCCCGCCCACGGCAAGATGACCCTGGCGGTCCGCCTGGGGGAGGAGGGCGCCCGGCGCGCCTTCTCCCTCATGCTTCACGTGCCTCTGCTGCTGGGGCCGGTCGCCCTGGTGTGGGCGCGCGAGACCGGTTCGGCCAGCCCCGTCGACGGCGGCGGGCACATCAGCCCGCTGCTGACCCTGGTCATCGCGCTGGCGGCACCGCTCCTGCTCCTGCCACTGGTGCGCCGGGCCACCGCGCCGGTCCGCTCCGGCGCCCGGGGGCGCGCTCTTATTGCCTCCCTGCGTGACGCCGGCCTGCTGGAGCTGGCCTACGGCGTCGTCTTCGCCGCCGCCACCGTCATCATCACCCTGTGAGCCCGGGGCGGGGCGGACGTGGACCACACGAGTCGAGACCTCGAGCGGTCAACGAAGTACATCGACTGGGCGCTGGTTCCGTCCCGCTGGATCGAGCGGCGATTCCTCATCTTCACCGCACTGCGCAACCCGGGGTACATCCTGCTGCATCTCGTTGCTGGCCCGCCTCTGGCGGCTGTCGTGGGAATCACCATCGGAGTGCTTCTGGAGCTGGTGGGGGTGCCCGACGGGAACGGGATCTGGGCCTTTGTGTTGGGGGCCCTGCTCGTGGCCTCTCTCATGGGGATCCGGCTGCTGAGCTTCACCGTGTTCAACGCCTCGGGCGTGCACATCTTCCGGTTCATCGGATGCTGGTGGTGGCGCAAGGACATCCCCTGGGTGGCCTTTCGCGAGACGGCGCGTGTGGACCTTCAGGAGGCGCCCTATGACATCCACGGCTTCACACCTCCCGATACTCACAATCTGGCGTTGCATCTGACGACCATGGAGCAGTGGGCCAGGTTCGTTGGGGCCGGGGCGGTACAGGGGGATCGCCCTGATCCGCTGGCGGGTCTCCCGCCGAGGGACCGCATGGCGCTGGTCAAGGCATTCGACAAGCAGGGCACGTTCTGGCGGTTGGACAGAACTTCGACGATCATCCCCGGATTCGTGCGCCTGTCTCGACCTGACGACCGGCGTCAGGAGGCTCAGGAGCGTATCGCCCGCGATTGGCGCGCCCTCATCGAGTGGGCGGAGCAGAAGCAGTACCTGCCGAGGCGGCTCTACCCCTTCGAGTCCTACCCGGGCTTCCTTCCCTGGTAGATCGGACCTTACGACCCACGGGACCTGTGCATGGAGCCGGCGACCTCCCCGTGACGTGCACTGCACGAGGATGGGGGTGCACTGGCCGAGGTTTGTGCGTACTGCACGAGACCCCGGCCCTCGTGGAGTACACCCGAGGCTCACCCAGTAGCCCCCGACCCTCGTGGAGTACTGGCGGACGCCGACGGCCGCACTGATGACGGGCGAGCCGAGCCCTGAGGGCTCAGCGGGCCGGTTCGGCGTCGAGCGGAACCCACGGGTCGGGCTGGTGGGTGATGCGGTTGCGCACGTCTCGACGCACGAGCTCGATCGACCACAACCAGATGACGTGCCCCAGCGCCTCGGAGAAGTGCTCCGCCCAGGTCTGCCCACCGGCGACCCACGGGAAGGGCGAGGGCACCGTGCCCGTCAGCGGCATGAGCACCAGGTGCGCCCCCACCCACACGAGCAGACCGAAGGCCGCCCCCTGCCACAGCGTGATCGACTTGTAGTACTCCGCCATGACGCAGTAGAAGACGGCGAAGACGATCGCGAAGCTGAAGTGGATGATGAAGGAGTAGATCGGCAGCCCCTCATTGCCGTTGAAGGTGACGGCGGTGTGGGACTGCTCCGGGGTCATCCCCAGCTGCTCCAGGAGCTGCTGGGGCGGGTTGGTGGCATTGCGCTCCGGCGTGCGGGGCGGGAAGGGGACCTCCCAGCCGAACTTGACGATGGCGGAGAAGAAGCCTCCGATGATGCCGACGATGATCGCGGTGCCGACTCGGCGCCGCGCAGGATCGGTTCTCTTCAACAGAGTGGACAGCATGGGTGTCTCCAGGTTGAGGGAACAAACACGGAGACCGGGCCGGTGGACGGCTTGCAGATCGAACGGTGTCTTAGTCGTCCGTTGTCCACCGGCCCGGCCTCCCGGAAGCCTGGCACGGGAGGCGGCCGGGCCGCAACGTCGTCAGGATCCCCTCGCTCGCCCCCGTTGCGCCGTGGTGCGACCGACGTCGAACCGTGGAGAAAAGCCGGCGAGGACCTCGCCGCAGCCATTGCTGCCACGAGGCCCTCGCCAGACGGATAACGCAGGTCTACCGGCTCAGTTGCCGCCGCCCTGCTGGCCCCCCTGCTGGGCACCGGCGCTGCTGTCCGCACCACCCTGCTGGCCGGGCTGCTGTCCACCCTGCTGCTGACCGGGCTGCTGGCCGCCGGGCTGGTTGTCGCCCTGAAGGGAACCGCCCTGCTGCTGGCCACCCTGCTGGTTGTCGCCGCCCTGCTGCTGGCCACCGGGCTGGTTGTCACCGCCGGGCTGCTGACCACCCTGTTGGGTGCCTGCGCTGCTGTCCGCACCGCCCTGCTGACCGGGCTGCTGGCCACCCTGCTGGTTGTCACCGCCGGGCTGCTGACCCTGGGGAGCAGTGGGCTGGGCGCTTCCACCGGTGGCGCCACCGGTCATCTTGCTGTCAGCGCTGGGCGTGGCAACACCGCCGTCGCTGGTCTTGCCCGCGGTCTGCTTCGTGGCGGGAGTGGTCGAGTCACTCGAGCTGGAACCCGAGCAGGCCGCCAGACCGAGGCCGGCGGTCACGATGAGGAGCGAGGTGGCGAGGGTCTTGGCACGTGTAGCGGTGAATCGCATGAGTTCTCCTATGCGGTTGCTGGTGCAGTGTCAGAGCGGGATGGCCCGCTCTTGCGGGTCCGGAACGCCGTCGTCCATGGAGCTCGAGGAAGAACCCGACGACGCCCGTCACGAGTGATGATCGTCATAGACGGCTATGTGGTTGTTCGACAATCCCCGTTGCCGATGGCTCCGAACCTCTTTCGAGACTAGCAACAAGAAACTGACCGAAAGGGTGAAGTATCGTGACAACCGTCTCGAGTCTGGTGGCCATCGGGCTGCTGGGAGGGCTCATCACGGGTATCTCCCCGTGTGTTCTTCCCGTGCTCCCCGTCATCCTCCTCTCCGCAGGAGCACAGGGCGCACGCGGTGATGGCGGCGATGACAAGGGGGTCGACGGTGGCTTCGCCTCCCGCTTCCACCCCTACCTCGTGGTAACCGGCCTTGTGGTCAGTTTCACGGTCTTCACGCTCCTCGGATCGACCGTGCTGAGCCTGCTCCACCTGCCGCAGGACCTCATCCGCTGGATCGGCATCGTCATGCTCGCCCTGATCGGCCTGGGCATGATGGTCCCGAAGGTCATGGAGATCCTCGAGCGCCCCTTCGCGCGCTTCCAGCGCTTCGGCGGCTCGAAGAACCCCTCCAACGGCTTCCTTCTGGGCCTGGTCCTGGGGGCTGCGTACGTGCCCTGCGCGGGCCCGGTCCTGGCGGCCGTCGCTGTCGCGGGAGCCACCGGGAGGATTGGCGCCGACACCGTCGCCCTGGCCGTGTCCTTCGCCGTTGGCACAGCGATCCCGTTGCTGGCCTTCGCCCTGGCCGGACGCGGTATCACGGAGAGGATTCAGGCCTTCCGCACCCGCCAGCGCGCCATCCGCGTCACCGCCGGCGTCGTCATGCTCGGGCTGGCCGTGGCCCTGGTCCTGGACGCCCCGGCCGCTCTCCAGCGTCGCCTGCCCGACTACACCGCCTCCCTCCAGGCCCGCACCGACGACCTCCTCCACGGTGACTCCGCATCCGGCCCCTGCCGCCCCGGAGCCGCCACTCTCGGGGACTGCGGCCCCCTCCCTGCCATCGACGGCGCAGTGGCCTGGATCAACACACCCGGCGACCAGCCCCTGACCCAGCAGAGCCGCGCCGGCAAGGTCACCCTGGTCGACTTCTTCGCCTACTCGTGCATCAACTGCCAGCGCTCGGTCCCCGGCATCGAGAAGCTCTACGAGACCTATGCCGCCTCCGGCCTGCAGGTGATCGGCGTCCACTCCCCGGAGTACGCCTTCGAGAAGGAGGTGGACAACGTGCGTGGCGGCGTCAAGCACCTCGGCATCACCTACCCCGTGGCCGTCGACTCCAACCTGACCACCTGGACCAACTTCGACAACCACTACTGGCCCGCCCACTACCTGGCCGACGCCCAGGGCAACGTCCGGCAGACCCATGTCGGAGAAGGCGGGGAGGCGGCCACGGAGAAGCTCGTCCGCGAGCTGCTCATGCAGGCTAACCCGAAGGTGACCCTCCCCGCCCCCGTCTTCTCCGAGGCGAAGGATGACGCCGGCACGAACAGCCCCCGCACCCCCGAGACCTACCTGGGCTCGGACCGGGCCTCCGGCTTCGCCCAGGGAACCCTCCAGAAGGGACAACACGCCTTCTCCTTCCCCTCCCGGCTCCAGGCCGACACCTTCGCCCTGGACGGCACGTGGACAGTGGAGCCGCAGTCCATCACCCCGACCGAGGGTAAGGGCCGCCTGCGCCTGTCCTACCGAGGTAAGCAGGTCAACCTCGTCGTCTCCGGCGAGGGGGACCTGACCTGGACGGTCAACGGGAAGACCCGCACCACCCATGTCTCCGGCGTTCCCAATGGCATGGAGCTGGTCCACACCGAGGAGGTGGGCTCCGGTGAGCTCGAGCTGGAGGCCTCGCCCGGGCTGCAGCTCTACTCCTTCACTTTCGGGTGACCCGGCGGTGAGTGCAGGGATGACCCAGGAGACGGTGCGATGAGCCTGGCCACGCTGGAGGCGCGGAACGGGACGCGCACCGCCTCCGCCCGTGCACTCGCCTACCATTCCCCTGTGACAAGCAGTAGTTCCGCCAGATCTGAGGGGGAGTGGATCGCTCAGGTGGCCGACGGTGACGCCGACGCCTTCGCCCGTCTCTACGACGCCTGGTCCTCCCGGCTGTTCGCGCTGATCCTCCAGATCGTCGTCGATCGCGCCCAGAGCGAGGAGGTTCTCCAGGAGGTCTTCCTCGAGGTGTGGCGCACAGCCGGCTCCTACTCCCCGGCGCGAGGTAGTGTCCGGGCCTGGCTGGTGACCATGGCCAGGCGCCGGGCCATCGACCGGGTCCGATCCTCCCAGTCCTCCCGGGACCGGGAGAGCCGATGGCATGACTACATGCCCGACGTCGACCTGACGGTCCAGCAGGTCGAGGACAGACTTGTGGGCGAGCAGGTGCACCGGGCGCTCGAGGCGGTGGGGGAGCCCTACCGCTCCACCATTGAGCTGGCCTACTTCACGGGCCTGACCCACCGCGAGATCGCCCGCCGCACGAACACACCGCTGGGAACGGTCAAAACCCGCATCAGGGACGGAATGGCACGGTTACGACGAGAGCTGGGGGTGCAGTCATGAGCGACCGCGATAAGACTCACGAGGACGCCATCAACGGCGAGGCCGATGCGCAGGGCGTCGAGGGGCTCGACGGCGCGCAGGAGCGTGACGTGGTCGAGCTCTTCGACGACGAGCTCGACTCGGAGGCGGCCGCCCTGCTGGGTGCTTCGCTGCGGCCCGTGGACCCGCCGGCAGCGATCCGCGCCTCCCTTCTGGAGACCATTGCGCGCGAGCCCCAGACGGAACGTGCCGACCAGGCCGACGACACCGCGGAGGAGGAAGCCGGCGACCGCGACGCTGTCGGCGGCAGCAACGGTGGCAGTGGCAGTGATGGCGACTCGGTGGACTCTGTGGTCCTCAGTCTCGATGCGCACCGCCGTCGCCGCTCGGCCTGGCGCGCCGGCCTGCTGCGGGCGGCCGCGGCCGTGGTCCTGCTCGGTGTCGGCATCGGTGTGGGGCGCTGGAGCGTGCGGGGCGCGGTCGATGAGGCCATGGACTCCATGGCGAGCTCCATGGCGTCGACCCAGCACTACGCCCACCTCAACCAGGCCCAGGACGTCCAGCGGGTCACCGACACGATGTCCGACGGGCATGTCGCGACCCTCACCTGGTCCCGGGACATGAGCATGACCGCGCTGACCCTGCCGGCCGCCATGAAGGAGTCCGCCGGTGGGCGCAGCCTCCAGGTCTGGCTCAAGGAGGGGGAGACGACCACCTCACTGGGCGTTTACGACCCCCGGGACGGGGCCGGCTTCTCCTTCCTGGACGTCATGCCCAAGCCCGGTCAGCAGATCGTCATCACCATGGAGCCGGCCGGAGGGTCGGCCCAGCCGACGACGCCGCCCCTGGTCACCCTGAGAGTGAGTGAGGATGCCGGCCGGTCCGGCGCTGCCACCGGTTCGCCCAGTCCTGCGTCCTCGGCCGCTCCCACCGGAGACTCCGCCTAGCGGTGGACTGGGGTGGGGCGCGGTGCGCCGGGGCGACACGAGCACCTGGATCGTGATGTAGATAACAATCAAATCACTCTGAAGGGGGTGGCCCCGATGCTGATGGACGTCAGTATCTCTCGGGTGATTTCCCGTCATTCCGCGGTTTCCTGAGGCTGGGCGGATGTGGCGGGCGACGAGGGCGGTCATCGCGGCGATGAGCGGACAACAATGCGCACTTCTATTTCCGACTCCGGCGGGAATCAGTGGAGAATCTCGAAGGTGCGATACCCATTGAGATCGTTCTCTTCATTTCGATACTCGCCACAGTTCTCACCACAATTCTGAATGCTCTCGATATATCGCGCCTGTTCCCTCATATGTGGTCGTGGTGGCGGCTCCGGGTCAGAAGTAGTACGGGAAGGGCGACCAGTCGGGAATGCGGCGCTGGAGGAATGCATCGCGCCCCTCCACGGCCTCGTCGGTCATATAGGCCAGACGAGTGGCCTCACCGGCGAAGACCTGCTGGCCGGCCAGGCCGTCGTCGGCCAGGTTGAAGGCGAGCTTGAGCATGCGGATGGCCTGCGGGGACTTGCCCGCCACGGTGGCCGCGTACTCCAGGGCCCGTTCCTCGAGCTCGGCGTGGGGGACCGCCTCATTAACGACGCCCCAGCGCTCGGCGGTGACGGCGTCGTAGGTGCGGGCCAGGAAGAAGATCTCGCGGGCCCGTTTGTCCCCGACCTGCCGGGCCAGGAGTGCGGAGCCGTAGCCGGCGTCGAAGCTGCCGACATCGGCGTCGGTCTGCTTGAAGCGCGCGTGCTCGATCGAGGCCAGCGACAGGTCGCACACGACGTTGAGGCTGTGACCGCCGCCGGCGGCCCAGCCCGGGACGGCGGCGATGACGGCCTTGGGCATGGTGCGGATGAGGCGCTGAACCTCCAGGATGTGGAGCCGGCCGGCCCGTGCGGTGTCAAGGCGGGCCTGAGTGGCCGCGACGTCGGCCTCGTGGCTGTAGGCGCGGTCCTCAGGCTCACCGGCGGCCGTTGGGGACTGCGGCGAGGCCTCCCGCTCGTAGCGGTAGCCGTCCCGGCCGCGGATGCGCTGGTCGCCGCCGGAGGAGAAGGCCCAGCCGCCGTCGCGCGGGGAGGGGCCGTTGCCGGTGAGGATGACGGCGCCGACGTCGCCGCTCATGCGCGCGTGGTCCAGGACCCGGTAGAGCTCATCGACGGTGCGGGGGCGGAAGGCGTTACGGACCTCGGGCCGGTTGAAGGCCACCCGGACCACCGGCAGGTCCCGGAGCCAGGTGCCGTGCTCGTCCCGGACGCATCCCCTGTGGTAGGTGATGTCCGTCAGGGCCTGCGCCCGTTGTTGGGAGGGCTCCGTGCCGGCCTCGGCGTGGGGGAAGCCGGACACCTCCCGCCAGCTGTCGGGGGAGAAGATCTCTGAGACACGGCGCGGCAATGGGTGGGCGGTGGTGGCGTTCATGGCCTCAGCGTAGGGCCGCCAGGGCTCGTCCCGCCCCAGGGTGCCGGAAGCCAGTCGCAGTCGCCCCTAGTTCCCCAGGGCTGCGGCGATGAGCTCGGTGCGCGAGGTGTGGCCGAGGCGGTGGAGGACCTCGGAGACGTAGATGCGCACGGTGTTCTCAGAGATGCCGAGCTTGCGGGCGATGCGCCGATTGGTCAGCCCCTCCAGGAGACAGGTGTAGATATCGCGCAGACGGGGCGGCAGCTCGTTGACCAGCTCCTGGATGCGGGCCTCCGCGGTGGCGCGCTTCTGCTCGGACTGGTAGGCGCTGACGAGCATCTTCGTGGGGCGCGAGGACATGACGGGCTCACCACGGCTGGCGCGCAGCAGCGCCGCAGCGACGTTCTCGGTGCTCTCGTCCTTGGTGATGAAGCCGTTGACGCCCTCGGCCAGGGCCTCGGCGAGCATCTCGTCACGACTGAAGACGGTGAACATGACAATGGGCATCCGGGGGAAGCGCTCATAGATCGCTCTCGCGGTCTGGGCTCCGTCCATATCCGGCATATCGCTGTCCAGCAGGACGACGTCAATGGGCTGCTGCCCGGTCATGAGCAGGCTGATGGCCTGCCGCCCGCCGGAGGCGGCGGCGACGACGGTAATGGCCCGCTGCGAGTCGAGCTGTTCGGCGAAAGTGGTGCGAATGAGCGGGTCGTCATCGACGATGAGGACTCGCAGGGAACGCAGGGTGTGGCTAGGCATAAGCGGCTCCGTCCGGTGACGACATGAGGGATCTCGCAGTAGTGGTCGGTGTGGCGATATCGTTCCAGGGAAGACTGGCGAGAACGGTCCAGGAGGCTCCGATCCGATTCGAGCTCAAAGAGCCTCCGGCATTCTCGAACCGGTCCTGGAGGGCCCATAAACCGTACCCCCCGTGCATCTCCTCAGGCACCTTCTGATCGTGCCAGGGTGAGCTGAAGCTGATAAAAAGGGTGTCCTGCTCCTGCTCCACGACGAGGGAGACAAGATCGTGGGGGAAGTTGTACTTGAGGGCGTTGAGAGTGTTCTCGCGGATGAAGGCGACCAGCAGCCGGCCGAGCTCGGAACGGTGCAGCGCCGGAATCCTCTCGATACCGTCGAGGTCGGCGTCCAGAACGATCTCGCGCTGCGCCAGCGTGGAGGCGCTGGAGTCGACGATCTCCTGAAGGGTGGGCTCCTCCTTGGGCGGCCCCTGGGAGACGGCGAGGTTGTGAATGAGCAGGCGCAGGTGGGCGAGGGCCTGCTGAGTCCGGTCCTGCAGGTCGAGGACACGGTCGCGGTCGTCGCCATGGGGGAGCCTGATGGATCGGGAGATGATGAGCATGCGCGTGAGGTCGGCGGCCAGGTCGTCGTGGAGGCTGTCGGCGATGTCGCGGCGCAGCTGCTGAATGAGCTCGGCAGCAATCTCCTTGGAACGCTCCGCCTCCCGTTGCATCTCCTCCAAGCGGTCTTTGGTGCTGCGGATCAGGACTCCGAAGGAGGCGGATAGGGTTCCCCAGAATAATGTCCAGACTGTCACGGGAAGGAGGGGGAGCCCGGATATGAGCTGCGCCAGAAAGAATATGGTGATCTGGATGAGGGCGAGCTTGGATTTCTTGGCTGCTGTGAGGTCGGCAACTATGATGTATACAAGAATCCACGCCCACGCTAGGCGAGGTCCTGATATAGAAAAAATGACGAGGAGCGCGCTGGAGAAAGTGGCTACTCCGACTCGCCGGTCTTTTGTGTAGACGTACGGAAGGAATGAGAGTATCTGAAATAGTTCCCCGAGAAAAATTGGGTCTATATTTTCTCTAGTTGTGAGATAAGTGTAGGTGTCTAGGAGAACTAGGGGGATAATGAATGAAATGAGAGTGGCTCGCCTCAGGTGCGGCAAAAACCTCTGGTGTCGCATCCAGAGTCGTGATAGGAAGCTATCGTTCTGCATGTTCCTTGAGGGGAGTGCTGACGCTGTGGTTGTGGCTTATCTCGAGTGTTTGGTGGTGGAAAGACGCCGCCATCCCTAAGGGGTGGGCTTAGGGGTGGCGGCGGAGATTCTTCTCAGGAGTACCAGCGGTTCTTCGACCAGTCGCACCAGAGGGAGGGTGGGAAGACGCAGAAGTCGTAGTAAGGCTTCCCGAAGGTGCTTGCCGAGTCATCGTGGCGGGCGGGGGTGGTGGCCGGCGCGGCGCTGGCCGGCGCGGCGAAGCCCGCCAGGAGGAGGGCGACAAGGGAGATGCGGACAACAGATTTCATGGAGGGAACTCCTGTCTCAGGGGGTGTTATGAACAATTTATCTTACCATTCCTGCAGTTTGCGCCAACTGCGTTCTTCGCCGTCCCGGTTGATTCTTCGCTCAACAAAACCAGCCGATGGTGGGCGACGGCGGTGGCACGGACCATTCCCAGCGACCGGGCTGAGACGCCCCTGACCTCCGACTACTCTGGGCCCATGACACAGACCGGTGCGACCGCCAGCCGTCCCTTCGTTCCCGTGGCCGAGGGCGGAGGGCGAATCGACTCCGAGACCGGCGCCCTGCGCGAGGTGATCGTCCACCGTCCCGGTGGGGAGATCGCCCGCCTGACCCCCATCAACGCCGACTCCCTGCTCTTCGACGACGCCCTCAACATCCCCCGGGCCCAGGCCGAGCACGACGCCTTCACCGCGATCCTGCGCTCCGAGGGCGTCATCGTCCACGACTTCCGCGAGCTGTTCACCGAGGTCCTGGCCGTCCCCGAGGCCCGCCGGCTGGTTCTGGACGAGGCGGTCGGCCCCGACGTCGTCGGCGTCTCCGCCTCCGAGCTGCTCATCGACTACTTCCAGTCCCTGCCCGAGGCTGACCTCGCCGAGGTGCTCCTGAGCGGCATCACCCGCACCGAGCTGCGTGAGCGCCTCAGCTCCTCCGACGGGCGGGACCTGTTCTCCTCCACCTACCTGTCCACCCTGGAGGGGCCGTTCGTCGTCACTCCGCTACCCAACCTGCTCTTCACCCGCGACGCGTCGGCCTGGCTCTACGGCGGGGTCTCGGTCAACTCCATGGCCCTGGAGCCGCGCCGCCGTGAGGCCATCGGCTACGAGGCCGTCTACCGCCACCACCCGGCCTTCGGCCCGCGTCTGGCCGAGCTCGCCGGCTCCGACGACCCGGAGGCCCGCCTGTGGCGCGAGGTGGGGCGGGTCTCGGCCGCCTCGACCATCGAGGGCGGCGACTTCCAGATCCTGGGCAACCGGACCCTCGTCATGGGCCTGACCCACCGCTCCACCGCCGCCGGCGTGGAGCGCCTGGCCTCCCAGCTCTTCGCCTCCGGCGTGGCCGACCGGGTCATCGGCGTCCACATGCCCGACGCCGCCTTCTACACCCAGCTCGAGGCCGTCATGCACCTGGACACCCTCATGACGATGGTCAGCCCCGACACCTACCTGCGCTTCCCCGGCTTCACCGAGGTCACCACCGTGGAGATCGAGCCCGCAGCGGCTGGACGCTCCCTCCAGGTGACGGTCCACGACGGCTCGCAGATGGATGCGGTCCTCGCCCGCGCCGCAGGCATCGACTCCTTCCGCGTCATCAGCCCCGGCGCCTCCGACGAGGCCGAGGCCCTGCGCGAGCTCGCCCGGGACTCCTGCAACGTCGTGGCCCTGGCCCCCGGGCGCGTCATCGGCTACGCCCACAACCAGCGCGCCAACGACGCCCTGCGCAAGGCCGGCATCGAGGTCGTCGAGACCCCCGGCGTCGAGCTCGTGCGCGGCCGCGGCGGCTCGCACTGCATGACCTGCCCCGTCACCCGCGACGCGGTGTGAGCCCGGCCGCTCATGGTGCTCAGAGCAGCCGGCAGGCCCCCGGCCCCGGCCTGGTGACGATCACCGCGGCCTGCTCGGCGCCCGGCTCGCGGTCCCGGTAGGCCTCGAGCCACTGCGCGGCGAAGGCCTCGGCGTCATCGGCCCGCACCAGGGCGTACACCGACCCGCCCCACCCGGCGCCGAAGGAGGAGGCGCCAATGGCGCCCGCCTGGCGGGCCAGTGACACCATGAGCCGGGTCTGCGGCACCTGGTTGCCCAGGTCGCGGTCGGCCAGCTCCTGGGAGCGCCGGAGGACGTCACCCACGTCCGGGTCGGCCGCGGCGATCATCCGGGCACCGGTGGGAACCAGGACGAGGGACTCGATGAGGAACTGCTCAATGCGCTGCCTCTCGTAGCCGGGCTCGCACAGCCTCAGCAGCTCCTTCAGGGCCGGGTCGCCGGCCGCCTGCTCGCCGGTGGCCTCCCCGATCAGGTGCCTGACCGCACTGGCCAGGGAGGCGTCAGTGCGTCCGGTGGTCTCATTCCACCTGGCTAGCACCGTCTGGACGGTGCTCGGCCCGCGGTTGTAGTCCTCCAGGGCCGCGCCGGTCTTGTGGGCCAGCACCCCACTCACGCCAACGACGAGCGCCCACTGGGTGGGGAAGGAGATGGTCCGATCGATGCGCATCGGGTCGAATCCGGCCAGGAGCAGCCGGTCCTGGGCGCCGCACAGCATGCCGGTGTGGTCCTCACTCCCGCCGCGAGTACCGACTCCGCTGGTCCCCGGCAGGTCCCGCCACGCCCGGCCGCCCTCCACGGCGGCGAGGTAGCCGGCCAGGGACAGCCGGTCGGGCATCGACTCGACCCACCGGGGATCCTCGTCCCAGCCGTTGAGGGAGGCCAGGGCCAGGGCCGTGGCGCACACCAGTGCGGAGGACGAGCTCATCCCTGAGGCCGGCGGCAGGTCCGAGGAGAGGGACAGGTGGGCCGCGGCTCCCGCCCCGAAGTTGAGGGTGAGGCGGTCCAGCACGGTCTGAAGGTAGCGACCCCAGTGGCCCGGCTCCAGGCCCGGGTCCACCCCGGCGCGCAGGGTCACCGGATCGCCGCAGTCCGTGGTGGCGGTCAGGGACCCCGGCGGCCCTGCCACGCGACGCGCCCGCGCTGTGATCGCCCGGTCGACGGCGCCGACCAGAACCGAGCCGCCGGCGTAGTCGGTGTGCTTGCCCAGCACCTCGACGCGCCCGGGCACCCGCCAGGCGGTCTCCTCGGGCGTCTCACTCAACGCCTCCTGCGTCTCCCGGCTCACAGCGACACTTCCGTCCCGGACAGGCGGGCCTCGACCTCGGCGATGTCCTCACGCCGCGACAGGTCCAGGACCCCGCCGGTCGCAGAGAGGACCGCGACCGGACCGGGCAGGGCGCGCACGGCGTCGACGATCTCCAGCTCGCCGCGCGGCGAGGGGGTGATGCGGCGGCAGGCGGCGAAGATCTCCGGGGTGAACCGGAAGGCGTTCATTGACACCGGGGCGTGGGGCCCGGCGGCCCGGACCACCTCTGCTGAGGGCTTCTCCACGATCTCCTCCAGCGCCCCGTCACGGGCGCGCACGAGGGCGAAGGCGGCGATCCGCTCGGCGGGGATGTTGGACTCGGCCACCAGGGCGGCACGGTCGAAACCGGCCAGGGCGTTGCCCCGGTGGCGGGCCAGGTCGCGCAGCACCTGACGGGGGTAGTAGTTGTCCCCGTTGACCATGAGGAAGGGCTCCCCGTCCACGGCCGCCTCGGCGGACAGGACGGCGTCGGCCGTCCCCAAGGGGTTGACCTGGACGGCCAGGTCGATCGTGAGTCGGGTGAGCTCCAGGGAGTCGATGTGGCGGCGGAAGTCCTCGTGCTCGGGCCCCACGACCAGGACGGCCCGCTCGATCCCGGCGTCGACCAGGGCCGAGAGGCTGTAGTCGATGAGCCGGTGCTCGCCGATGGGCATGAGGGCCTTGTAGCCGCTGGCCGCGGCCGTGGCCTGCTGGGAGGTCAGGCCGGAGCCGGCCGGGCTGCTCGCCCGCATGCGTGTGCCCAGGCCCCGGGCCAGGACGACGGCGACGCGGGTGCGCTCCACCGCGCTGTCCACCGTCTCAGTGATCGTGTCTGTCATGGGTTCCTTCCTCCTGCCCGTCTCAGGCATCCAGGCCGTAATGGCTCGCGACGGCGGCCGCGGTCGCCCGGGCCTCGTCACCGGTGGGCATCTCGGCGAAGACCCGCAGGAGCGGCTCGGTCCCCGAGAAGCGGATCGTCACCCAGCCGCCGCAGGTGAAGTAGACCTTGCAGCCGTCCTCCCACGAGACGCGCTCGACGTCGTGGGTGAAGGCGGGCAGGTCGTGGGCGCCGAAGATGCGCTCCTCAAGCTCGGTGCGCCGCTCGGCGGTGAAGCCGTAGGCGTTCTCCACCATGACGAGCTCACCGTACCGGGCCACGATGTCGGCGTAGAGCTCGGAGAGCCGCTTGCCCGAGGCCGCCACCGCCTCCACCAGTAGCGAGCCGGCGTAGACCCCGTCCTTGCCGGGGATGTGGCCTCGAACGGTCAAGCCCCCGGAGGACTCGCCCCCGATGACGGCCCCGGTCTCGGCCATCTTGGCGCTGATCCACTTGAAGCCGACGGGCACCTCGTAGCAGACCTGCCCGTGGGCGGCCGCGACCCGGTCCAGCAGGTGAGTGGTGGACATGTTGCGCACAGCCGGACCACTCCACCCCTTGCGGGTCAGCAGGTAGTCGTAGAGCAGGACCAGGACCTGGTTGGGGGTGAGGTAGGCGCCGGTGTCGTCGATGATGCCCAGGCGGTCCGCGTCCCCGTCGGTGGCGATGCCCAGGTCCGCGCCGGACTCGACGACGGCGTTGCGCAGGGTGGTGACGGTCCCCTCAGTGGGTGAGGGCATGCGGCCCCCGAACAGAGGGTCGTGGCGGTCGTGGATGACGTCCACCTGGCAGCGGGCGGTCAGCAGGATCGTCTGCAGGCTCGTCTCGGAGACCCCGAACATCGGGTCCAGCACGATGTGCATGTGGGCGTGGCGGATGGTCTCGGTGTCGAGCTTGTCGATGATGGCGTCCAGGTACCAGTTGATGGAGCGCTGGATGGTGACGAGCTCGCTGGAGCGGGCCTCATGAGGCTCGACGCTGCGCACGTCCGCGTCGGTCAGGCCGTGCAGGGATGCCGTGAGCTCGTCGGTGACCGCCAGGTCGGCGTCGCGGCCGCCGGGCAGGAAGATCTTGATGCCGTTGTACAGGGCCGGGTTGTGGGAGGCGGTCACGGCCATCCCGTAGGCGGCCCCCAGGCGGCGCACCGTCCACATGGTGGTGGGGGTCGGGGAGGGGCGGTCGATGAGGGTGACCCGGATGCCGTTGCCGACGAGCACCTCAATGGCCCACCAGGCGGCGGTATCGGACAGGAAGCGCCGGTCGTAGCCGATGACGACGCCCTGCTCGGCCGTGCCCTCCTTCAGGATGCGGTTGGCCAGCCCCTGGGTCAGGAGCCTGACATTGGCGCGGGTGAACTCATCGCCGATCACGGCTCTCCAGCCGCCGGTGCCGAAGTGGATCATGGGGGTTCCTCTGCGGAGGTGCCGTTGCCCGGGACGGGGCGGCGAGGTGGATAGGGGTGTGGTGAGGGGAGGTGCTGCTGGGGCAGGGGCCTCAGCCCTTGACGGCGCCGGCGGCCAGGCCGGACTGCCAGAAGCGCTGCAGGCCCAGGAACAGCACGATCAAGGGGATGACGCCCAGGAGAGCGCCCTGGAGGAGCGCCCCGTACTGGGGGTTGAAGTAGGTCGACATGCCGTAGAGCCCCAGAGTGACGGGCTTGAGCTCGGCGGAGTTGATGGTCATCAGCGGCAGGAAGAAGTTGTTCCAGGTGGCCACGAAGATGAACAGGAAGATGGTCACCATCGCCGGTGCGAGCAGCCGCAGCACGATGGTGAAGAAGATGCGGATCTCACTGGCCCCGTCGATGCGGGCGGAGTCGATGATCTCGTTGGGCACCGAGGAGTCGGCGTAGACGCGGCCCAAGAAGACCCCGAAGGGGCTGACCGAGCACGGCAGGATGATCGACCAGACGGTGTTCGTCAGGTGCACGGCGTCGAGAACCAGGTACAGCGGAATGGTCAGCAGCGCGATCGGCATGAGCAGGCCGGAGAGGATGACCACCTGGACGGCGCCCCGACCCGCGAACTCGAACTTCGCCAGGCCGTAGCCGGCGGCCACCGACAGCAGCGTGCCCAGCACCCCGGCGACGCTCGAGTAGAGCAGGGAGTTGAGGATCCAGCGCCAGAAGAGCCCCTGGGTCCAGCTCATGAGCGCGCTGTAGTTGGTGGAGAAGCTGTTGCGTCCGGAGAACCACCACCCGGAGGTGGTCAGCAGGTCGGAGTTGGACTTGGTGGAGGAGATGATGAGCCAGTAGACCGGGCCGAGCATGTAGGCCAGGACGATGACCAGGACCGCGATGGTCACGGCCCGTGCGGGCACCGACGGGCGCAGCGAGCGAGGAGTGTCGGTGGGCTTCACTTGTCGATCCTGTTCTGCACGAGGGCGTAGAGGGCGGCCAGGACACCGGCCACCAGGGCGATGAGGACGGAGATCGCCGAGGCCGGCCCCGAGCCGGACGGTGAGAGCGCACCGGTCATCGAGTTGTAGGCCATCATCATTGGCGTGTAGTCCAGCCCCATCCACTGGTTCTGGCTGTACAGAACAGTGGGCTCGTTGAATAGCTGCACCGTCCCGATGATGGAGAGCAGGACCGCCAGCAGCGAGGCGGAACGAACCATGGGGATCTTGATGCGCCGGACGATCTGCCAGCCGGTGGCCCCGTCGATGCGGGCCGCCTCGTAGAGCTCGCGGGGCACGGACTGCAGCGCCGCCAGGAAGATGAGCATGTTGTACCCGGTGAAGGTCCACGTCGTGATGTTGGCCATCGACCACAGGATGATGCTGCGACCGAAGAAGTCCACCTTGAGACCCACCAGTCCCAGCAGCTCATTGATGGGGGAGAAGCTGGGGTTGTACATGTAGAGCCACATGATCGCGGCCACGATCCCGGGGATCGCGTAGGGCAGGAAGAAGCCCAGGCGGAAGACCGTCACCCGCTTGACCAGGAGGGAGTCGAGCACCAGTGCCAGGGCGAGGGCCGCCAGGATCATGACCGGCACCTGGACCACGCCGAACAGCAGGACCCGCCCCAGTCCCTTCCAGAAGGCGAGCTGTCCCGCCGCCTGGACGTAGTTGTCCAGGCCCACGAAAGTGCTCACCTTCTCCCCGCCGCCGTAGAGGTCCGAGCCGGAGGCGACGTCGCGGAAGAAGGACCGGTAGACCGACACCACGATCGGAATGAGGAAGACGACGGCGAACATGGCCAGGAACGGGGCCACGAACCCGATGCCCGCCCGGGCCTCCCTGCGCTTTCGCAGCGAGGTGGTGCGGATGGCGGATGCGCCCGTGGTCGTTGTCGTCGTGCTCATGATGCTCTCACTTCGATCGTGGTGCCGGTGTCTGCCCGTGTCTGCCGGTGGGCTGTGCTCGATCGCCTACTCGGCGACGGGCAGGTTGGCGTCCTTCAGGGAGCTGACCGAGGTCTTCTGAGCCGCCTGGAAGATCTCATCGACCTTGCCGGTCCCCTTCCCAGCCGCCTCAGCGGCCTTGGTCATGGGGTCGGCCAGGGAGGGCCAGGTCGGCATGAAGCCGAACTTGGAGTTCACGGCCGCATTGGCCTTGGTGAACTCGGCGTAGACGTCCTGGCCTCCGAAGAAGGTGGAGATGGTCTGCGGGGTCTTCACCGGGGCCTTCGCGGTCAGGACCAGTCCCTGGGTGGCCAGGTCATCGACCTGGGTGTTGAACCAGTCGTTGAAGGCCATGGCCCCCTCGGGGTTGGAGCAGCCCTTGAGGACGGCCACGCCCGAGCCGCCGTCGGGACCGGACATGGCCTTGTCACCGAAGGCGGGCAGCTGGGCGACCGCCCAGGACCCGGCATTGGGGGAGTCCTTCATGGTGTCGGCCAGGAGCGCGCCCTCCCAGGCGGCCCCGATGGTGCCGATGAGCTGCTGGTCGACCAGCGCCTTGCCGAAGGAGTCGTCCCAGCGGTTGGCCACGAGGGCCGACTTGGAGTCCAGGACCCCCTGCCAGAAGGAGGAGACCTTGGCGGTCTCGGGGCTGGAGACGTTGACCTTCCACTTGTCGTTCTCAGCGCTGAACCACTGGGCACCGGCCGCGGCCGCCTGGCCCGCCAGGGTGTTGGGGGCCTCGTCGGGCTCGAAGGCCAGGGCGTACTTGCCCTGCTCGGCCGCTTTCTTGGCGACCTCGGCCAGCTCGGCGCTCGTCGTGGGCACCTTCAGCCCGAGCTGGTCGAAGGCGGCCTTGTTGTAGAAGTAGACCAGCGGGCCGGAGTCCTGCGGCAGGCCGACGACGGTCTTGCCCACGGTCATCAGCGACATCGACCCCTCGGAGAAGTGCTCCTTGTACTTCTCGGCCTGGGAGGAGACATCGGTGAGCAGGCCGGAGGCGTAGAGCTTGGGGATCTCGGCGTAGCCGACCTGGGCCAGGCAGGGGCCGGTTCCGGCCTTGACGTCGTTCTCCAGCTTGACGTTCATGTCCGCGGCCTTGCCGTCGAACTTGGTGGCCTCGACCTTCATGTCGGGGTGCGCGGCGTTCCAGCGGGCCACGATGTCGTTGACCTTCGTCATCCCCTCGCCGTCGGGCAGACGGTGCAGGTAGCGGATGACGCCGCCGGAGGAGGCCGAGCCGGATGAGCCGGTCGTGGCCGAGCAGCCGGCGGTGAGCATCGCGAAGGCGAGCAGCGAGGCGGCCAGTGCGTGTTTCTTCATGGGAGTTTCCTTCTTCGTCATTGAAAAGGCCCGGCGTCTGCCGGAAGGAGCGGGGGCGCGGCGGGGCGGTGACAGGGAGCTGTCGGCGCTGTCGGTGTTGCGGGTGCGCGCCCGTGAGTGGAGCGTGGATATGGAACAGGGGTGCTCACTGCGAGGCAGCGGTGAGCCACTGGTGCCCTCCTTCCTCCAAACGGACCGTCCGGGGGCCCTGGGGCGTCGGCACCGTGGTGGTGACGGGCTCCAGGGAGTTGTTGATGACGAGGGTGGTGCGGCCATCGGGGTAGGCGGCCACCTCCACCCTGGGGTCGAGGGCCGCCCAGGCGGAGAACTCCTCCTGGCGTCCCGCGGCCCAGAAGATGGCCCGGTGCAGCAGTCGGGAATTCTGGGCGCTGTAGGGCAGTCCCGTGGCGTAGACCGCCCGGCCCCTCCCCAGCTCGTGGACCGCGAGGCGGACCTGGCCGTCCGCGGCGTCAAGCACTCGGGTGGAGGGACTGGTGACGACGATGTCGGGGGTGCCCTCGCCGTCGTCGAGGCCGCCGGTCAGGTCCCGGGTGATGAAGTGCTCCTGCACCTCAGGAGCACGACGGCGTGTGCTCAGGCCCCAGCCGATCTCCCGGTCCACGCCCAGGACGTCGGCGAGCTGGAAGGTGACCCCGTGGGCGGGGTGGGCGCTGGGAGCCCCCACCCCAATGAAGCCACCGCCGGCGGCCACAAAAGAGCTGACCGCGGCCACCAGCTCCGCATCCGCCCACTGCTCGCCCCCGGAGAAGGCGGTGCCCTCGGCGCCGGCGCAGATAAGAACCTTGACGTCCGGGGCCAGGCCGGCGCGCACGTCGTCGAAGGACAGGAACTCCACGTCCACCGGCAGTCCCGACAGCGCCTCGAGGACCCCCAGGTAGGTGTAGGTCTGGCGATACCACAGGGCGTGCGCGACCATATGCGTCATCCAGGAGCGCAGGCGGCCCCAGGAGTTGACGATTCCGACCTTGAAGCCGGGGGTCAGTGGACGCAGCCCCGCGGAGCGCTCGTGGATGGCGCGGAACTCCGCGATGATCTGCTCGACGCGGTCGATGAAGTCGGGGTGCTCCACGGCCAGGGACAGGTAGCCGCCGTAGCCGATCCGGTCCAGGGGGGAGCGCACGATGGCGCGCCGGGCCTCCAGCCAGCTGCGGTTGGCCTCGGAGACGGGATCGCCCCCCGGGTGGAAGACATCGGGGAAGAAGTACGGCAGGAACCGGCCCTCGGTGTAGCGCACGTGCGGGATGTCGGCGATCATCCGGCAGGTCGCCCCCGATCCGACCGAGCCGACGACGGCGTCCAGGCCGGTGGTGGCGAAGTGCTCGCCGTAGGGCTCGGTGCCGATCCAGTTGTCGCCCAGGAACATCATCGCCTCCTTGCCCTGGGCGTGGACGGCGTCGGTCAGCTCGCGCACCCGGGAGCACACGAAGCGCTGCTGGAAGTCGATCCAGTCGCGGAAGGCGCGGGTGGGGACCCGGAAGGGGGAGTTGTAGTAGCCGGCGTCGACGAAGTCCTCGGCGGTCAGGCGGTAGCCGTACTCCTCCTCGAAGGCCTCCAGGGCGGGGACGCTCACCGAGGCGGAGTAGCCGAACCAGTCGACGAAGCGCTCGGTGGCGTCGGTGCCGTAGACGAGGGTGAAGTGGTAGAAGAAGGTGGTGAAGCGGACCACGTCCACCTCGGGGTGCTCCGTGAGCCAGGCGTTCAAGTGGGTGCGCACGTGGGACCACGTGGCCTCGTGGCGCACGTCGAAGGGCTTCTCCTTGACGCGCGTGGGGTCCTCGTCCCAGCCGTTGGTGAGGTAGTTGTACATCTGGGTGGGGTCCCAGGTCTGGATCGCCAGGAAGCTGACGGTGTAGACGTGCCCGGCGAGGGCCTCGTGCACGGTGACCGTGCGCCCGTCGGCCTCGATGCTCCATGCGGAGACGGGCAGCTCCTCACCGGTGGTGCGGTCGTGGGCCTGCCACCAGCGCGTCACGTCGCAGCCGGTGTCGGGGCGGACCTGGTTGGCGAACCAGGAGGCCAGCAGGTCGATGCTCAGGGGGCCATCGGCAGTGGCGGAGACCCGGTCGGACATGAGGAAGATGCGCGTGGCCTCATCGGGGTGGGCGTCGGCCCAGGCGTTGTCTCCGCGTCCCACGAAGTAGGTGGAGTAGACCTTGGTGGCCAGCTCCGAGACGATGCCGGGCAGTTCGGTGCCGTCGGAGTTCCGCACGGCGTCGGCGCCCAGGCGGGCGATGAGGCGGCGGACCTCGTCATCCATGCCGGTTTGGATCGGCAGGGTGAGGCGTCCCCCCGCCTGAGAGGGGAGCGGCGCCGCGGGCTGGGTCTGGAGAGACATCAGCACTCCTTCGGGCTGAATAGTCTGAACTCCGAACAAACTACAGCATGCGGCGTCCGTCCGCTACTGGCGAGGCGGTCGATATGCCTGGTGGTGGCTAGGAGGCGGGCCTGAGATCGACCAGGGTGGGGTTGTCGAGCACGGACTCCAGCGCCACCAGTGCCGCCCCGTACGACGAGGCCCATTGGCCCAGGTGGGAGGTCTCCAGCCTCACGGCGGCGCGCTGGTCCAGCAGTCGGTCCCTCAGGGTGGAGGCGGTGGGGGAGATGAACACGTCGGCGAAGGCGGCCAGGTAGCCCGACAGTACGATCACCTCGGGGTTGAGGACGTCCGTCAGGATCGCCAGGGCACGCGCGAGCGCCCGCTGGGAGAGCTTCAGCCTCCGGGTGAGCTCGGCGTCCCCGGCGTCGAAGCGCCGGCGCAGGAGCTCGATGCGCTCATCCAGGGAGGTGGTCTCATCGCGCACCGCGTCGCCCGGCGGGTAGATCGAGGTCAGGGCCTGCAGTCCGGAGCGGGTCTCCCAGCAGCCGCGCCGCCCGCAGCGGCACGCCAGGCCCTCGGGCTCCACGGGCATGTGGCCGACCTCGCCGGTCAGGCCCAGCCAGCCGCGCAGGAGGTGGCCGTCGGAGATGATGCCGGCGCCGATCCCCTCACCGCCCGACAGGTAGAGCAGATTGCGCACCCCGTCCTGCGCGTAGCGCTCGTAGGTGGCCAGTGCGGCGAGCTTGGCGTCGTTCTCCAGCGTGATGGTGGGGACGCTCCTTCCCGGGCCCAGGCGGCGGGCGACTGCGTCGCGGACCTGGTCCGCCACGGCGACGTCGTGCCACTCCAGCGTGGAGGAGTAGCGCACGGTGTTGTCGGTGTAGTCGATGATCCCGGTCTGAGCCAGGACGATTCCCGGAACCGTCGTCCCCTGCTGCGTCAGCTGCTCCAGGGCCTGGGACAGCATGGCTGCGACGTGCTCGATCATCGTCTCGGGGCGGTGTCCGGCGTCGTCGACGAGCTCGCAGCGGCGCGCGACGACCTCTCCGGTCAGGTCCGTGACGGACAGGAGCAGCGAGGCGCCACTGATCTCCAGGCCGATGCCGGCAGCTGTGCGTGGAGCCGTGCGCAGGCCCGTGCTCGGTCTGCCGACGTTACCCGACAGGTCCGGCTCCTCCTCGATGAGCAGCCCCCGGGAGCACAGCTCGGCCACGAGGGTCGAGACCGTCGCCTTGGACAGCCCCGTCTCACGGGCCAGGCGTGTGCGCGACAGGGTGGGGCTCGTCTGGAGGTGGCGCAGGATGAGGGACATGTTCGAGATGCGCACGTCGGCGTGGGCCTTGGGTCTGTGCGCGCCCGGGCCTCCGAGGGTTCCCCAGAGATCCGGTCCGTCCGCCGGGATCCATCCTGCAGCCGGCACGGCAGTCTCCTCCTCCATCGGTGCCCGGTTGGTCCTGCGGACCGCGGGCGTGCCCCTCAGCGTAGTGATTCCAGGTGAGCGGGGAGCGGGATTCGGCGGGCGTCCTGCTTGCTCTCCTGTGGCGCGGAACGGGCTGCGACGTAAATGAGACTATCACCACATTCTGTGGCCCTGAGGAGTTCCGGTTGCACATACGGACGTTGTTGGTTATGTGTCACGTTTGTGTGCGTGCGGTGCGAGGCTGCAGGGGAGTCGCGATGATCGTGATGATTTCAAGCATTCTTGATGCCTATGGGCGTTCATGCCTGACCGTGCGCGCCGGGTGGGCTCCGCCCTGTTCTGCGAACGTGGCTCCGGACACGCCCACGGGCGTGTCAAGGCCTGAAGTCCTCTGAATTCGCAGGATTCTGCGCCTGCTCAAATTGACCACTCGAACACTGCGCAGGACTATAAAACGGGCTTGCCGTCGTCGCGGGGTCCGGACGCGGCTCTCACAACTCGTCTTCCGGACTCTCGCGGCCAGGCCAGGAGCTAGATCGTGAGGAGTGCAGTGAAAGTCATTGAGGCCAACCATGTCTACAAGGTCTTCGGGCGGCGACCGTCCGACGGCGTCAAGAAGCTCAAGGCCGGCAGGACGCGGGACCAGCTGAGGAAGTCAGGGCAGACCGCCGCCGTCATCGACACCTCCTTCGATGTCGACAAGGGCGAGATCTTCGTGGTCATGGGCCTGTCGGGCTCCGGGAAGTCCACCCTCATCCGCATGGTCAACGGCCTGCTGCCCATCACGGCCGGCAGCATGACCCTTTACGGGGAGGACCTGGCGCACGTCTCGAAGCCGAAGCTGCGCGAGCTGCGCCGCGAGCGCGTCTCCATGGTCTTCCAGAACTTCGCCCTCCTGCCGCACCGTACGGTGGGGGAGAACGCCGCCTACGGCCTGGAGATCCAGGGTGTGAATCGCTCCGAGCGCGAGCGTCGGGCAGAAGAGGCCCTGTCCCTGGTGGGTCTGGAGGGCTGGGGCGGCTACAAGCCCGGTGAGCTCTCGGGTGGCATGCAGCAGCGGGTCGGCCTGGCCCGGGCCCTGGCCGCCGAGACCGACATCCTGCTCATGGACGAGGCCTTCTCCGCGCTCGACCCGCTTATCCGCCGGGAGATGCAGGACCAGCTCATCGACCTGCAGGGCAAGCTCGGCAAGACGATCCTGTTCATCACTCACGACCTCAACGAGGCCATGCGCCTGGGAGACCGCATCGCCATGATGCGTGACGGTCGCGTCGAGCAGGTCGGCACCGCCGAGGAGATCCTGCGCGACCCCGCCTCCGACTACGTCTCCCGGTTCGTGGCCGACGTCGACCGCACCCGGGTCCTGACGGCCGGCTCCATCGCGGAGCCCCCGTACGCGATCCTGGGCTCGGACCGCAGCCCGCGCGCCGCCCACAAGCTCCTGCGGGAGAACCAGCCGCCGTGGCTGCTCGTCCAGAACCGTGACCGCACGCCCTTCGGCTATGTCTGGGAGGACGATGTCGCGCGGGCGGTCAAGGAAGGGTCCAACGCCCTGCCGCTGTCCACGATCCACGAGATGCCGGTCGTGTCGCACTCGACCCCCGTCAACGAGCTGTTCGCCCACGCCGCGCAGCACGCGGCCCCCATCGTCGTCGTCGACGACGACGGACGGGTCTCCGGCGTCATCCCGCGCGTCACCCTGCTGGCGGCCATCAGTGAGCAGGCCGTCGAGGCCAGTGAGACCAACGAGTCCGAAGGAGCCGACGCCTGATGATTCCCTCACAGACCCCTCTTCCCAAGATCCCTCTGGGCTCCTGGGTCGAGACCCTTATCAACTGGATCCAGACGCATCTGCACGGCTTCTTGGGTCTGATCTCCCAGAGTGGGACCTCGGTCAATGACGCCCTCGTCGACGTCCTGCTGGCCATCCCACCGCTCGTCATGGTGGTGGTCTTCGTACTGATCGCCTGGCTGGCGAAGTCCTGGAGGCTGGCCGTGGGGACCGCCGTCACCTTCCTGCTCATTATCTCGATGGGCCAGTGGACCAACGCGATGGAGACTCTGGTCCTCGTCACCCTGGCCACGGTCACCGCCCTCATCTTCGCCATCCCCTTGGGGATCTGGGCCGCCCGGAACAAGTACGTCAGCGCGCTGGTCCGCCCGGTCCTTGACCTCATGCAGACGATGCCGGCCTTCGTCTACCTCATCCCCTCGGTCCTGTTCTTCTCCATCGGGGTGGTGCCCGGGATGTTCGCCACGCTCATCTTCGCGATGCCCCCCGGGGTGCGCATGACCGAGCTGGGCATCAAGCAGGTGGACAAGGAGACCGTGGAGGCGGGGCGTTCCTTCGGCGCCACCGACTGGCAGATCCTGCGGGGCATCCAGCTGCCCCTGGCCGTCCCCACCATCATGGCGGGCGTCAACCAGGTCATCATGCTGGCGCTGTCGATGGCCGTCATCGCGGGCATGGTTGGTGCCGACGGCCTCGGGAAGGAGGTCGTCAAGGCGCTCGCGACGATCGATATCGCCAAGGGCACCGAGGCGGGTCTGTCCATCGTGTTCCTGGCGATCTTCCTGGACCGGGTGACCGCGGCCCTCGGGGCTCCGCGGGAGAAGGGCTCGCTGCTCTCCCTCATCAAGAAGCGGTGACCCATGACTCGACGACGCTTCTTCGCCCCGTCCTCACCGGCGTCGGGCACGTATCGAAGGAACAGCATGCATACCTCCCGCCGCACTTTCACCGCTGCTCTGGCCTCCCTGGCGGCGGCGGGCGCTCTGTCCGCCTGCGGTAAGGGTTCCGGCGGTGGGGGCAAGCGACTCCGCCTGGGCTTCATTCCCTCCTGGAGCGACGGCCTGTCCATGACGCATCTGCTCAAGACCCAGCTGGAGAAGGCCGGGTACCGGATCAAGCTGACCGACCTGAGTGAAGCGGGGCCGCTGTACGCAGGTCTCAGCCAGGGGGCGGTCGACCTGTATCCCTCGGCGTGGCCGGACGTCACTCACAAGGAGTACATGGACAAGTACCGCACCTACATCGAGGATCTGGGGACCTACTACGACTCGGCCAAGCTGTGCTGGTCCGTCCCGGACTACTCCTCCATGCAGTCGATCGAGGACATCAAGCCCCACGCCTCGCAGATCGGCAACAAGATCATCGGTATCGAGCCGGGTGCGGGTCTGACCAAGGTGTCGCAGGAGGACGTGATCCCCGCCTACGGTTTGGGGGACATGAAGTTCCTGACCTCCTCCACCACCGGGATGCTGGCCGAGCTCAAGAAGGCCGTCGATGCCAAGCAGGAGATCGTCGTGACCCTGTGGCACCCCTTCTGGGCGAACACCACCTATGGCATGCGGGACCTGAAGGATCCCAAGGGCGCGCTCGGTAAGGGGGAGGGGCTTCACTTCCTGGGGCGCGAGGGCTTCGTGCAGGACTACCCGGAGATCGCGAAGTGGCTGGGCTCCATCAAGATGGATGAGGCCACCTACGGCAGCCTCGAGGACCTCGTCGTCAACACCTACGGCGAGGGCCGGGAAGATGAGGCCGCCATCGCCTGGGCCAAGAAGTACCCGCAGTACGACTTCAAGAAGTCCTGACGCCAGAGAGTCGAAGGGCTTGGGTGGGGTGTCCGCCAGGCGGTGCGGTCGGGCCCGCCGGCCAGTACGGGGCGGGCCCACCAACAGGGACATTCCACGCGGCCGGGTGCGGCCTGCTCCAGCCGGGGGCATTCGACGCCGTCGGGGACCACAATCCGGTCCCCACGCGCGCAGGACGTCCCCGGTCGGAAGAAATCGCACCCGCGCGCGTGGAATGTCCCCGGCCAGGACCGGCGCCGCCGCGACTCGCGCTCTGGGCGCAGCGACCGCGGGCGGGGGCTCTCAGTCCTCGATGCGGTTGCCGTCCTCGTCGAGGTAATAGCCCTCGTCGTCGATGGGGCGGAAGGTCATCCGGCCATCGGCGATCTCCTCGGCGAAGTGCTCCCGGGTCATCAGCCGGGTCTGACGACCGCGTTCCTTCATCTCCTCATAAGACATTGGTGTCTTCCATGGCCGATCCACTGCGCAGAAGATGAGCAGGGAGGTCGCCCAGGTCAGCAGCGTCAGGTGAGTGAGGCGGTGTGGTGCGAAGACCATGGCCGCCACTGCTCCGCCAATAACTGGGCAGATGAGGGCGGACAGGATCCGCTGCACCTTGCTCATGTCGTTGGTGCGTCGGATGCGCATGGTCAGGCGCATGGATATCGCATCCAGGGTCTCGTACACCGCGGTCGTCAGGATGGCGAATCCTGAGATCTGGTCGTAGGTGAGTCCGGCGCGAGTGAGGGCGGACCAGATGGCCAGCACGACTCCGACAGCGAGTGCGTCGAAGACTCCCAGGAAGACTCTTCCCCCAATCACCGCTGACAGGGGGACAGCCGGCTTCCAGGGCTGGTCTGGTGTGCTGGTGACGTCGCGTGTGCTCATATGCCCTTCCCCTGACGCTCCACGCTCACAGATGACGCTCTCTCACCCTAACAGGCCTGTGATCGTCATCGCAGTTGAGGTCTGTCGAGGCGGCCGGAGCCGCCGGCTACAGCGCCGCGTGGGCCAGTGCGATGCGGCGGAGCTCGGGCAGGTACTTGCGGGCGTCGCGGAAGTCGGCGGTGACGTACTCCGGCGGGATCGGCTGGGGCTGATGGATGCGCTCTTGGAGGGCGTCGTATCCGAGCGAGGTGTCCCACGGCCTCTCAATGAGAGCGACGAAGGCCATGAACGGCAGCCACGTGAGAGCCGTCAGCGCCGTCGTCGATGCCGGGGCGAGGAGGCGAGCGGCCAGGAATCCTGCGACCGCGGGGCAGGTCGCGGCGATGATCGTCAGCAGCAGGCCGTGCGGATCCCTCGAGCGCCAGGCCCGCATGATGAGCCGGTGGGCCGAGGCGTCGATGAGCTCGCGAATCGCCACCGCTACCAGGGAGAATAGGCACGCCCTACCGAATCCCAGCCCGGCGCGGGTCAGCGCCGACCAGACCAGCACGATGACCGTCAGGCCGACGGCGCTGGGCAGCCCGAGAACCAGGCGGCCCACAACCATCGCGGAGACGGGCGTGACGGGCTTCCAGTGATGGTGCCCCGCGTCCCCTGACCCCGTGCTGCCCTCGTTCATGGCTTCCCCTCGGCGTGATCGCGAATTCAACCGCACGAGCCATTCTACAAAGGCCCGCGGACAGGGGCCTGCGCTCACGGCCGCGCTCGACGCCGACACGGGGGCGCGAGACGGCGCCGGGAAGTCCAGTGCTCAGCCCCGTGGGCGTTTGCCGAGGTGGGCCCCGCCACCCTTGTCCCGGTTTCGTCGTCTTGATTGAAGATCGTGCGTATTCTGTGCCCGTGAGTCCGGACCATCAGCATGCCAACGGCGAGATCGACATCGCCTCTCTTCATGCTCAGGACTCCACCGGACTGCTGGATCGCATCGACCGCGCGGTCGTCTGGGACATTCCTCTGACGACGCCGTTTCGCGGTATCACCCGCCGCGACGGAGTCCTGCTCCACGGCCCCGGGGGCTGGGGTGAGGTCGCGCCCTTCTGGGACTACGGGTTGGAGGCCAGCGCTCCCTGGCTCGCCTCCGGACTGTGCCAGGCCCTGGGAAACTCCCTTCTTCCCCGCTACCGCGAGACCATCTCCGTCAACGTGACCGTCCCCGAGGTCGGCGCTCAGGACGCCTCTGATCTGGTGCGGGCCTCCGGAGCCAGGACCGCCAAGGTCAAGGTCAGCGGCAGCAGTGACAAGCGCTCGGCGGACCTGGAGCGCCTCGAGGCGGTCCGCTCGGCCCTGGGGCGTTCCGGCAAGGTGCGCATTGACGTCAACGGCGCCTGGGACCTGGACACCGCCCGCGAGAACCTGCCCCTCATGGACCGGGCCGCCGGAGGGCTGGAGTACGCCGAACAGCCCTGCGCCAACGTCTACGACCTGGCCGACCTGCGCCGCGCCGTCGACGTGCCCATCGCCGCTGACGAGTCGATCCGGCTGTCTGCCAACCCCCTGGAGATCGTCCACCGGCGCGCCGCCGACGTCGCCATCCTCAAGGTGGCCCCGCTGGGCGGGGTGCACCGGGCCCTGGACATGGCAGAGCGCCTCGGACTGCCCGCGGTCGTCTCCTCCGCCCTGGACACCTCCGTGGGCATCATGGCCGGCGCCACCCTCGCCTTCAGCCTGCCCTCCCTCAACCACGCCTGCGGCCTGGGGACCACGCGCCTGCTGACCCAGGACGTCGCCGACCCCAGCGTCCGCCCCAGCAACGGGACTCTGCGTCTGGACGCCGCCGCCCCCGTATCCGAACGCCTCCTGAACGAGGTTAAGGCGGGGCCCTACCTCACCAAGCACTGGCAGACGCGCCTGCTGCACCTGGCCGGCGCCCTGCACGCCCGCCGCCAGCGCGAGGCCCGTGACCCCAGCCGGGCCGTGGCCGGGCTGCCGCTGTAGCCCGGCCCCACCCGTGTCCGGGGCTCACCGGAATGTGACCAATCGCAGCGCAGCGCAGGCGGTGCGCTCTCGTATCCTCGCCCCTGTGACCGACTCCCCGGAGCGCCCGCAGCTCCCGCCCGCCATGGCCGACGCGCGCAGCCTCGTGGCGGCCCTCCTGGCCGAGGGCGTGCGCGAGGTCGTCCTGTGCCCGGGATCGCGCAGCGCCCCGCTGGCGGAGGCCCTGGCCGACGCCGCCGACGCCGGGCGCCTACGGCTGCGTGTCGTCCTGGATGAGCGCAGCGCCGGCTTCATCGCCCTGGGGGCCGCCCGCGCCCACGCCTTGAACGGGCGCGGCCGCTGCGCCGCCGTCGTGACCACCTCGGGCACGGCCGTCTCCAACCTTCACCCGGCCGTCAGTGAGGCCGACGCCGCCGGCATGCCCCTGCTCGTTATCAGCGCCGACCGGCCCCACGAGCTGGTCGGCACCGGTGCCAGCCAGACCACCGAGCAGACCGGGCTCTTCGCCCCGGCCCTGCGCCTGGGTGTGGATCTGCCCGCCGACCTGGCAGCCGACCTCGGGGGCCGTGCGGCCGACGCCGCCATCGCCGGGCAGGTGCGCCGCGCCGTCGCCGCCGCCACCGGGACCCTCAGTCAGGATCCCGGGCCGGTCCAGATCAACGCCCGCTTCCGTCCGCCCCTGACGGCGGAGAACTCAGCGGAGAGCTCAGTGGGGGACACCGTGGAGGATGCGGTGCCGGCCGCTCCGGCACCGCCCTTCCCGCCGGCTGCGACGACTGTCCGGGCGGCCGTGCTGGCCGGAGCCCCGGAGGCCGGTGCCGGCCAGCCGGCCGGCTCTGGCTCCTTAGCGCAGGGGAGAGGGATTGTCGTCGCCGGCGACACCGCCCACCCGGCCGTCGGCTCCCTGGCCAGGTCTCTGGCCGAGCACCTCAACTGGCCACTCCTGGCCGAACCCACCTCCCAGGCCCGCAGCGGCCCGCAGGCCCTGAGCCGTTACGCCGAGCTGCTGGGCACCCCCGCGGGCCTCGCGCTCGCCCAGCAGGCCGAGCACCTCCTCGTTCTGGGGCACCCCAGCCTCAGTCGCTCCATCACCGCGCTCCTGGGGCGCGAGGATCTCGACATCACCGTCCTGACCGAGCGCGCCCGGTGGACCGACGTCTCCGGGCGGGCTCGACGGGTCGTCCCCATGGACGGTCTCGATCATGAGCCTGCCGACGCCGCCGCCCTCCGTTCGGCCCGTCTCGTCGCCTCCCTCGGCCTGGAGAGCGCCGACACGGCCTGGACCGACTCCTGGCGCCGGGCCGTGGCGGATCTTCCCGAACCGGACCGCTCCAGCAGCGCCGACGCCCTGGCCCGGGCCGTGTGGGAGGCCAGTCAGGCCCCCGGTGCCCCCACCCTTCTGCTGGGTTCGTCCATGACGGTGCGGCGCCTGGACCGACTCGCCCAGCCCGGCGCCGCTGCCCCGAAGGCGGTCGCGAACCGCGGCCTGGCGGGCATCGACGGCACCATCGCCACCGGGATCGGACTGTGGATGGCCTCAGGGGAACCGGTTCGCGCCGTCATGGGAGACCTCGCCTTCCTCCACGACGCCATGTCCTTGAACCGGGGCGTGCGAGAGGAGGAGGCCGACCTGCAGGTGATCGTCGTCGACGACGGTGGGGGCGCGATCTTCTCCCACCTCGAGTACGTCCGCACCACGCCAGCGGGCCGGTTCGAACGGCTCTTCACCGCCCCTCAGCGGGCGGATATCGCTGCGTTGGCGGCAGCCCTGGGGGGCCGCGTCCAGGTCCCCCATGATGTCGAGGCCCTCCGCGGACTCCTGGATGAGCCGGTCGACGGCGTGAGCGTCGTCGTCTGGGAGACCACGAGGCACGGTCCTCACACCGTGACAACATGAACGACGATAGAGATGGACGGCAACCAGCGGGATAGGACCTGCGGCGGTGGCCCCGGCTCAGCCCGAACCCACCGCCGGGCTCTCAGCCCGCTGCGATACAACAGTTACACGATCCACAGCACAGCCTCAGGGAATCATCGGAAACGGCACAGAGCCCTGGTGTTGTCTACTCGTGGATCTGAGAGGGCGACACGCCCGAGGAGGAGCACAGATGAGCGGATACGACGAGACGAACCCGGAGGCATACCGGCCCACTGAGCCCGAGGCGGCGGCGGACGGCGCTCACTCCGGTGTCGACTCCTGGTCCGCCAGCAGCCAGGCCAGCCCGGCAACGGGGTCTTCCGTCAGCGAGGGCGCGAGCGTGACCGAGGACCACGGCGGCTACGCGGATCTCTCCCAGGCCTACACCGCCGACGCCTCCCAGCCCGAGCCGGTCCTGCCTCAGGGGGCGAACGTGCAGCATGGGAACGAGACCCGGATGCTTCCCACCGAGCCGCCGACCTCGCAGTTGCCTGCCGAGCCGCCGACCTCGCAGCTTCCCGCGGAGCAGTCCGCGTCGCTCTACGCGCAGCCCGCCCAGGGGCAGTACCAGCCCCAGCAGCCGTCCTACCAGCCGCAGCAGCAGGCTCAGGGGCAGTACCCCGCCCCTCAGGTGCAGCAGGCGACGCCGTCCAGCTACTCATCCGCCCAGCAGCCCTACCAGGGGCAGCAGACGCACCTCGGCTCGCCCTATACGAGCGTCCCGACGACGCCCGGTGGCTACGCGCCGGCCGGCGCCCCCACCGGGGAGTCCTTCTATGCGGCCTCGAATGCCACAGGCGCTGACAGCGGCACCAAGAGGCGCCGGCGGGGGCCGGGCTGGTTCGCCCTGGTCGCCTCCGTGCTGGTCGCCTCCCTGCTGGGGGCCGGTGGGGCTGTGACCGCGGTCAGGTACATGGACGCTCGCGGCGGGGATGTCTCATCGCGTTCCACGACGGCGCCCACCGCCATCGCCACCGGGAGCACGACCAAGACCGTCAACAGCGCCGGCCAGGCCCCCGACTGGGAGGCCGTCTCGGCCGCCGTGTCCAACGCCGTCGTCTCCATCGGCGTCGTCACGGACAGGGGCGAGGCCCTGGGCTCCGGAGTCATCTTCGACAAGGAGGGGCACATCATCACGAACAACCACGTGGTGGCGGGGGCCTCCAAGATCCAGGTGACGCTGGCTGACGGCCGCGTCTATGACGCCGAGACCACCGGTACCGACCCCGCCACCGACCTGGCGGTCATCCAGCTCAAGGACGCCCCCGACAACCTCACGGTCGCCCAGCTCGGCGACTCCGACAAGCTGGCCACCGGTCAGGACGTCATGGCGATCGGTAACCCGCTGGGCCTGTCCTCAACCGTCACCACCGGAATCATCTCGGCCCTCGATCGGCCCGTCGTCAACTCACAGAATGAGGACGGATCGGGCGGTTCGGCGGTCTACACCAACGCCATCCAGATCGACGCCGCCATCAACCCCGGCAACTCTGGAGGGCCGCTTTTCGATGAGAAGGGGCGGGTCATCGGGATCACCAGCTCCATCGCCACGATGAGCCGCTCCGGCGGCGGCGAGGGAGGCTCGGGAAGCATCGGCATCGGTTTCGCCATCCCCGTCAAGCTGGCAGACAAGGTCGCCAAGCAGCTCATCAAGTCCGGTACGGCCACGCACGCCTACCTGGGAGTCACCCTCGACACCGCTGGTGCCAGGGCCGACGGCGAGAAGCGCGCCGGCGCCAAGATCACCTCGGTTGAAGGTGGCTCACCGGCTGACAAGGCCGGACTGAAGAAGGATGACGTCGTCATCGCCATCGATGGGAAGACCACCGCCCAGGGGTCGGCTCTCACCGGCTACGTGCGCCAGTACTCCGCCAACGACAAGGTCAAGCTCACGGTCATCCGTGACTCCAAGAAGCAGGACATCGACGTGACCCTGGCCGAGCGCAAGGACTCCTGACGCGATAGCCGTCCAGGGTCGTCTCAGAGACGCATGCCGAGTGCCCCCAGCATGGGGCGCATCTTGGCGGTCGTCTCCGCCAGCTCGTCGACCGGCTCGGAATCCGGCATGATGCCGCCGCCCCCGAACACTCTCGCGGGGGACTGCGGTCCGGGCCCCGCCTCGGGCAGCTGGGCGCTGCGCAGCGCGATGCACCACTCGCCCTCGCCGTGCCAGTCCACCCAGCCCACCGGCCCGGCGTAACGCCCCCGGTCCATGGACTCGGCCTCCTCAATGAGGCGGGCCGCCGCCTGAGTCGGTGTCCCGCACACGGCCGCCGTCGGGTGCAGCGCGTCCACCAGAGCAAGCGCCCCCGTGTCCCCGGCGACCACTCCGGTGACGTCACTGGCCAGGTGCAGCACATTCGGCAGCGTCAGGACGAAGCGGGCCGGGGCCTCCACCACCGAGCACAACGGCTCCAGCGCCGTGATCGCCGAGTCGCGGGCCAGCTCATGCTCCCGGTTGTTCTTCTTCGAACCCTCCAGCCAGGACGCCAGGCGCGCGGTCGCCAGGGCGTCCTCGCCGGCGTGCCGGCGTGCCGTTCCGGCCAGCACCCTGCTCATGAGGCGCCGATCCCGCAGGCGCAGCAGCAGCTCGGGGCTGGCCCCCACCATCTGGTCGACGGCGAATACCCAGGTGGAGGGGTAGTCGCGGGCCAGGTGCCGCAGCACCGTGCCGGTGGCCAGCGGCGCGCCCGGGTAGGCCAGCACGTCGCGGGCCAGGACGACCTTGCGGGCCTGCCCGGCACGCATCCGCTCCTGCGTGGCGCAGACCGCCCGGCACCACTGCTCCTCGCTGAGGGCCCCGGCCTCAACGGCGGTGGCGCCGCCGGAGTCCCCGGAGTCGCTGTCGGCTCCGGCTGGATCCCGGTCGACCGCTGCGCGAGCATCGGCTACCAGTGCCTTGAGGAGCGAGCCGGGATCCGGGTGCTCCGGCTCAGTCCCGTCGTCAGCCCCGGACACCACTGTCGTCAGCCAGGCGCCGGAGTCGTCCAGCCCGACGAGGACCTCGGGAACCACCAGGACCGAGGACTGCCCCGAGGCGGGGGAGAAGGTGATCGCGCCCAGCGCCACAGGCCCGGTCCCGGGGCGGACCAGCGCATCACGCCACCAGGCCACGCCGACCACGGCCCGCCACGCGGCCCGCAGCGCCTCGATGCGCTCCGCCCCGTGGGCCTCGATCACCAGGACGCGGCCCAGGCCGATGAGTCCGCGCCCCTCGTGCACCCAGGAGCTGACATCCTCGCGGCCCGCCAGCAGATCGATGAGAGCCAGCCCGTCCAGCGCGCCCTCGGGCAGCTCATGGGTGCGGAAGGACAGGTGCGGCGGCGCGGCCAGGCAGTGCTCCGCCCTCACGACTCTGCCCTCACGACGTCGGCCCCGGGTCGCCGCTCAGACCGGTTCTCACTGCTCGCCCCGGGCGGGCACGGGCCGAGTGGCCCGGTGGACCGCGACGATCCCGCCGGAGAGGTTCTTGTAGCCCACGCCCCGCCAACCGGCCTCCTGCATGAGGCCTGCCAGCTCCCGCTGGTCCGGCCAGGCCAGGATCGACTCGCCCAGGTAGTCGTAGGCCTCGGTGTTCGACGAGACCAGACGGGCGGCGGCCGGCAGGGCGCTGCCCAGGTAGAAGCGGTACAGGTGGCGGAAGGCCGGCCAGACCGGGGTGGAGAACTCCGCGATGACGATCCTTCCGCCCGGAACCGTCACCCGGCGCATCTCCGACAGCGCCCGCGCCGTGTCCTGCACGTTGCGCAACCCGTAGGAGATGGTGACGACGTCGAAGCTCTCATCGGCGAAGGGCAGCGCCGTGGCGTCCCCGGCCACGAAGGCGATCTCGGGGTGGCGGCGCTTGCCCTCGGCCACCATGCCGGTGGAGAAGTCGCAGGCCACGACCTCGGCGCCGTCGGCGGCGTACTCCACCGAGGAGGTGCCGGTCCCCGCGGCCAGGTCCAGGACGCGCGTCCCCGGCCTCGCGGCGACGGCCGCGCGCGTCACCCGACGCCACATGTGCACCTGGAACAGGCTCATCACGTCATTGGACAGGTCGTAGCGGCGCGCGACGGCGTCGAACATCCCGGCGACCTCGCGCGGGTCCTTGGCGAGGCTGGCTCGAAGGGGGGATCGGCTCATGGGGGTCATCATCGCAAATCCCGGCCGCGGTCTCGCAGCCAAGGCGTGCCGCAGACCGCTCCCAGCCGGCCTCCGACCGCGTCGGTGCCGTTCTAGGACGCAGGTCCCGTCCGACACTGTTGAAATTCGTCACTCACTCGCAGCGTAATTCTGGGGCGTCGTCATCTGTCGTTGAGGTGGGGACTTCTCTGAGGATTGCCGTCACGGCAACGAAAACTGCGGTTCGCCTCCTGTCTCGCCGCTCCCGTCATGGAGGTGTCGGCCGCCTGGGTACAGTCGGCACAGGCTCCGCCCCGTGCGGGGCCTGCATTACGGTGCCAACTGTGATGCCTACGACTATGCCCGCAGTACCAGCAGTGCCGAGGAGGGAAGCCCGAGTGACCCAGGCAGCCGCCCAGTCCAGCGCCTCTGCCACTGCCGACGTCATCGTCGTCGGGGCCGGCCCGGCCGGATCCTCCGCGGCCTACCACATGGCCACTCTCGGTCTCGACGTCATCCTCCTGGAGAAGCAGGAGCTCGGCCGCGACAAGGTCTGCGGGGACGGCCTGACCCCCTCGGCCGTGCGCGAGCTGGTCTCCATGGGGATGGACACCACCGGCTGGCAGCGCAACCGCGGCCTACGCGTCATCGGCGGCGGCCACCTCCTCCACTTCCCCTGGCCGGAGCAGGCCTCCTTCCCCTCCTACGGGATGGCCCGCCCCCGCGCCCTGCTCGACCGCGACCTGGCCGAGCACGCCGCCGCGGCCGGAGCCCGCCTGCTCACCGGCGTCACGGTCACCGCCCCCGTCACCTCTCCCACCGGGCGCGTCACCGGCGTCGAGGCCCGCCCCACCAACCGGGTCGCCTACCCCGGCATCGAGGGGCCCACCACCTTCACCGCCCCGCTGGTCGTCGACGCCGGAGGCGTCTCGGCCCGCCTGGCCACCGCCGTCGGGCGCACCAAGAACGAGCGCCGCCCCATGGGCGTGGCCGTGCGCGCCTACTTCCGCTCCCCGCGCGCCAAGGACGCCTGGATGGAGTCCCGCCTCGAGCTGTGGGACGGCACTCCCGGCAAGTCCGACCTCCTGCCCGGCTACGGCTGGATCTGGTCCGTGGGGGAGGGGCTGGTCAACGTCGGACTCGGCTCGGTCTCCTCGCGCGCCCAGGCCACTGCCATCGACTACCGCGCCGTGTTCAACCGCTGGATGGACAACGTCCCGGCCTCCTGGGGCTTCACCAAGGAGAACCAGGTCGGCGGCCTGGTCAGTGCCGCCCTGCCCATGGCCTTCAACCGCAAGCCGCACTACGCCGACGGCCTCATGCTGCTGGGCGACGCAGGCGGCATGGTCTCGCCCTTCAACGGCGAGGGCATCGCCCAGGCCCTCATGTCCGGCCGCCTGGCCGCCCAGGCCGCCGCCCAGGCATCCGCCCGCACGACCACCTCCGGCCGTGAGCAGGTCCTGGCCCAGTACCCCAAGGCCCTCAGCTCCGAGATGGGCGGCTACTACACGCTCGGCCGTGTCTTCGTCGCCCTCATCGAGCACCCCGAGGTCATGCGCCTGTGCACCCGCTACGGGCTGCCGCGCAAGCGCCTCATGAAGCTCGTCACCAAGCTCCTGTCCGACGGGTGGGAGCGCCGCGGCGGCGACGGAATCGACCACTTCATCCAGCTCCTGACAAGGATGGTGCCGGAAGCATGAACCCCTACGCCTCCCTGCTCATCATGGCCGCGCTGGCCCTCCTGGTGGCCGTCGGCGGTCTGGCCATGAGCGCCATCATCAGCCCCGCCCGGCGCAACCGGGTCAAGGTCGCCAACTACGAGTGCGGCATCGACCCCACCCCCGCCAACACCGAGCACGGGCGCTTCCCCGTCTCCTTCTACCTGGTGGGCATGACCTTCATCATCTTCGACGTCGAGGTGGTCTTCCTCTACCCCTGGGCCACGGCCTTCGGGCGCCTGGGCTTCTTCGGGCTGGGGGCGGCCGTCCTGTTCATCGGCCTCATCACCGTGCCCTACATCCTCGAGTGGCGTCGCGGCGGACTGGACTGGGACTGAAGCCGCTCTGACCGGCCAAGACCCAGCCCGACGATCCCAAGGAGAACACAGCAGTGAAGAGCATGAAGAAGCACAACGCCTACATGGCGTCCATCCCGTCCAAGCGGAATGACCCCTACGCCGCCGCTGCCGCCGAGGTGGACAGCCCGGGCTTCCTGCTGACCACCGTCGAGAAGCTCGCGGGCCTGGCCCAGGCCCGCTCCATGTGGCCCGTCACCATGGGCCTGGCCTGCTGCGCCATCGAGATGATGGCCGCCGGCACCCCCCGCTTCGACATGGCCCGCTTCGGCTGGGAGGTCTTCCGCGCCTCCCCGCGCCACGCCGACGTCATGATCGTCTCGGGCCGCGTCTCCCACAAGATGGCCCCCATCGTGCGCAATGTCTACGACTCCATGCCCGAGCCCAAGTGGGTCATCTCCATGGGGGCCTGCGCCTCCTCGGGAGGCATCTTCAACAACTACGCCGTCGTCCAGGGCTGCGACCACATCGTCCCGGTGGACATCTACCTGCCGGGCTGCCCGCCGCGCCCCGAGATGCTCCTCAACGCCATGCTCGAGCTGACCCGCCAGATCGAGAAGAAGCCGCTGTTCAAGCACCGTGAGGAGATCGCCCGCGCCGTCGAGGCCGCCGCGCTGTCGGCCACCCCCACCCATGAGATGAAGGGCCTGCTGGCATGAGTGAGAAGAACGCCCCGGCACACGACTCGGGCTCCGAGGCCCTGACCGAGGCCCCCGAGGCCCCCGCCGTCCCCGAGGTCGCCGGCACCCCCGTGCGCCCCGAGCTGCGCCTGGAGGTCATCACCGCCCCCACCGGCCAGTTCGGCGCCTCCGACGCAGGCGACACCACCGGCTACGGCGAGCACCGCAGCGTCGTCACCCTCGCCCCCGCCGCCGCGCGCCCCTACGGCGGCTGGTTCGACGACGTCGTCGACGCCCTCATCGAGGACCTCCAGGAGGCCGGCATCGACCCGGCCGCCGCCATCGAGAAGGTCGTCATCGAGCACGACGAGCTCACCCTGTTCATCGCCCGCGAGCACCTGCTCGACGTCGCCCGCCCCCTGCGCGACGACCAGGACCTGCGCTTCGAGCTGTGCCTGGGCGTCAGCGGCGTCCACTACCCCGAGCTGGCCGGGCGCGAGCTGCACGCCTGCATCCAGCTCATGAGCCTGACCCACGGCGGACGCCAGCTGCGCCTGCAGGTCGCCTGCCCTGAGACCGACCCGCACGTGCCCTCCCTCGTCTCGCTCTACCCCGGCAACGACTGGCACGAGCGTGAGACCTGGGACCTCATGGGCATCGTCTTCGACGGCCACCCCCACCTGACCCGCACCGCCATGCCCGACGACTGGGTGGGCCACCCCCAGCGCAAGGACTACCCGCTGGGCGGCATCCCCGTCGAGTACAAGGGCGCCCAGACCCCGCCCGCCGACACCCGGAGGTCCTACCGCTGATGAGCACCGCACGCACCTTCCGCGCCTCCGGCCCCGCCACGGACGAGCTGTCCGCCGGCGCCGAGCAGTTCACCGTCAGCGGCGGGGACTGGGACGACGTCGTCGCCCAGATCGCCGAGCGCGACGAGGCCGACCGCCTGCGCAACGACCGGATCGTCCTCAACATGGGTCCGGTCCACCCCTCCACCCACGGCGTGCTGCGCCTGGTCCTGGAGGCCGACGGCGAGGTCGTCACCGAGGTCCGCGTCGGAACCGGCTACCTGCACACCGGTATCGAGAAGAACATGGAGTACCGCACCTGGGTGCAGGGCGAGACCTTCGTGACCCGCATGGACTACGTGGCCCCCTTCTTCCAGGAGGTCGCCTACGCGCTCGCCGTCGAGAAGCTCCTGGGCATCACCGACGACATCCCGGAGAAGGCCACCGTCACCCGTGTGCTGCTCATGGAGCTCAACCGCATCGCCTCCCACGTCGTGGCCGTGGGCACCGGGGGCAACGAGATGGGCGGCACCACGCTCATGACCATCGCCTTCCGCTGCCGCGAGAACATCCTCAAGGCCTTCGAGATGGTCTCCGGGCTGCGCATGAACCACGCCTACATCCGCCCCGGGGGCCTGGCCCAGGACATCCCCGAGGGCTTCACCGAGTTCGTGCGCTCGGTCATGCCGGACATCAAGAAGGACATCCACGAGCTCGAGCTGCTCCTCCTGGAGAACCCGATCCTCAAGTCCCGCTTCATCGGCGTGGGGGAGATCAGCCTGGCCGGAGGGCTCGCCCTGGGCCTGACCGGGCCCTGCCTGCGCGCGGCCGGCTACCCGCTGGACCTGCGGCGCACCAACCCCTACTGCGGCTACGAGACCTACGACTTCCGGGTCCCCACCTACAAGGTCTCCGACTGCTACAACCGCCTGCGCATCCGCCTGGACGAGGCCTACGAGTCCCTCAAGATCGTCTCCCAGTGCCTGGACCGCCTCGAGGAGATCGCCGCCCGCGGCGACGACCCCTCCAACACCACGATGGTGGCCGACCCGACCATCGCCTGGCCCGCCCGCATGTCCATCGCCACCGACGGCCAGGGCCAGTCCCTGGAGCACGTGCGCGAGATCATGGGCAGCTCCATGGAGTCCCTCATCCACCACTTCAAGCTGGTGACCCAGGGCTTCCGGGTCCCGGCCGGGCAGGTCTACCAGACCGTCGAGCACGCCAAGGGGATCCTGGGCGTCCACGCCGTCTCCGACGGCGGCACCCGCCCCTACCGGGTCCACTTCCGCGACCCCTCCTTCTCCAACCTGCAGTCGCTGGCCATGATGGGGGAGGGCGGCATGATCGCCGACCTCGTGCCCACCCTGGCCTCCATCGACCCCGTCCTGGGAGGCGTGGACCGCTGATGAGCACCACCGAGAACGCAGTCAACCCGGCCGTCGAGACCATCGCCACCGTCAGCGCGGTCGGCCCGGTGGGCACCGTCGCGCAAGCCGCCGTGGCCGCCGGCTACAGCGCCGAGGTCGCCCAGGGCCTGCAGGTCGACATCGAGCGGATCATCGCCCGTTACCCGGCGGGCAAGGAGCGCAGCGCCCTCATCCCGATGCTCCACCTCATCCAGTCCGTGGACGGCTACGTCTCCCCGGCCGGCATCGCCCTGTGCGCCGCCCGGCTCGGCCTGGAGCGGGCCGAGGTCAGCGCCGTGGCCACCTTCTACAGCCAGTTCCGCCGTCACCCGGTGGGCACCTACCACGTGGGCGTGTGCACCAACGCCCTGTGCGCCGTCATGGGCGGGGACGAGATCTGGAAGGCGGTTACCGAGCACACCGGCCTTGGCGCCGAGGAGACCAGCGAGGACGGCACCATCAGCCTCGAGCGCGTCGAGTGCAACGCCGCCTGCGACTACGCCCCCGTCGTCATGGTCAACTGGGAGTTCTTCGACAACCAGACCCCCGACTCCGCCGTCGCCATGATCAAGGCCCTCGAGCGCGGAGAGGACGTCGCCCCCACCCGCGGCCCCGAGACCGTCCCCACCTTCCGGGAGAACGAGCGCCTGCTGGCCGGCTTCGAGGACGGCCGCACCGACGAGGGGCGCGGCCCCGGCGAGCCGACCCTGCGCGGCCTGAGCATCGCCCGTGAGCAGGGCTGGACCGCGCCGAAGGAGGAGACCAAGTGAGTGACACCGCCACCTACACCGCGCCGGGGACCCTCACCCCGGTCCTGAGCGACCTGTGGGACCAGGAGCGCTCCTGGACCCTGCAGACCTACCTCGACCACGGCGGCTACGAGGGCCTCAAGAAGGCCAAGACCCTCAGCTGCGAGGAGCTCATCGGCCTCATCAAGGACTCCGGCCTGCGCGGACGCGGCGGCGCCGGCTTCCCCACCGGCCTGAAGTGGTCCTTCCTGCCCCCGGTCGACGGCGGCCCGCGCTACCTCGTGGTCAACGCCGACGAGTCCGAGCCGGGCACCTGCAAGGACATCCCCACGATCATGTCCAACCCGCAGGCGCTCATCGAGGGCATCGCCATCACCTCGCGCGCCATCGGCGGCGACCACGCCTTCGTCTACCTGCGCGGTGAGGTCCCCCACGTCTACCGTCGCCTGCTCAGCGCCGTGCGCGAGGCCACCGAGTCCGGCCTGCTGGACACCGGCTTCGGGCTCGACGGCCAGCAGCGGCTGCGCATCACCGCTCACGCCGGGGCCGGCGCCTACATCTGCGGTGAGGAGACCGCCCTGCTGGACTCCCTGGAGGGCCGCCGCGGCCACCCCCGCCTCAAGCCGCCCTTCCCCGCCGTCGCCGGCCTCTACGCCCGGCCCACGGTGGTCAACAACGTCGAGACCATCGCCTCGGTCCCGGCGATCCTGGCCCGCGGCGCCCAGTGGTACTCCACCATGGGCACCGAGAAGTCCAAGGGCCACGGCATCTTCTCCGTCTCCGGCCACGTGGCCCACCCCGGCCAGTACGAGGCCCCCTTCGGCATCACCATGCGTGAGCTCATCGAGCTCTCCGGCGGCATCCGCCCCGGCCACGAGTTGAAGTTCTGGGTGCCGGGAGGCTCCTCGACGCCGATCTTCGGGCCCGACGAGCTCGACGTCCCCCTGGACTACGAGTCCGTGGCCGAGGCCGGCTCCATGCTGGGAACCCGCGCCCTGCAGGTCTTCGACGAGACCGTCTCCGTGGTGCGCGTGGTCACCCGGTGGACCGAGTTCTACCAGCACGAGTCCTGCGGCAAGTGCACCCCCTGCCGCGAGGGCACCTACTGGATGCGCCAGATCATGCTGCGCCTGGAGGCCGGGCGCGGTCTGCCCGGCGACGTCGAGAAGCTCGAGTCCATCGCCTCCAACATCGCCGGACGCTCCTTCTGCGCCCTGGGTGACGCCTCCGCCACCCCGGTCCTGACCGGCATCAAGCGGTTCCGCGAGGAGTTCGAGGCCGGCTACACCGCCGCCGCCGGCGAGCTCTTCCCCTACGCCGCCTCCTCCGTCTTCGAAAGCGCACGGTGAGCCATGACTGCTGAGACGACCACCAAGAGCTCCGCACCCGCGGCGCCCCCGGCCCCCGAGATGGTCCACATGACCATCGACGGGCAGCCCGTCGAGGTCGAGAAGGGGACCCTCCTCATCCGCGCCGCCGAGCAGGTCGGCGTGCGCATCCCGCGCTTCTGCGACCACCCGCTGCTCGCGCCGTCGGCCAACTGCCGCCAGTGCCTGGTGGAGGTGGCCATGCCGGGGCGCGACGGCGTCGTGCGGCCCATGCCCAAGCCCCAGCCCTCCTGCGCCATGACCGCCATGGAGGGCATGGAGATCTCCACCCAGGCCACCAGCGAGGTCGCCGCCAAGGCTCAGGCCGGCACCATGGAGTTCCTCCTCATCAACCACCCGCTGGACTGCCCGGTGTGCGACAAGGGTGGCGAGTGCCCCCTGCAGAACCAGGCCCTGGAGCTCATGGCCTCCGGCGCCCAGTCCGCCACCCGCTTCACCGACGTCAAGCGCACCTTCCCCAAGCCACTGCGCCTGACCAGCAACATCCTGCTGGACCGCGACCGGTGCATCCTGTGCCAGCGCTGCGTGCGCTTCGCCGACCAGATCCCCGGCGACCCCTTCATCGCCCTCCAGGGCCGCGGCGGCGGGCACCCCTCCTTTGACATGGACGGTGAGCCCGAGCACACCGGGGGCCTGTACTCCGAGCAGATCGGGCGCTTCGACGCCCGCGTCCTGGACTTCTACACCGAGGAGCCCCAGGAGGGGCTCGACGCCGACCTCCAGACGATCCGCGGCGTGCCCTCCCTGAGCGCCCTGGGAGACCTGACCGGCCCCGGCGGCGAGCCCGGCGCCTCCGACGGCACCGACTACGGCCCCGACCTCGGCGCCGGCCGCGAGGACCTGGACGCCTCCGGGCGCCCCTTCGCCTCCTACTTCTCGGGCAACATCATCCAGATCTGCCCCGTGGGCGCCCTGACCTCCGCGAAGTACCGCTTCCGGGCCCGCCCCATGGACCTGGTCTCCACCGACTCCGTCACCGAGCACGACGCCTCCGGCTCCGCCATCCGCGTCGACATGCGCCGCGGCGTCGTCCTGCGTCACCTCGCCGGCAACGACCCCGAGGTCAACGAGGAGTGGATCACCGACAAGGACCGCTTCGCCTTCACCTGGTCCTCCCAGCCTGACCGCCTCACCGTCCCGCTCGTGCGCGACGAGGAGACCGGCGAGCTCGTCTCCACCTCCTGGTCCGACGCCCTGGACGTGGCCGCCCAGGGGCTGGCCCGCGCCGCCGCAGACGGGGGAGTGGGGCTCCTGCCCGGCGGCCGCCTCACCCTGGAGGACGCCTGGGCCTGGTCCCGCTTCGCCCGCACCGCCCTGGGCACCAACGACATCGACCAGCGCGTGCGCAGCCACAGCCAGGAGGAGGACTCCTTCCTGGCCGCCCGCGTGGCCGGCACCGGACTGGGCGCCGTCACCTACCGCCACCTGGAGCGGGCCGGTCAGGTCCTGCTCCTGGGCCTGGAGCCCGAGGACGAGTGCGGCTCCCTGTTCCTGCGCCTGCGCAAGGGCGTGCGCGCCGGCGGCGTCAAGGTGGCCACCGTGACCACCTGCCTGAGCGCCGGCAGCCGCAAGCTCTCCGCCCAGGCCGTCCTCACCCCGCCCGGTGAGGAGGCCCGCGTCGTCGCCCACCTCAGCCAGACCCACCCCGAGCTCGTCGAGGCCCTGCGGGCCGACGGTGCCACCATCCTCATTGGTGAGCGCGCCGCCCGCGTCCCCGGCCTGCTGAGCGTCGCCGACGCCCTGGCCACCGCCACCGGCGCCCACCTGGCCTGGGTGCCGCGCCGCAGCGGCGAGCGCGGCGGCATCGAGGCGGGCCTGCTGCCCGGCCTCCTGCCCGGCGGTCGCCCCGTGGCCGACCCCGAGGCCCGCGCCCAGGTCGAGCAGGCCTGGAACCTGGGCCCCGAGCACCTCCTGCCCGCGACACCGGGCCGCGACGTCACCGCCATCCTCTCGGCGCTCCTGGAGGGGAGCCTGGGCGGCGCGGTTGTCGGCGGCATCGACCTGCGCGACTTCCCCGACCCGGGTCTGGCCCGCGCGGCCCTGGCCGCCAGCGGCTTCACCGTCCAGCTCGAGGTGCGCCGCAGCGAGGTCAGCGAGCATGCCGACGTCGTCCTGCCCGTGGCCCCGGCCGTGGAGAAGAACGGCACCTTCGTCAACTGGGAGGGGCGCGTGCGCCCCTTCGGCCAGGCCCACGTCTCACGCTCGCGCACCGACCGTCAGGTCCTGGGCATGCTCGCCGACGAGATGGGAGTCGACCTGCAGGTCGACGACCTGGTCGTCCTGCACGAGCAGCTCGCCGACCTGGGCCTGTGGCGCGGGCAGCGCCCGTCGGTCGCCTTCGGGCCCGCCCCGGCGGTCTGCGCCGGCGCCCCCGTCGCCGCCGACGACGGCGTCGAGGCCCGACTGACCACCCACAAGCCCATGCTCGACGCCGGGCGCCTCCAGGACGGTGAGCCCTTCCTGGCCGCCACCGCCCTGCGCCCCGTCGCCCGGGTGGGCGCCGACCTCGCCCAGCGCCTGTCGCTGGCAGCCGGCCAGGAGGTGACCGTGGCGACCGCCGCCGGATCGATCACCCTGCCGGCCGTCGTCGGTGGCGTCAGCGACGGCACCGTGTGGCTGCCCGAGTGCTCGGCCGGCTCGACCGTCCACCAGACCCTGGGCGCCGGGCACGGCTCCCAGGTCACCGTGACCCATGCAGCGGAGGTACTGAGGTGAACCCGATCTACGCGGCTCAGGCCGCTGCCGACGACGCCCTGCCCAACGGGGGCGTGACCGCCGACTTCTCCGCCGAGACCTGGTGGCTGACCCTCATCAAGGCCGGCTTCATCGTCGCCTTCCTCATCGTCAGCGTCATGATGGCGCTGTGGGTGGAGCGGCGCGGCCTGGCCCGCATGCAGACCCGCCTGGGCCCCAACGTCAACGGCCCCCTCGGCCTGCTCCAGGCGGTCGCCGACGCCGGCAAGCTCATCATGAAGGAGGACTTCTGGCTCAAGGGGGCCGAGAAAGTCATCTACCTCCTGGCGCCGCTCATCGCCGCCTTCAGCGCCTTCATGGTCTACGCGGTCATCCCCTTCGGGCCGCAGGTGAGCATCTTCGGCCACTCCACGCCCCTGCAGCTGACCGACTTCCCGGTGGCGGTCCTCTACATCCTGGCCATCACCGCCTTCGGTGTCTACGGGATCATCCTGGGCGGCTGGTCCACGCACTCCACCTACCCGCTCTTCGGTGCCGTGCGCAGCGCCGCTCAGGTCATCTCCTACGAGCTGAGCATGAGCCTGTCCATCCTCACGGTCTTCCTGGCCTCGGGGACCATGTCCACCTCCGGGATCGTGACCGCCCAGCAGCGCATCTGGTGGGCCGTGGCGATGGTGCCCAGCTTCATCATCTACGTCATCTCCATGGTCGGTGAGGTCAACCGCCTCCCCTTCGACCTGCCCGAGGCCGAGGGCGAGCTCGTCGCCGGCCACATGGTCGAGTACTCCTCGATGAAGTTCGCCTGGTACTTCCTGGCCGAGTACATCAACATGTTCAACGTCTCGGCCGTGTGCGTCACCCTGTTCCTGGGCGGCTGGCGCTCGGCGATCCTCAGCCTGTTCTGGGAGGGCGCCAACTCCGGCTGGTGGCCGATGCTGTGGTTCGTCGCCAAGGTCTGGGCCGTCATGTTCTTCATGATCTGGACCCGCGGAACCCTCGTGCGCATCCGCTACGACCACTTCATGAAGCTGGGCTGGAAGGTCCTCATCCCGATCTCCCTGGTCTGGTTCGTGCTGGTGGCCGTGGTGCGCGCCTTCCGCACCTTCTCGGGCGCCTCCGTGCAGGCCCTGCTGCTGCCGATGGCCGTCGTGTTCTGCGTCATCATGTTCATCCTCTTCCTCATCCCCGACAAGGAGGAAGAGGAGGAGCTCTACGAGGACTATGAGGACGACGACGAGGATGCGGACGACGAGGACGTCGAGATCCTGGACGCCGAGGACGACCACGTCGCCTTCCTCGAGGGCTTCCCGGTCCCGCCGCCTCCGGGCAGCTCCCTGCCGCCCTCACCGCGCGCCCGCCGCGCCGCCCTGGCGGCGCCGGCGACCGACGCGGCCGGTGACTCCGAGACCGGGGCGGCCACCGCCGTCGGCCTCCTGGAGGACACCGACGTCGATGACGACGACGCAGCCGGTTCCGCAGACTCCGCCGCCTCTGCCGAGTCCCCCGACTCAGCAGGTGTGGCCGGCACGGCAGCTCCGGCCGGTACGGACGCAGCCACCGCCCTGCCCACCTTCACCCTTGACCTCAAGGCCGACCCGGCCGGCGACAAGGACACAGACACGGCCGCTGAGGCACCCCAGGAGGGAAAAGATGACTGATCGCCCCCACCGTTCCCGGGGCTCGCAGCACGATAAGTGGCTGCGCGACGCTCCCTCCGCCCTGGCCCGCGCCTTCGCGCCCGTGGCCGGCTACGGGGTCACCATCTCCTCGATGTTCCGCCCGGTGGTCACCGAGCAGTACCCCTTCGAGCCCCCACAGGTGATGCCCCGCTACCACGGGCGCCACCAGCTCAACCGCTACGACGACGGCCTGGAGAAGTGCATCGGCTGCGAGCTGTGCGCCTGGGCCTGCCCCGCCGACGCGATCTACGTCGAGGCCGCCTCCAACGAGCCCGGCGCCCAGTACTCGCCCGGCGAGCGCTATGGGCGCGTCTACCAGATCAACTACCTGCGCTGCATCTTCTGCGGCATGTGCATCGAGGCCTGCCCCACCCGGGCCCTGACCATGTCCACCGACTTCGATGAGCTCGTCGGTCCCGGCCGTGAGGGCCTCATCTACGAGAAGGAGGACCTGCTGGCCCCCGTGCCCGAGGGCGCCGTGTCCGCGCCCCACCCCATGGTCGAGGGCACCGAGGACGGCGACTACTACCGCGGGAAGGTCGTCGGCTCCACCCAGGCCCAGATCGACTGGGTGCGGAGCCACCGACCCGAGGACCCCAGCCTGGAGTCCGCCCGCGCCAAGGCCGCCCCCGTCTCTGGCCGGGACAGCCGCCACACCGTGAAGGGAGCCCTGCGATGAGCACCCTGCTGATGACCGGAGCCCCCGCCGTCGCCCCGACCGCTCTGACTCAGGACGGTCACCTGGGGCTGGGCGAGGCCATCGTCTTCGGCGTCGTCGCCCTGGTCACCGTGGCCTGCGGCATCGGCGTCCTGACCGCCAAGCGTGCCGTGAACGCCGCCATCAACATGATCGGCATCATGATCTCGCTGGCCGTCCTCTACATCGTCAACGAGTCGCCCTTCATGGGCATCACCCAGGTCGTGGTCTACACCGGCGCCGTCATGACCCTCGTCCTGTTCGTCATCATGCTCGTGGGTGTCGGCGGTGACGAGCCGGTGGGTGCCGCCGGTACCGTCATGAGGCGCCCGGTCCTCATCCTCCTGGGACTGGGGCTGGCCGGTGCCCTGACCGCCGTCGTGTGGCGCTCCACCTTCCCGACGCCGGCCGGGCTCAAGGACGGCGCCAAGGCCGCCCCCGACCTGCTGGCCGTCACGCTCTACCACGACCACGTCGTCACCATGGAGCTGACCGCCATCCTGCTCATCGTCGCCGCCGTCGGCGCCCTGACCCTCACCCACCGCCAGCGCATCCGGGCCCGGCTCAGTCAGCGGGCGGTGGCCGCGGGCAAGATGCAGGACTACGCCGCCAAGGGTGCCCACCCGGGCCAGAAGCCGATGCCCGGCGTCTACGCCTCCACCAACTCCGCCGCCGCCCCGGCCCTGGACGCCCAGGGCGAGGCCGTCGAGGAGTCCGTGCCCCGGGTCCTGCGGGCCCGCGGCCAGGGCCTGGAGCTGTCGGACGTCTCCCCGGAGATGGGACTGGCCCAGCGCTCGGGCACGATCGTCTCCCGTCTGGCCGGGGCCGGCCAGACCGGTCAGGCCGGCGGCCCCCGGGACGCCCGCCGCTCCGGGATGCCCTCCATGCCGGGCGCCGCCGCCCCCACCGTCAAGCAGCCCGTCCTCAGCGATGACGGGGCAGCCGACTCGGCCGCCCCGGAGCAGAAGGAGGAGAAGTGAGTCTCCCCATCACCGTCTACCTCATCCTGGCCGGGGTGCTGTTCACCCTGGGGGCGCTCACGGTGCTGCTGCGCCGCAACGCCATCATCGAGCTCATGGGGGTTGAGCTCATGCTCAACTCCGTCAACCTGGTCCTGGTCACCTTCTCCCGGATCCACGGCAACCTCACCGGCCAGGTCTTCGCCTTCTTCGTCATGGTGGTGGCCGCCGCCGAGGTCGTGGTGGGTCTGAGCATCGTCGTATCCATCTTCCGCACCCGCAGGTCCACGTCGGTCGACGACGAGAACCTGCTCAAGAACTGAGGGGAGAGACCACCGACATGCTTCCCGCTCCTGTCACCGCCGTCGTGACGCCCCTGACCGAGGCCACCGGGCTGGCCTCCTGGGCCTGGCTGCTCATCGCCGTCCCCGCGGCCTCCGCCGCGTTCCTGCTGCTGGCCGGCCGCCGATCCAACGCCTGGGGCCACTGGCTGGGCCTGGCCGCCTCCTTCGCCGCCGCCTGCCTCGGCGTGGGCATCCTCGTGCAGGTCCTGGGCCTGCCCGCTGAGGAACGCGTCATCGGCCTGCCCCTCTACCACTGGTTCTCCGCCGGGAACCTGAGCGTCGACGTCGGCCTGCGCCTGGACCCGCTGTCGCTGACCTTCGTCATGCTGGTCACCTGCGTCGGCTTCCTCATCCACCTGTACTCGGTGGCCTACATGGCCCACGACCGCGACCGGCGCCGCTTCTTCGCCTACCTCAACCTCTTCATCGCCGCGATGCTCACCCTGGTCCTGGGTGACTCCTACATCGTGCTCTTCGTCGGCTGGGAGGGCGTGGGGCTGGCCTCCTACCTGCTCATCGGCTTCTGGAACACCGCCGACGCCGACGCCCCCCAGGGCGAGCAGGCCACCAGCCGCGAGAACGCCGCCGCTGCCAAGAAGGCCTTCATCATGAACCGTGTGGGCGACGTCGGCCTCCTGCTGGCCATGATGACGATGGTCGGCCAGATCGGCTCGGTCTCCTTCGACGCCGTCTCCGCCGCCTCCCTCGACGGCTCGGTGAGCACCGGCTGGCTCACCGCCATCGGCTTCTTCCTGCTCCTGGCGGCCTGCGGTAAGTCCGCCCAGTTCCCCCTCCAGGCCTGGCTGGGTGACGCCATGGCCGGCCCCACGCCGGTCTCGGCCCTCATCCACGCCGCCACCATGGTCACCGCGGGCGTCTACCTCATGGTCCGCTCCGCCGCCGTCTTCGAGGGCGCCCCCAGCGCCCAGACGGCCGTGGCCGTCATCGGCGCCATCACCCTGCTGCTGGGGGCCGTCATCGGAAGCGCCAAGGATGACATGAAGAAGGTCCTGGCCGCCTCCACCATGAGCCAGATCGGCTACATGATGCTGGGAGCGGGCCTGGGTCCGGTCGGCTACGCCTTCGCCATCTTCCACCTGCTCACCCACGGCTTCTTCAAGGCCCAGCTCTTCCTGGGGGCCGGCTCGGTCATGCACGCCATGGGCGACCAGGTCAACATGCGCCGCTTCGGTGGCCTGCGCGGAGCCATGACGATCACCTGGATCACCATGGGCATCGGCTGGCTCGCCATCCTGGGGGTGCCGCCCTTCTCCGGATTCTGGTCCAAGGACCGCCTCATCGAGGCCGCCTTCGTCGGCGAGGGCGCCAAGCCCTGGATCCTGGGGACCATCGCCCTGCTGGGCGCGGGCCTGACCGCCTTCTACATGTCCCGCCTGTTCTTCATGATCTTCCACGGCAAGCAGCGCTGGACCACCGAGAAGGACCTGGAGGGCGAGGTCCACCCCCACGAGTCCGGCTGGCTCATGACCCTGCCCCTGATCGTCCTGTCCGTGTTCTCCGCGGGCCTGGGCGGGCTGCTGACCTACAACAACATGTTCGTCACCTGGCTGGAGCCGGTCACCGGTCACGCCGAGCACGGTGAGCCGGTCCTGCCGGCCACCGTCATCATGGGCGCCACCCTCGCGCTGGTCGTCGTCGGGGTTCTCGTGGCCTGGTGGATGTACGTGCGCCGCCCGGTGCCCGTCGTCCTGCAGCCGGCCAACCCCCTGGTGGAGGCCGCCCGCAAGGACATGTACCAGGACGCCATCAACGAGGCCCTGGCCATGCGCACCGGCCAGGGACTGGTCCTGGCCACCGACGCCGTCGAGCGCTACGTCGTCGACGGCGCCATCGAGGGTGCCGCCGCGGGCACCGGCGCCCTGGGGCGCCTGACCCGCCGTACCGAGTCCGGGTACGTGCGCTCCTACGCCGGCTACATGCTGGCCGGAACGGTCCTCGTACTCATCGCCGTCCTGGCCGCCAGGTTCTGAGAGGACACGACACATGCCGACTCTTCCCGCATCGCTGCCCGTCCTGACCGTCATGGCGATCACGCCGCTGGCCGGGGCGCTCCTGCTGTGGCTGGTCCCGCCGCTGCGCCGGCTCCACGCCCGCGCCGTGGGCCTCGTGTTCTCCCTGGCGGTCCTCGCCCTGGGGCTGTGGGCGCTGAGCGCCTTCGACCTGGCTCAAGCCAGCACCGTCCAGCTGACCGACACTCACTCCTGGATCCCCGCCATCGGCGCCTCCTGGGCCCTGGGTGTCAACGGCCTGGGCCTGTCCATGGTGCTGCTGGGCGCCTTCGTCACGCCCCTGGTGCTGCTCGCCTCCTGGGGTGAGGTCCCCGCCGACCGGCAGGGCCTGTTCACCGGGCTCGTCCTGACGCTGGAGTTCTTCGTCGTCGTCATCTTCTCGGCCCGGGACCTGCTGCTGTTCTACCTGTGCTTCGAGGCGATGCTCATCCCGGTGTACTTCCTCATCGGCTGCTTCGGCGGGCAGAATCGCCAGCGCGCCGCCCTGAAGTTCCTCCTGTACTCCCTGGCCGGCGGGCTCATCATGCTCATCGGCGTCATCGCCGTCCACCTGCACTCCGCCAAGAACGGCGTCCCCAGCTTCCTCATCGACTCGGTGGCGGCCAACCTGCACGTGTCCACCTCCGTCGGTCACTGGATCTTCCTGACCTTCTTCATCGCCTTCGCGATCAAGGCGCCACTGGTCCCGGTCCACACCTGGCTGCCCGACACCGCCGAGCAGGCCACCCCGGGCACCTCGGTGCTGCTCATCGGCATCCTCGACAAGATCGGCACCTTCGGGATGATTACCCTGGTCCTGCCGATCTTCCCGGAGGCCTCCCGCTGGGCCGCCCCGGTGATCCTGGTCCTGGCTGTCGTCTCCATCATCTACGGGGGCCTGGCCGCCATCGCCCAGGACAACCTCTACCGCCTCATCTCCTACACCTCCGTGAGCCACTTCGGCTTCATGGTCCTGGGAATCTTCATCGGCAACCAGGTGGCTGCCAACGGCGCCATGGTCTACATGGTGGCCCACGGGCTGTCCATCGCCGGCCTCTACCTGGTCACCGGCTTCATGGCCCGGCGCACCGGGACAGTCGCCATCAGCGAGCTCGGCGGCATCGCCCGGGTCATGCCGCTGGTGGCCGGCACCTTCCTGGTCAGCGGGCTGGCCTCCATCGCCCTGCCGGGCCTGAGCGGGTTCGTGCCCGAGTGGATGGTGCTCACCGGCACCTTCTCGGTCTCGCTGGCCCTGGGCGGTGCGGCCGTCGTCGGCGTCGTCATCGCCGCCGTCTACATGCTGCTGCCCTACCAGCGGGTCTTCACCGGGGCGCCCGCCCCCGAGCGCGTGGGCAGCCCCGACCTCGACGGGCGCGAGCGCCTCGTCGTCGTCCCTATCATCGCCGCGATGCTCGCGCTCGGACTGGCCCCGGGCGTCTTGACGTCCGCCTTCGACGACGTCGCCCGGCAGGTCGCGCTCACGGTCACCAGCTCCTCGCAGGCTGAGGCCTCAGCCCGCGGCGCCGGTGACAGCCCCGATGCCGGCGGTGCGACTGACGCTCCCGCCGCCTCCACCGCTACGGAAGGGAACACCAAGTGAGCCCCTCAGCCACTGCCCCGATCGTCAACTGGGACGCCCTGACGCCGGTCCTCATCATCCTGGGCGCCGGTGTCCTGGGGGTCCTCGTGGAGGCCTTCATCGCTCGTCCCGCCCGTCTGGCCATCCAGTCCACGCTGAGCTTCCTGGCCATCCTGGCCTCCGGGGTCTCCCTGTTCCTGCGCTGGGGCGAGGTCAGGGCCGCCGGGGCCGCCGCCGCGGCCGTGCCCCAGTTCCAGCTCCCCAAGGGCTTCCTGCCGGGCGCCCGCATGTCCGCGGGCCTGACCGAGGACCCCTTCTCCATCGCCGCCCAGGGCATCCTCCTGGTCATCGGGCTGCTGGCCGTCCTGGTGATGGCCGACCGCACCTCGGTCGGTGATGGGGCCTTCGCGGCCCAGGCCGCCGACCGGCCCGGCAGCGCGGAGGAGAGCGAGTCCATCCTGGCCGGCTGGACCACGACCGAGATCTTCCCCCTGACCCTGTTCTCACTGGGCGGCATGATGCTCTTCGGGGCCAGCAGTGACCTCATCACGCTGTTCGTCATCCTGGAGATGATCTCCCTACCGCTGTACATCCTGGCGGCCACCGCCCGCCACCGCCGGCTCCTCAGCCAGGAGGCGGCGCTGAAGTACTTCGTGCTGGGGGCCTTCGCCTCCGCCTTCCTCCTCATGGGCTCGGCCCTGCTCTACGGGGTGGCCGGCGCCGTCGACTACAAGACCCTGGGCGAGGCCGTGAGCAGCGCGGCGGGGCAGGACTGGCTCATCCTGGCCGGCCTCATGCTGGTGATCGTCGGCCTGCTGTTCAAGGTGGCGGCCGTGCCCTTCCACGCCTGGAGCCCGGACGTCTACCAGGGCGCCCCCACCCCGGTCACCGGGTTCATGGCCGCCGGCGTCAAGGCCGCCGCCTTCCTAGCCCTGGTGCGCTTCTACTACCTGATCGCCGGCGCCATGGGCTGGGACCTGGCCCCCGCCCTGTGGGCCGTGGCAGCACTGACCATGCTCCTGGGCACCGTCGTCGGGGTGGTTCAGCGCGACGTCAAGCGCATGCTCGCCTACTCGGCCATCGCCCACGCCGGCTTCATGCTCATCGGGATCGGGGCCTACTCCAAGGCGGCGATCTCCGCGCTCAGCTTCTACGCCCTGACCTACGGGATCGCCACCGTGGGGGCCTTCGGCATCATCACCCTGGTGCGCTCCCACCGCGACGGCTCCGTGGGCGGTGAGGACGGCGACCTGGATGCCTTCAAGGGCCTGGGACGCCGCAGCCCCTGGGCGGCCGGTGCCATGACCGTCTTCCTGCTGTCCTTCGCCGGAGTGCCCCTGACGGCCGGCTTCATGGCCAAGTTCCGGCTCTTCGCCACCGGCCTGAGCGGCAACGGGACGCCCTTCGTCATCCTCGCCGTCGTCTGCTCGGCCGTGACCGCCTTCTTCTACATGAGGCTCATCGTGCTCATGTTCTTCCATGAGCCCGACGGCGAGCGCTCCGTGGTCGTGGGCAGCCGCGGCCCGATCATCCTGGCGGTCAGCGTTGCGGTGATGGCCACAATCGGGTTGGGCATTTTGCCGCAGACCGCCTTCGACCTGTTCGACCAGACGGCTATGCTCCTTCCGTGATCGGATCACTGCCGCTGAGCGCCCCCGAGCTGGAGTCGCGCATCATCCCCGCCCTCCAGACCATTGAGGACCGCCTCATGGAGGTGGTCACCAGCGCCGACGAGACCATCAATCCGCCGACCTCGCACCTGGCCGAGGCCGGGGGCAAGCGCCTGCGCCCGGTCCTGGCCCTGCTGACCGCCCAGCTCGGCGACCCGGCCTTGGCCACCGGTGAGGAGATCCGCGACGCCGGGGTGGCCGTGGAGCTGACCCACATCGCCACCCTCTACCACGACGACGTCATGGACGAGGCCCCGCTGCGCCGCGGCGCCCCGAGCGCTCAGACCGTGTGGGGCAACTCCGCCGCCATCCTCACCGGCGACGTCCTCGTGGCCCGGGCCTCCCAGCTGGTGGCGGCCCTCGGCCCGGAGGCCGTCATGGCCCACGCCAAGACCTTCGAGCGCCTGTGCATGGGTCAGCTCCACGAGACCCTGCCACGCCCGGCAGGGACCGATCCGGTGGACCACTACATCCAGGTCCTGGCGGACAAGACCGGCTCCCTCATCGCAGTGTCCGCGCGCTACGGGGCGATGCTTACCGGTGCCGGGACGCACACCGAGCAGATCGTGGAGGAGTTCGGCGAGCGGATCGGTGTGGCCTTCCAGCTGGCCGACGACGTCATCGACCTCATGAGCGACTCGGCCACCACCGGCAAGACCCCCGGCACCGACCTGCGCGAGGGAGTGGACACCATGCCGGTCCTCCTCCTGCGCAAGGCCCTGGCGGCCGGCGAGCTCGACGCCGCCGGCCAGGCCATCCTCTCGCGCCTGTCCAGCGGCGACCTGTCCGATGACGCCTTCCTGTCCGACGTCGTCGCTCGCCTGCGTGAGCACCCCGTCCTGGCCCGTACCCGCGAGATGGCCATGGACTGGGCGGCTCAGGCAGTGGAGGGCCTGGAGGGCCTGGAGGAGGCCGTCCTTGACGGAACCCGGCAGCGCCTGGCCCAGGCTGGCATCGAGGGCGAGGCCGCCGCGGCGGCTATGACTGATGCCGGTGAGCGGGTGAGGCAGGTGCGTGCGGCCATGGAGGACTTCGCCCGCATCCTCGTGGACCGGGCCGCCTGAGCATCCGACCTGGGAGCTGATGAAGCCTCCCAACTCCCCATGACTCCCCATGGGTTCATGGGGAGCAGATGGGGAGTGATGGGGAGTTCCCCATCGCGGGTAGTGGATTGCGGTGCATAGGGTGCCACGTACGTGTTCCCAATGCGTTGAAAGGTTCCCGAGATGCCGTCCTCCACGCCGATGTCTCCTGACGCCTGCGCCCGACTGACCCGACGTGGTGTCCTGACCCTGCCCGCCCTGGCCGGTGCGGGGGCTGTCCTATCGGGATGCGGGATGCTCAAGAAGGGCGATGCCGCCTCCTCTGGGAAGAGATCGGGTGCCGCGTCCCCACGTGCTGTTGCGACCGCGACTGGTCCCCACGGTGGGGTGATGCTGGAGGCAGAGTGGAAAGGGGCTCCGCTCTCGGTTGAGGTGGGGCCCGCCGCAGTCAACGGCAAGTACGCTGTCGTGCGCTTGGTGTTATCGACGACCTCGAAAAAGAATGTGGACCTGTCTAAACCATTCGGCTCCGCGTACCACCTGTGGACCATGGTTGCGATCAGAATGCTCTCTTTGGATAAGGGCTTGGTGTATCGCGAACTGGATGAAGAAACGCATCATCTATCTGATGGTGTTGAAAAAGAAAAGCCTTTGGAAGTATTCCCAGTGTTTCATGCGCCGCCTGAGGATGTTAGTGCCGTGGACCTGTTCCTTCCTTATGTGGGTGTCGCTACAGGCGTTCCGGTTTTGAAGGATGCCGAGGCTGATTTCTCGGTGGATGATGTGCTGTCAAAGGCGAAGCTTGACGAGTCGGAGGCGGGGCCGTTCAAGATCGAGACGATGTCCCTGGCAGCTGACGATTCATCGGACACGAAGCAGGATGAGAAGTCGACGACCGTGACGGTGGCCGGGGATGTCACGTTCGCGACCGACTCCGATCAGCTCTCGACTCAGGCTGACAGTGTGCTGGCGACTGTGGTGGAGCAGGTCAAGAAGTATCCCTCTGGCGGGGATCTGACAATCACGGGCCATACCGATGATGTCGCTGATGACGCACACAACCAGGATCTGTCGGAGCGGCGGGCCAAAGCGGTGTCGGAGCGTCTCAAGAAGCTGACGGACTTGTCTGCGTGGAAGGAGTCGGTCTCAGGCAAGGGAGAGTCCTCGCCGCGGGTTGCGAATGACACTGATGAGCACAGGCAGGCCAACCGTCGTGTGGAGATCACGCTGACGCCCTCGAAACCCGCCGAGGCCGGCGCGGTACCAAGCGCGAGCGCGGTACCGTCGTCCGCGATGCCAAAGGCCACCGGTCCTGTGGGCAAGGGACCTGAGGGTGTCGACGTGAAGATCGACGGTAAGACCGCGCACATGGTGATCGACCATGTGGTTCGAGTCGGTAACTACTTGGTTGGAACGGTAGTGGTCACCTCTAGCGAGAAGGTCAGCATGCCGGTTGCTCCCTTCTCCTTGCCTGGAAAAATGATGGAGTTGCGCGGCCTGTCTGGAGTGTGGTATGTGAGCAGCTTAACCATCCTCAGTGGTGGGTTGAGGTATTTGGAAGCCGACTATGCGTACCCCAATGGGAATCGAGTTCCCTTGGCGAATAACTTTGTGTACAGTCTCGAGCCCGGGGCTTCCCAGTCCCTCCCGGTTGTGTGGCCAGACGTCGGCGAGGATAGCATCACGATTGATATGCCGGCAGGTGAATATCTTTATACGAAAGAGCGAGTCGTCGCTCGCCTCACGGACATCCCGGTCGTCAACTCGTAGTGGCCTGGTCACTTAGAAGGGTGGGGTTTGGTCGATGAGGGGTGCGAGTTGGAGGGTGTGGGCTGCCTGCGGGTAGGGGACTGGCTCGTAGGTTCCGGGTTGCTGGCCGGGTTGGGGGCCGCGGGTCTCTAGCCGTGCCCTGCCGTTGGTGTTGGTGCCGGGACCGGTGTGGTTGTCGAGTGCTGTGTCAAGGGCTCGGTTGAGGCGGTTGAGGATGTCGGGGCTGATCTGTTGGCTCAGGTCGGCTGGTATGACGGTGCTGGGGGTGTGGTGCTGGTGGGGTCCGGTCTTGTGGGGTAGGCGGGTGATGGTGCCGTCTGGGTGGCGCTGGTAGATGGTCTTGTCGGGGGTGTGCCAAGACAGGGTCCCGGTGGCTTGGTCTCTGGTGAGTGCCCATCCGGGGGTGTGCTTGAGGCGGTGGTGGGCCTGGCACAAGACCACGAGGTTGTCCAGGCTGGTGGTTCCGCCTTGGCTCCAGGCGGTGAGGTGGTCGATGTCGCAGCGTTCGGCTGGGGTCTGGCAGGTGGGGAAGATGCAGGCCCGGTCGCGGGCGCGTACCAGGTCGGCCAGGCCCGCCGGGGGACGGTAACGGCTCCTGCCGACGTCCACGACGGTGCCGCTTGCTGGGTCGGTGATCAGGCGCCTCCAGGTCCCGCCGGCGGCCAGGGCCCAGGCGGTCAGGGCCGGCACCGCCGCGCTGCGCACCCCGATGCGCACCTCAGCGACCCCGGTAGCCGCAGCGGGCAACGAGGCGGCCGGCTGGGAGGCGGGAGCGGCCAAGGCGGGTTCAGGCAGACTCCTCCCGCTGGAACCGGGCAGACTCCTCCCGTCAGCGGTGGGCAGGCTCCACCCGTTGTCCTGGGGTGCTGCACCGTTGAGGTCGGTCGTGACGGTGGAGTTCTGGTCTGGGGAGGCTCTGCCGGACTTCGGGTGGCGGGGCCCCTTGGAGCACTCGCCGCCTCCGGGGTCACCTCTGCCGGTGGGGTCTTCCGGTGGAGCCAGACCAACCAGGCTGGTCAGGGGGACGGTGACCTGGACGTCGATGTGGATGCTTGCTGGGAGGGGGAGGTGTCCGGTGCCTGAGGGGGTCCACCACGGGCTGGCGGAACCCACCAGGGAGCTCAAGGCCCCCAGGAGTCCTTCCAGGGGCACCCCGTCAGGCAGCACACGTCCCGCAGGGGCAGAACTGCTGGGAGGAGCCAAGGAGGCAGCCAGCTCACTCACACCGCCAAAGTCTCCAGTGCTGCTGCCGAGACCGCCACCACCGCCAGTGCCGCCACTGGTGTCGTTGTCGGGGGCTTGCGTGGGTCTGTGGTAGGCGGTCTGTTGGCTGGTGCGTAGTGTGGACAGGGTCATGGCGGTGATGGCGTCGGCCCGCAGCTGGGCTGGGGTG
>NZ_JBGEVE010000013.1:0-69502 GCF_048514265.1 Actinomyces sp. SKVG-SVH-4(1) | reverse complement strand
CGGAAGCTAAGCCTGACAGCGCCGATGGTACTGCACCCGCCAGGGTGCGGGAGAGTAGGACACCACCGAGCACACACTTGAACAAGGTTCAGCCCCCCGGGACTCCACAAGGAGCAACCCCAGGGGGCTGAACCTTTTTCCGCCGGAGCGCTCATCTTCGCCTCGAATCTCCACAACGCTACGGCCCACCCCTCCGAAGCCCTCAGCTCGGACACGCACCACACCACGTGTCGCCGAGTCCCGTTACGCCTGAGCACCTCGGCCCAGGTAGGCTCCTCCCAGGTAAACGACAGCACCAGGGCAACTGGCGGCAGTGCCAGAGTGAAAGAAGGACCATGGCGTATCAGGACCGTCAGCACGGCTCGGACCACAGCGAGGCAGGCCGGCGTCGCCGCAACGATGAGCGTCACGGCTTCGGGGCACGTCGCCGTTTTACAGGGGAGGACGGTCGCCCTCGTCGCAGTGATCGGGCGGGACAGGACGACGATTCCTCCGGCTCTCGGGTGCACTCCCAGCGGTCGAACCGCGGGGAGCACTCTGCTCGCGGCGATCGACGGCACCGTGACGACTGGCGCGACGAACGGCGTCGAGACGGTGAGGGCGGTAGCAGGCGTGGCGACCGCAATGGTCGCAGGCCAGGTCGTTTCAACGACCGCTCCGGGAGGAATGACTCGCGCGACAGGCGAGACGATCGCCGCGGTCGTCCGTCGCAGCGTCAGCGCGTCCCCGAACCCAAGGTCCCGGACAACGTCGAGCCGGCTGATCTTGAACGGGGCGCCAGGGCAGAGCTGCGTGCCCTGGGGCGTGCTAACGCTGAGAACGTTGCCCGGCACCTGGTCATGGTTCAGCGCCTCCTCAACGACGATCCTCAAGCCGCCTACGAGCACGCGCGCTACGCCGCCTCCCACGCGGGCCGGGTGGCCGTCGTCCGGGAGACGGCCGGAATCGCGGCATATCTCGCCGGCCACTACAGCGAGGCGCTCCGAGAGATTCGGGCCGCCAGGCGCCTGTCCGGGCTCGACCTGCACCGGGCCATCGAGGTCGACTGCGAGCGAGCGCTGGGTAACCTCGACAAGGCCCTTCAAGCTGCTCAAGCGGCAGACCCTCGCCAGCTCGACGACATTGAACGGGCCGAGCTGGCCATGGTCGTCTCCAGTCTTCGCCACGACATGGGCCAGACTGATCTTGGCCTGCTCATCATCGAGGACGCCATCAGGGCGCGTCCCTCCGACAGCGACACCCTCAGACGCCTGCACTCTGTGCGTGCCGACAGGCTCGCAGAGCTCGGACGCAACCGGGAGGCTGAGGCCATCCGTGACCGGATCGGTCCAGAGCCGGTTGAGGAGGACGAGGTCGAGGTCTTCGACATCGAGGACGACTATGACTCCGAGGCCCACGAGGAGAGCACCCCGGAGAGTTCCGGCACTCAGCCCGGCACGGATTCCGATGGGGACACGATCGGTGATGCAGTGAGCGAGACGACCGAGACCTCACAGGCTCCTGGAGAGCCGGCTCAGGACGAGGCCTCACTGGACCTCGAGGAGCACGACGAGCCTGTGGACCAGGATGAGGACGCTCAGTGGTCGCAGTCCTTCGCCGAGCGCGTCGAGGCCGAGATGGCCGAGTTGCTCCAGGATGCGCAGGATGCGCCGACGCCTTCCACCAACGCTTCTGAGGAGCCCCGATGACCATGCCCCAGGCCCCTGATACCGCCGCCCCTGCGACCCTGCTCGGCAGCGAACAGCCGCTGTGCACTGCCTACGATGTCGCCCTGCTGGACCTCGACGGCGTCTGCTTCGCCGGTCAGGCCCGGGTTCCCCACGCGGCGGACAACGTCAACGCCGCCCGCAAGGCCGGAATGCATCTGTCATTCGTCACCAACAACGCCTCACGGGCGCCCCAGACGGTCGTGGACAAGCTGGCGGACAACGACATCATTGCCGAGGCGTCGGAGGTCTTCAGCGCCGCCATGGACGCGGCCGCCATGCTCACCGAGCATGTCGAACCGGGCTCCATGGTGCTCGTCGTCGGCGGCGACGGCGTCCGCCAGGCCCTCCTCGACGAGGGCTTCCAGGTGACCAGCAGTGCGCAGGACGGGCCCGTGGCCGTCGTCCAGGGCTGGGACCCTGCGGTCGACTGGGCGCTGCTGTCCGAGGGTGTCTACGCCATCAATGCCGGGGCCCTGCACGTGGCCACCAACCTCGATGCGACCCTGCCCACCGAGAGGGGCTTCGCCCTGGGTAACGGCAGCCTCGTGGCCGCCATCGTCCATGCCTCCGGCAAGGAGCCCCTGGCCGGGGGCAAGCCCTTCCCAGGCATCTACACGCGTGCCCTCAAGCGGGCTGGTGGTACCAGGCCCTTGGCGGTCGGCGACCGGCTCAACACTGACCATGTCGGGGCCCGGGCCGCCGGGATCCCGGGGCTCCACGTCCTCACCGGCGTCTCCGACGCGCGAGACGTCGTCTGCGCGCCGGCCACCGAGCGTCCCAGCTTCCTCCACACCGACCTGCGTGGCCTGACCGAGCCCCACCCCGAGCCCGTGCGAGTCGAGGTCGACGGCCAGATGTGGTGGAGGGTCTGCGACCGCAGTGCCCGAGTCCTCGGCTCCCGGCTCGAGCTCCAGGACTTTGGCGCCGTGACCTCCCCGGACGGCAGTGCGGTGCGTATCGACCTGGACTCCTACCGGGCGCTGGCCGTGGCCGCCTGGGACTGGGCAGACGCTCAGGGCCGCCAGGGTGAGGCCGCGACGCTGGAGGTGCCCGAGATCGAGGTGATTGAGCCCTGAAATCCCGGCCGGGGCCGGTGAGGCTCCTACCGGAGGAGATGAGGAACCACAGCGTCAACGCGAGCAATGTCGATGGGAGTCAGGAATGAGCGGCAACGAGTCGAGAACCGACGTCGGGGAGGAGACGCCGGCGACCGCGGACTCCGCATACCGGCCGACTCATCGGCCGCCGGTGCCTGCACCCCCGCGGGCCGACATCGCCCTGACGGCGGCCCAAGGCCTCCACGACCACACCGATGAGCTCGCCCAGATCGCTCAGATGCCCCTGGAGGAGCGCGCAGCCGCCCTGGCCGCCATTCACGAGGACCTCGCTTCCGTCCTTCACAAGGCGGAGGGCTGATATGGCCAGGCTCATCCGTATCGACTCAGAGCTCGTGCGCCGCGGGCTGGCCCGCTCCCGCACCCATGCCGCCACGCTCATCGCCGACGGTCACGTCACCCTCGACGGTGAGGTCGTCACCAAACCCGCCCGTCAGGTCAACCCGGCCCAGGCCATCGAGATCCTGGTGCCCTCCGGAGACGACTACGTCTCCCGCGGTGCCCACAAGCTCGCCGGCGCGCTGGACGCGCTGGGCCGCCGCGGCCTGGCACCCCGCGTCGAGGGACGCCGCTGCCTGGACGCCGGCGCCTCGACCGGCGGCTTCACCGACGTCCTCCTGCGCCGCGGTGCTGAGCACGTCGTGGCCGTCGACGTCGGCTACGGCCAGCTGGCCTGGTCGCTGCGCTCCGACCCCCGCGTCACCGCCCTGGACCGCACGAACATCCGCACACTGGATCCCGAGGTCGTCGCCCCCGCCCCGGAGCTCGTCGTGGGAGACCTGTCCTTCATCTCCCTGACCCTGGTCCTCGAACCGCTGCTGCGCGCCGCGGCCGACGACGCCGACCTCCTGCTCATGGTCAAGCCCCAGTTCGAGGTGGGCAAGGACCGGATCGGGCACGGGGGAGTGGTGCGCGACCCAGAGCTCCATGTGGCCACCGTCATGACGGTGGCCGAGCGGGCCCACTCCCTGGGTGTGGGAGTCGAGGCCGTGACCGCCTCCCCTCTGCCAGGACCGGCCGGTAACGTTGAGTACTTCCTGAGCATGCGCGCCTCCCGCGCCGGTTGCCCCGGGGACCTGAACGGGGACGCGCTGCGCTCCAACATCGAGGACGCCGTCGCCGCCGGCCCCGCGGCGGGCGGTGCGCGACGACGCAGAACAAGGAACCACCCATGAGCAAGCTGAGCCCCTCAGACACCAGTGCTGCGGCGCGGCCGGCCGACTCCGCCGCTCTCCACGGGTCCTCGCAGCAGCCGGGTAGGGAGCAGCACGGCCGGAGGATCTCGCGTGTCATGCTGCTGCAGCGCGAGCTCAACGACAAGCCCGTCCCCGTCCCCAGGCCCAGTGCTCCCACGGCCAGCGCCGTGGCCCGGGCCTCGGAGGCACTGCGCGCCCGAGGTGTTGAGCCGGTCGGCCCGGACTGCACCGACCGCATCGACCTCGTCCTGGTGCTCGGCGGCGACGGCACGATCCTGCGCGCCTTTGAGATCGCCCGCGAACGGGACATCCCCCTGGTGGGCATCAATACCGGCCACGTCGGCTTCCTGGCCGAGGCCGACCCCGACGGCATCGAGCAGGTCGTCGCGGATCTGGTCGCCGGCCACTACACGGTCGAGACCCGAACCACCCTGGACGTGGAAGTCATCTGTCCTGACGGGACGGTCACACGCGACTGGGCACTCAACGAGGCCGCCTTGGAGAAGCGCGACCGCGCCCGCATGATCGAGGTCGCCATCGGCGTCGACGGCCAGGCCGTCTCCTCCTTCGGCTGCGACGGCCTCATCATGTCCACCCCCACCGGCTCGACCGCCTACGCCTTCTCCTGCGGGGGACCCGTCATCTGGCCCGAGGTCGAGGCGCTCCTCCTAGTACCGGTGGCCGCGCACGCCCTGTTCACCCGCCCCCTGGTCCTGGGCCCCAACTCCTGCATGGAGGTCGTCGTCCAGCGGGTGGGCTTCGGAGGCGCCGAGATCTGGTGCGACGGCAGACGCAGCCTGGACGTGCCGGTCGGCGCTAGGATCCGGGTCACCCGGGCGGAGCGTCCCGTACGCCTGGCACGTTTCAACCAGGCCCCCTTCGCCAGCCGCCTGGTGCGCAAGTTCGACCTGCCCGTGGAGGGCTGGCGGGCCTCCAGCAGCGCCGATGAGGCCTACTCACCCGAGGAGGACGCGCTGCACCAGCTGATGGTCTCCTCCGCCGACACGAGCACCGACGGCGGAAGCCGGCCGGACTCCTCGGGAGGGACAGCGTGATCGAGTCTTTGCACATCGAGGACCTCGGTGTCATCGAGGAGGCCGATCTTCCCCTCAGCCGCGGCCTGACCGCCCTGACCGGTGAGACCGGCGCCGGCAAGACGATGGTGCTCACCTCGCTCGGGCTGCTGCTGGGGCAGCGGGCCGAGACCACCATCGTGCGCACCGGTGCTGAGCGCAGCCTGGTCGAGGGCGCGTTCCTGGTTGACCCGGACTCGCGTGTCGCCGCCCGTGTCGTCGAGGCCGGGGGTGATCTTGACGACGACCTCCTCCTGGCCTCTCGTACGGTCCCCGCCTCCGGACGCTCCCGCGCCTACCTGGGAGGGCGCTCCGTGCCGGCCTCGGTCCTCAGCGAGGTCGGCGGCCGGCTGGTCTCCGTCCACGGCCAGGCCGACCAGCTGCGACTGCGCTCGACCGCGGCCCAACGCGCTGCCCTTGACTCGCTGGGTGGTCAGGACCACGCCGCCCTGTGCCGCCGCTACGCCCGGGCCTACCAGGCGCGCCGACAGGCCGACCAGGAGCTCCAGGAGTGGCAGGCATCCGCTCAGGCCCGAGCCGTCGAGGTCGCCCAGCTGCGCACCTGGCTCGAGGCCCTGGAGGAGGTTGACCCCCGCAGCGGTGAGGACCGGGAGCTGACGGCGGAGGCCGAGAGACTCGACCACGCCGAGGACCTGCGCCGGGCCGCCACCGGGGCCCGCACCGCACTCAGCGGGGAGGAGTCCGCCACCGGGCAGGCGCCCGATGTCGTCTCCCTCATCGCCTACGCGCACCGCAGCCTGAGTGCCGAGTCCGACCGGGACCCCGCCCTGGCCGAGCTGGCCACGCGTACCCAGCGACTGGGCATCGACGCAGCCGACATCGCCGCCGAGCTGGGCGGGTACCTGTCCTCGCTGAGCGCCGACCCGGCTCGCCTCGCCCAGGTACAGGACCGCCGCGGAGAGCTCGCCCGCGCGTGCCGGGAGATCGGCGGGCCTCAGGAGCAGCTCGACGACGTCGACGCCCTCCTGGCCTGGGGCCAGCGCGCCGCCGCGCGCCTGGCCGAGATCGACGGTCCCCAGGACACCGCCACCGTCCTGGCCGAGCGCCTGGCCGCCGCTGACGAGGAGCTGGCCAGTGTTGGTGCCGAGCTGAGCCGGGCGCGTCAGCAGCTCGGCGAGCGCCTTGAGCAGGCCGTCACCGCAGAGCTGGAGGGCCTGGAGATGAAGGGCGCTCGGCTCGTCGTCGAGCTGGACCGGCTTGATGAGCCCGGGCCCACCGGCCTTGAGAGCGTCGCCCTCTTACTCGTCTCACACCCCGGCGCGCCAGCCCTGCCCCTGGGGAAGGGGGCATCCGGAGGCGAGCTGTCCCGCATCATGCTCGCCCTGGAGGTGGTGCTCGCCGACGCCGCGGCCCTGTCTCGCCCCTCGACCCACACCCGCACCCTCGTCTTCGACGAGATCGACGCCGGGGTGGGAGGCCGGGCCGCCCGGGAGATCGGCAGGCGCCTGGCCCGTCTGGCGCGACACCACCAGGTCATCGTCGTCACCCACCTGGCGCAGGTGGCGGCTTGGGCAGACACCCACCTCGTGGTACGCAAGGAGACCGTGACCGAGCCTGAGTCCCGTCCCGGCCCCTCAGAGGCGGCCGCAGGGAATGTGAGAAAGTCCCAGCCGGGGCGCACCCGCACACAGGTGTTCGTCGTCGAAGATCAAGAGAGACAACGAGAGCTGGCCCGAATGCTCTCCGGGCACGAGGACTCCCAGGCCGCGGTCCGGCACGCCGCTGAGCTTCTCCAGGAAGCAGTCATGGGACAATCCGAGCCGTGAGGAATCCCTTCCGCAGAAAGTCTGCGTCCGTCTCCGAGCATCCCAGCGGTGTTGTGCGCGTCGATGCGCGCACGAAGAAGCTCACCAAGCGTCTCCAGCCCGGGGAGATCGCCATCATCGACCACACCGACCTCGATCGGGTGGCCGCGGAGGCGCTGGTGGAGTGCGGCGCCTCGGCGGTCCTCAACGCCTCACCGTCCATCTCCGGGCGCTACCCCAACCTCGGCCCCGGAATCCTCCTCGACGCGGGAATCCCGCTCGTGGACGACCTGGGCCCCGACATCATGCGCCTGCACGACGGCCAACGCATCACCGTCGAGGACGGCTCGGTGCGGGTCGAGGGCAAGGAGCAGGTCATCGCCGAGGGATCGGTCCAGACCAAGCAGACCGTCGCCGAGGCCATGGAGGAGGCTCAGAAGGGCCTGTCCGTCCAGTTGGAGGCCTTCGCCGCCAACACCATGGAGTACATGCGCGGGGAATGGGACCTGCTCCTCAACGGCGTCGGCATGCCCTCGCTGACCACGCAGATGAGCGGCAAGCACGTCCTGGTGGTCGTGCGCGGTTACTCCTACAAGGAGGACCTGCAGGCGCTCAAGCCCTACATCCGCGAGTACAAGCCCGTCATCATCGGTGTCGACGGAGGCGCCGACGCCGTCCTGGACGCCGGCTTCAAACCGGCGCTGATCGTGGGCGACATGGACTCCGTATCCGACAAGGCACTGACCTGCGGCGCCGAGATCGTCGTCCACGCCTACCGCGACGGACGCGCCCCGGGCCTGGCCCATGTCGAGGAGCTCGGGGTCGAGCACCACGTCTTCGCCGCCACCGGCACCAGTGAGGACATCGCCATGCTCATGGCTGATGAGGCCGGCGCCGAGATCATTGTGGCCCTGGGGACGCACGCCACCCTGCTGGAGTTCCTCGACAAGGGGCGCGCCGGCATGTCCTCGACCTTCCTGACCCGGCTCAAGGTCGGCGGCCGTCTCATCGACGCCAAGGGCGTCTCCCAGCTCTACCGCACCCGTATCTCGGGGTGGTGGCTGCTGTTCCTGGCCCTTGCGGGCACCTTCGCCCTGGCCATCGCCCTGATGTCCACCCCCGGTGGACAGACCTTCCTGGGCCTGTCCGGCGCCGTGTGGGACGACGTCGTCAACTTCTTCCGCTCACTGCTGGGCCTGGCCCCGAACTCACCCACCGTCTAACGACCCCCGCCCATCTGAGAGGCAGCCCCTCTCACGGTCATCTTCAAGGTCTTCAACCATGATCGACTTCCGCTATCACCTGGTATCGCTCATCTCCGTGTTCCTGGCCCTCGCCGTCGGGGTCGTCCTGGGTGCCGGCCCGCTGCAGAACTCCCTGGGAACCGCGCTCAACGACCAGGTCACCGCCCTGCGTGAGAACCGCAACGCCACCCAGGCCAAGCTCGAGCAGACTGAGACGGCCGTCAACGAGCGGGACTCCTACATCACTCAGGCCGCCACCAGCCTCCTGCCCGGGACCCTGGCCTCCAAGAACGTGGCCATGGTGCTCCTGCCCGAGGCCAACGCCGAGGACGCCGACGCCATCGCCACCCAGCTCAAGAACGCAGGCGCCACCGTCACCGGCCGAGTGAGCATGACCAGCACCTGGGTGGACCTGTCCCGGGAGAACTACCGCTCCACCTTCTCCGGACAGGTCCAAGGACACCTGGGCAGCACCAACTCCAAGGACGCCAACGGCATCCTGGGGGAGGCCCTGGCCAAGGCCCTGACCGCCAACGACGACTCCTCCCGGGTCCTCATGGACATGCTGTCGGTGACAGTGGACAAGTCCGGCACTCCCTTCATCTCCGTGGACTCCACGCCCACCGCTGCGGCCGAGATGATCGTCGTCGTCGGGCCGCGTCCGCAGGCATCCTCCGGCAAGGGAGCAACCGTCGAGGCCTCGCCGGGCGAGGACCCCAAGGCCTGGGCCAAAGCGCTGGAGGGCACAGCCGGTAGGGCGCCCACAGTCGTCGTCGGCTCCGCCGACGGTGACGGCGGCGTCGTCGGCATCATCCGCTCCGAGAAGGCGAAGGTGACCACTGTCGACTCCGTCGGCCAGATCGCCGCCTCCGTGTCCACCCCTCTGGCCCTGGCCTCCACCCGAGCGGGAACCACCGGGCACTACGGCTTCGACAAGGGGGCCGAGGCAGTCATGCCGCCAGTGACCAAGTAGTCCCTGTCCTCAGCGACGCAGGTGACTCGGCCGGCCCGGACGCTGCGGCCGCGTCCTGGGTGGCGACGCCGCGATCGGTCCCCGCCCTGCCTTAGGCTGAGTCCATGGCTGGCACGATCACGCGAGTAAGCTCCTGCGCCCGAGACCTGGCGAGGACGGGTCTCAAGGCGGCGGGCACCGCCCTGTCCTGGTCCACCTGTTTGGCGCCCATTGCCCAGAGACTGGAGCGCACCAACTTCCACGGCCGCACCGTGAGCCTGCGCGGGGGAGTCGGGGCAGCAGCCGGCGCCGTGACGACTGGGATCGAGGCCGGCAGGCTCCTGCGGGGCAGGACGGGCTCACCCTCACGGGCAGGACTGGCCGCCACCATTGCGGCTGGGGCCGGGGGATGCGCCGGCCTGGTCGACGACCTCGATGCCGGGGCCCACGACGGCGACACCCCCGCCAAGGGTCTCAAGGGTCACCTCACCGCCCTCGCCCACGGGCGCGTCACCACCGGAGCCCTCAAGATCGCCGTCATCGGCTCAGGGGCGCTCGTCGGCGGTGTCCTCCTGGCCCGCCACCGAAGCACGGGCGCCGGCGCACGTCCGCTGGCGTCCAGAGCCGTCGACGCCGCGTCCAGCGCCGTGGTCATCGCAGCCTGGGCGAACCTGCTCAACCTGCTCGACCTGCGCCCCGGACGGGCGCTCAAGACCGCCTGCATCGTGAGCACCCCGCTGCTGGCCACCCCCGGACGCGACGGCGAGCCCACCCGGATGCTGGCCGCGGGCACCCTGGGAGTCAGTCTCGCAGCCCTGCCGGAGGACCTCCTGGAGAACACGATGCTGGGGGACACCGGGGCCAACGCCGTCGGCGCCCTGCTGGGCACCGCCCTGGCCTGCCACCCCCACGCCGCGGTGCGCGCCGGGGCCGCCCTGAGCGGGGTGAGCCTCATCCTGGCCAGCGAGAAGGTCTCCTTCTCCCGCGTCATCAGCGAGACCCCGGTGCTGGCCGCCCTCGACGGGCTGGGACGCCGCCCCTGATGACGGCACAGCAACGCCGCGGTGGACTGCTCTCAGTGGCCGGGTCCGTCGCCGGCCTGACCCTCGTCTCCCGCGTCCTGGGGTTCCTGCGCTGGCTCGTCCAGGCCGCCACCGTCGGCACCGGAACGGTGGCGGGCGCCTACACCACGGCCAACCAGCTGCCCAACACCCTCTACGAGGTCGTCGTCGGCGGGGTCCTGGCCGCCACCGTCGTCCCGCTCCTGGCCGCCCCGATCGCCGCGGGCAGGCGTGAGGAGGTCACCGCCACCACCTCGGGGCTGCTGGGCCTGGTCCTGGCGGTCCTGACCCCACTGTCCCTGGGGCTCATCGTCCTGGCCGCCCCGATCGCCTCCCTGTTCCCCACCTCCCAGGGCGTGGACCCGACGCTTCAGCATGAGCTCGTCGCCTCCTTCCTGCGCATGTTCGCCCTGCAGGTGCCCATGTACGGGGTGGCCGTCGTCCTCACCGGTGTCCTCCAGGCTCACAACCGCTTCACCTGGCCAGCGCTGACACCGATGCTCTCCAGCCTCGTGGTCATGGCGACCTATGGTCTCTACGGGGTGCTGGCCGGCGGCGACGACGCGGCCGCCTCCAGCCTCGCCCTCCAGGTGCTGGGTTGGGGGACGACCCTCGGGGTGGCCGCCCTCAGCCTGCCGCTGCTGTGGCCGGTCCACCGGCTGGGGCTGGGTCTGCGCCCCACCCTGAGACTGGGGGGCGCCCAGGCCCGGCGGGCGCTGCGGCTCGGCGGGGCCGGGGTGTGGACGATCCTGGCCCAGCAGGTGAGCGTCCTGGTGGTCCTGGCCATGGCCCGTTGGGGTGGGCAGACCGGAACTGCTGCGGTCTATCAGTACACGCAGGCCGTCTACGTCCTTCCTTACGCGGTGCTGGCCGTCCCCGTGGCCACCGTCCTCTACCCCCGCCTGACCGCCGCCTTCGAGGCCCGCGAGCTGTCGGCGGGCAGTCCTGGCGGCACAGGCGAGGAGAACGTCAGGAGGCTGGTGGCCACCTCCACGGCCCTGGTCACCGCCGTCGCCGTGGCCGGAACCGCCATGCTGCTGGCCGCCAGCGCCGCTGCCGAGCGCTTCTTCTCCTTCAAGCAGGTCGACGGGATGGGCCAGGCGCTGGCCGTCCTGGCTCCGGGACTGATCGGCTACGCCCTCATCTACCAGGTCACCCGGGTCCTGTTCGCCGCCGACCGCTCTCGGCCCGCCGCTCACGCCACCGCGGCCGGCTGGCTGACCGTGGCGGTGGCCTGTGCCGCCTGCGTGCGCCTCATGGCGCCCGCAGGTGGGGACGGGCGCGCCACCCTCGTGGCCCTGGGAATGGGCACGACCATTGGGATGACGGTGGCGGGAGCGAGCCTGCTGATCGTTCTGGCCCGAGTCATGGGGGGCCGGGTGCTGCGCGCGACCCTGACCGCGCTCGGTGCGGGGCTGCCCGTGGCCCTCGTCCTCGGGCTGGTCGTCCGAGAGGCGACCACCCGCGTCACCTCCCTGTTCCTGGCCGTCATCACCGCCGTGATCGGTGCCGCTGCGGCCGCGGCCCTCGTCCTGGTGGTCATCCACCTGGCTGACCGCAGCCTCCTGGCATCGGTACGTGGTGGCAGGCCGACGGTGACAACGAAGGACGACAAGGAGCAACCATGAGCGACGTCGACGCCATGAATAAGCCCGGTGCCGTACAGGACCCGCAGGTCGGGCGCCGGAGGATCCTCCAGGTGTGCGGATCGGCCGCTGGAGGGGTGCGGGCCCACCTGGCTGACTGCGCCCGCCTCCTGGCCGCCGACGGCCACGACGTCATTGTTGAGGCCCCCGCCGCGGTCCTTGACGGACTGGATATCAAGCCGGCTCGCGCCGAGCCACTCGAGATCGGCCCCCGCCCCAGCCTCAACGACACCCTGGCCGTGGCCAGGCTGCGTCGCCTGGGCCGGCGCGCCGACGTCCTTCACGCCCACGGCCTGCGAGCCGGGGCCCTGGCCGCCCTGGCCCTGGGACGACGCCGCCGCGGACGCACGCGGCTGGTCGTCACCCTCCACAACCTCACCGTCGGGGGGCGCCTGACCACCTTGGTGGGGGACAGGCTCGAGCGGCTCATCGCCCGGCGCGCCGACCTCGTCCTGGCGGTCAGCCCCGACCTGGCCGAACGGGCCCAGGATCTCGGCGCCCCACACGTCGAGCTCGCCATCATTCCCGCGGTGCCACCCCAGCAGCCCGCTGAACCGGGCGCCTCCGACGCGGCCGCGGCGGAGGATGCCTGGCCGCGAAGCGGGGCCCGCCTCCTGACCGTCGCCCGCCTGGCTCCTCAGAAGGGCCTGCCGCTGCTGCTCGAGGCCGCCGCGATCCTCTCCCGCGAGGTTGACGCCGGCCGGCTGACCGCCTTCACCTGGGCCCTCGCCGGGGATGGCCCCGGCCGCGAGCAGGCCGCTGAGTGCATCGCCGCTGAACAGCTCCCGGTCAGCCTCCTGGGGCGGCGAAGCGATGCTCCGGCCCTCATGGAGGTCGCTGACGTCGTCGTCCAGACCAGCCTGTGGGAGGGCCAGCCCCTCACCATCCAGGAGGCTCTGCGCGCAGGCACCGCGATCGTGGCCACCGACGTCGGAGGCACCGCCGTGACCGCCAGAGGAGGAGCCGTCCTCGTGGACCCTCAGGCCCAGGCCATCGCGGAGGCACTTCGAACCCTCCTGAGCGACCCCGAGGCCCGCACCCGCGCCGCTGAGCGCGCGCAGGCGGCGGCCAGAGGCCTTCCCGGGCTCGAGGACCTGGCGGCCCAGCTGCGACAGACGGTCCTCGACCTGCACTGAGCCGCCCTGCCCCGAGCGGTAGCATCGTGGTGCCCGAGCGCCCAGCAACGACGACGCCGGCAGCGAGAATGAGGAGCCAATCGTGGATCATCCGGTGACGAGCACCCGCAGCGGCGAAGGCTTAGAGAACAGCCTCGCCGACACGCGCGAACCTGGGCGGGAGCTGGTCTCCAGCGAGCGGGTCTGGAGCGGGCCGATCTTCGCCGTCGACGCCGACCAGGTGCGCCTGGGGCCCGGTCAGGAACCGGTGGCCCGTCAGGTCGTCGTCCACCACGATGCCGTAGCCGTCGTCGCCCTGCGCGAGGGCGAGGCATCCTCCCAGGCCGACGGCGCCGCGGAGATCCTCATGATCCGCCAGTACCGTCATCCCGTGCGCGCCTGCCTGTGGGAGATCCCCGCGGGACTGCTCGACGTGGCGGGGGAGGAACCGGCCGTCGCCGCCGCCCGAGAGCTCGCCGAGGAGACCGACTACGAGGCGGCCACCTGGCACACGCTGGCCGAGTTCTACGCCTCGCCCGGCTTCACCACCGAGGGGGCCCGGATCTTCCTCGCCCAGGACCTGAGCCTGCTGCCCGAGGACCGGCGCACCGTCCGCGAGGACGAGGAGGCCGAGTTCGTGCCCACCTGGGTCCGCCTGGACGAGGCCCTCGACGCCGTCATGGGCGGCCGCCTGCACAACCCCTCCACGGTGCTCGGAGTCCTGGCCACGGCCCACGCGCGCACCCGCGGCTGGGTGGGACTGCGTCCCGCCGACGCCCCCTGGCTGCGCAGCCCGGAGAGCCTGTAAGACGAGTCGAAGTACTTGTCTGTCACCAGTGGGAGCACTTTCGGACCGGCGTTCCTGGGCAAGATAGTGGCCAGGATTCGGCGAGTCTGCCCGCTATCACGAGCGAGGGCAGCCTGACTCAGGTGAAGAACACCTCGAACATCAATCGATTAATTGACTCGACTCAATGTGGTTAACCGGTTGACTCTTGAGTGTGTTCTGAGTCATGATCTCTCTGTGTCCGGTACCGATGCCGGGCCTCCCGACCAGAAGAGGGGAGAGAGGCGATGACGACTCTCGCCGATGTCGCTGCCGCGGCTGGTGTCTCCAAGGCTGCGGCCTCCCTCGTGCTCTCCGGCAAGTTCGAGGGTCGCGTGAGTGAGCGCAAGGCTGAGCGTGTTCGTGTGGCCGCTGACGAGCTCGGCTACGTCCGTGACGCCATTGCCGGTGGTATGCGCAACGGTCGAACCCGGACGATTGGGGTCATCGGCGAGCGTGTCCTGTCCACGCCCTACGCCGTCTCCATGATTGACGCTGTTCTGTCCACCAGTCAGAGCCTCGGGTGGTCCGTCCTTCTCACTGACGCAGGACACGACGGCGTCGCCGCCAAGGAGGCAGTCCGCGAAATGGTCGCCCGGCGCGTCGGCCAGGTGGTCATTGCCTCGATGTATCACCGCGTTGTTCCGGTTCCTGAGCAGATCAAGGATGTCGTCGTGCTCAACGGCGTTGCTGACCGCCCTGGGGTTCCTGGCGTCGTTCCCGATGAGCGTCAAGGCGCCAGCGATGCCGTTGCTCACCTCGTCGACCTCGGCCACCGCCGTATCGGCTACCTTGGGCACGACGACGCCGAGAGCATCGCTGTGCGTGAGCGTTCCGACTCCTACCGCCACAGCCTTCGAGAGGCCGGGCTGGCGGTGGACGAGTCGCTCCTCGTCACCGGGGGACTCGACCCCGACAGCGTCGACGCCACTGCCCGCCGTCTCCTCGACCGGCCTGATCGTCCGACCGCCGTCTTCTGCTACAACGACGCCCTGGCGGCCGGCGTCTTCCGGCAGGCGGTACGCCTGGGGATCTCCATTCCCGACGACCTCTCTGTTATCGGCTTCGACGACCTTGCGCTCATCTCTACGAACCTCGATCCCAGGCTCACCACGATGCGCCTGCCGCACTGGGAGATGGCCGAGTGGCTCACTCGCGAGCTTGCCGCGGGCCGTACAGCCGAGCTCCCGGACGTCACGCGCTTTCCCTGCCCTCTCATCGAGCGAGCCTCCACGGCGCCTCCCACCACCTTGCTGCCGTAGCCCGCGCGCCGCACACGAGGCCGGCCCCACCAGCTCTCCGCCCGATGGGGTGGAGTCAGATCCCCACCACTCACGCTGATACACAAAGGAGTGCCATCATGATGACCACCCGCCGCATGTTCCTCGGCGCCAGCGCCGCCGCCTTGACCACGCTTGCCGCATGCTCCTCTCAGTCCGGAAAGGGGTCGGGCGGACTGACGCTCTGGACCCACAACGGGGGCAACAAGGAGGAGCTCGACGTCGTCAACAGCGCGGTCAAGGACTTCAACGCCGCGAACCCCAACACTCCGGTCACGGTGAAGTCCTTCCCGCAGGAGTCCTACAACGATGCCATTGCCTCAGCCGCCGTCTCCGGCAACCTGCCCGACATCCTCGACCTTGACGGCCCGATCATGCCGAACTGGGCCTGGGCCGGATACCTCTCGCCGCTGACCATCTCGCAGGAACTCCAGGGTAGGATCATCGACTCCGCCAAAGGAGTCTGGAACAACAAGCTCTACTCCGTCGGCCCCTACGACACCTCGCTGTGCTTCCTCGGTCGTAAATCAGCCTTCGACAAGGCCGGTGTTGCCATCCCCACGGTCGACAAGCCGTGGACGAAGAACGAGTTCATGGGGGCCCTTGACAAGCTCTCAAAGCTCGACGGCTTCAGCTACGCCATCGACATGTCGGTATGGGACACCGCCGAGTGGTGGCCCTACGCCTACGCTCCCATGCTCCAGTCCTTCGGTGGCGACCTCATCGACCGCAAGAGCTATGAGACCGCCGAGGGCTTCCTCAATGGGGACAAGGCCGTCGAGTGGGGTACCTGGTTCCGCTCGCTGTTCACCTCCAACTACGCCTCTCAGACTCCAGCCAAGGACGGCCAGGACTTCCTTCAAGGCAAGGTGCCGCTCGTCTATGCCGGCGGATGGAAGGTTCTCAAGGCTCAGGAGACCTTCGGCAAGGAGGAGGTCCTTATCCTCCCGCCTGTCGACTTCGGCGCGGGCGCTCACGTAGGCGGTGGTTCCTGGCAGTGGGGCGTGTCCTCCTCCTCGAAGAGCGCCGACGCTGCGAACAAGTTCATTGAGTTCCTCATGCAGGACAAGTATCTCGTTCAGTACTCCGACGCGATCGGCAACTTCCCGTCAGTCGAGTCGGCCACTCCGAAGACGAAGTACTACGGCGAGGGCAAGCCGCTGGAGCCTGTCTACGAGATCGGTAAGAAGTATGCCCTCCTGCGTCCTGCGACACCCGGTTACAAGGTCATCTCATCGACTTTTGACAAGGCCGCTCGAGACATCGTCTCCGGCTCCGATGTCAAGTCGACCCTCGACCAGGCCGTCAAGGACATCAACGCGGATATCAAGTCGAACGGTGGCTACAAGGCCAAGTAGGCCAACTAGGCCAACTAGGCCAAGTGAAATACTGAGTACCTGATCGTGCGGCCGGTCAACAGCCGCGCTACCTCCCTACATCACCAGCACCGATCCGGTGTGCGCACAAGAGTGCGACACTGGGAAGGGAACCGATATGGCAGCCCCCAGTACCATGAGGCGCCGCGGCAGGACCGCCGCATTGCGCAGAGAGGCTCGGACGGCGTGGCTCATGAGCTCACCGGCCCTCCTGCTCCTCGTGCTTTTCATGGGCATCCCGATCCTGCTTACCTTCATCCTGTCCTTCACGAATACGCGTCTCATCTCCCCCAACCCTCCGCAGTTCATTGGCATGGAGAACTTTGTGCGGGCGTTCACCGACGACCCGACCTTCATCCGGTCTCTGACGAATACTGTCTTCTTTGCGCTCATTGTCGTGCCCTTCCAGTCCGCCCTTGCCCTAGCGTTGGCGATTCTTGTCAACCAGAAGGTCAAGGGAGTCACCGCCTTCCGCACAATGATCTTCATGCCTGTGGTGACCTCCATGGTTGTGGTCTCCATCCTGTGGAGCTTCTTCTACCAGGACAACGGTCTGTTCAACTCGATGCTCAACACCGTCACTGGTGGCGGGTGGTCCACTATCGCCTGGCTCAACCACCCCGGCACCGCAATGCCGGCCATTATCGTTCTGTCTATCTGGCAGGCGGTCGGTTTCCATATGATCATCTGGCTCTCCGGCCTGCAAATGATCGACCCGGTTCTCTATGAGGCGGCTGACCTCGACGGTGTCAACGGATGGCAACGCTTCCGCTACATCACGTGGCCGGGTCTGCATTCAACGATGGTCTTCATCCTCGTCACCATCACGATCGCTGCGCTGGGCCTGTTCGTCCAGGTTGACGTCATGACGTCCGGAGGTCCCCAAGACGCCACCTCGACGATTGTCTACCACGCGGTGCGCAGGGGTTACCGGGAGCAGGACATGGGGTACGGCAGCTCCATCTCACTCATATTCTTTGTCGCCGTTCTACTCATCAGCCTCATCCAGCGTTGGCTCACCAGGGAGAAGGACTGACATGCTCACTGAGACAACTAGGGCCGATGCGGCACCTGCAGATGTCGATGCCCTCGGGGCTGCCGAAAGGAGCCCGCGTCGCCGTGGCCGAGCCGCCACCAGGAGACGATCCAGGGTGCTGACCTACATCGGACTTGTCACCGCATCGTGCGTCGCTGTGTTCCCCCTGTTATTCATGGTCTTCTCCTCCTTCAAAGAAGACCAGCAGATCTTCGCCGATCTCGGCTCTCTTAAGGCATTCCTTCCGACTGGGCGCCTATCGCTGGATAACTACTCCGGAGTATTCGAAAGGGTCCCAGCTGTACGATTTATTGCGAACTCGCTCATCGTGACAGTCGCGATCGTAGTGCTCGGTCTTATTGTCAACTCGATGATCGGTTTCGCGATCTCGCGTATGCGCTGGAGGGGTAAGAATATTGTCCTCTCGCTTGTTCTGGCCACTCTCATGGTACCTTTTGAGACCATCGCTGTGCCGCTCGTATACTGGGTCGCAAAGTTGCCATCGCTGCAGTGGGTCGTTGATGGTTTTCTTGTCAAGCAGGGAATGCTCAACACCTACCAGGTGCAGATTCTGCCCTTCGTTGCCAATGCAATCTCCATCTTCCTCTTCGCCCAGCATTTCGGGGACATCCCCAAGGAGATCGACGAGGCGGCCCGTGTTGATGGCGCGTCCTGGTGGGTGATCTACTCGCGAATCATTGTGCCACTGTCCGGTCCAACCTTCGCCACAGTTGCCATCATCACGATGCTGCCGGCGTGGAACTCCTACCTGTGGCCGCTCATGGTCATCCAGGAGGAGTCAATGCGGCCCGCGAGCGTGGGCATGCAGTACTTCTTCCAGCTCAACCCGGTATGGGGGCAGATCATGGCATACGGTACACTCATCACTCTGCCTGTTCTTATCATTTTCGCTCTGTTCCAGCGCTCTTTCGTGGCGTCGTTGGCAGGCACTGCCGTCAAAGGCTGAGGAAAGCATGTCTCTTCATCTTGCCGACCACTGGCTGTGGGACCACTGGATCTGTGACGACGGCGATCGCTATCACCTCTTCTTCCTGCGGGCGTCGCGCGCGTTGCACGATCCGGAGCGGCGGCACTTCCGTGCCTCCATGGGGCACGCCGTTTCCGATGATGCGCGTACGTGGCAGCTTTTACCCGACGCCCTGGTGCATTCCGACGGGCCGGGGTTCGACGACAAGGCGATCTGGACCGGCTCCACCATCGTCAAGCCCGACGGTGCTATGCGTGTCTTCTACACCGGAATCTCTCGAGCCGAGGACGGGCTGGTTCAGCGCATCGGCTGGGCTGACTCCACTGACGGCGTGATCTTTGAACGCACGTGCAATGTTCCTCTGGAGGCGGACGCCAGATGGTACGAAAAGAGAGAAGCAGACGTCTCTGGCGCCGAGCACTGGAGAGATCCCTTTGTCTTCAGGTATGACGGGCGCTGGCACATGCTCATCACCGCCAGGGCGAAGGGGGCTGAGCACTATGGTGCCGGCGTCATCGGTCATGCCGTCTCCGATGACCTGGATCACTGGCGGATCGGGCCGCCGCTGACCAGCCCGTCGGTTTTCGGACAGCTGGAGGTTTCCCAGAGCAGAAGCGTTGACGGCCACCATCTCCTCATCTTCTCCTGCGGTGACGACATGAAGGCCGAACCCGGCCCCGGCGGGGTGTGGGTCGCCGAGGGGGAGGGGGCGCTGGGGCCTTGGGACATTGATGGCGCCAGGTACGTGCGCCCAGAGCACCTCTACGCCGGTCAGCTGCTTCAGATGCGCGATGGAGCGTGGGTTTTCACGGGCTTCGAGAACATCGTCAATGGTGAGTTCATCGGAGCGGCTCCGGACCTGTTGCCGTGGGCCAACGTCGAGCTTCTGTCAAGAGGCGGGAGCTAGGAAGCCGCGTTGTCAGTTGTCTGGACAGTGAGTGAACGGGGAGCCCTTCCAGGACCGGGTGCGTCCCTCGCTCATCGTGCTGTGTCGGGTGGCGAGGCGGGAGCCGGGTCGCTTCTGCCTGGATCAGGCGCTCAAGGCGGCCGCCACGGCAACGTCGGACCGCGCCGGCAGCGTTCGGGAGCATACCTGCCAGTCGAGGACGGCGTCTTCCCGCAGGCGACTGGGGTCTGTCTCCAGTTGCCTGCGGGAGAAGTGCGTTCAGGATGGGAAACGCGATTTACGGTGCGCGCGGCCGGGGAACCTGACCAACGACTAGTTAGGTATTCCTAGGTAAGGTTCACCTTTGATTGGGTGACGTGTTCAATCCCACCTTGCGACGCTCCGTCGTGAACTTGCCAGCGTTGAATTCGGCAAGCAAGATCTTGGTTAAACTCGTGGCACAACGACCAGCGACGCCTCGCAGGTCAGTGCCTGGAGCCGGTCCAGGGCAAGGCCGAACCGGCCGCAACGGGGCAGGCCGTGAGGCGTCGGAAGCGACTAGGGGAGGAGAACCGTCATGACTCAGAGTGACGACGACTCTACCCGGGCACGCGTTCTCGACCTCATCGCTGAGAAGGGACCGGTGTCGGCGGCGCAGCTCGCCAAGGTCCTGAGCCTGACGCCGGCCGCCGTGCGCAGGCACATCACCGCCCTTGAGGACGCTGAGCAGATCGAGGTGCACACGCCGGCCCAGACGGGCAAGCGCGGCCGCGGTCGCCCGGCCCGGCACTACGTCCTGACGCCCAAGGCCCGCACCTCCTTCGCGGAGGGCTACTCCGACCTGGCCAACCGCGCCCTGCACTACCTGTCCCAGGTGGCCGGTGACAAGGCGGTCGACTCCTTCGCCGCGGCCAGGGGCCGTGACCTCGAGCGCCGCTACGCCACCGTCGTCGAGGCGGCCGGCAAGGACCCCTCGGAGAGGGCCCGCGCCCTGGCGGACGCCCTGACTCTCGACGGCTACGCGGCCTCGGTGCGCGACGTCGGGGACGGCTCCTTCGCCGTCCAGCTGTGCCAGGGCAACTGCCCGGTGCGCGATGTGGCCGGGGAGTTCCACGAGCTGTGCGACGCCGAGACCCAGGCCATCTCCCGGCTCGTGGGCGTCCCGGTCCAGCGTCTGGCCACCCTGGCCGGAGGCGAGCACGTCTGTACCACCCACATTCCGATCGCCATGCCCGCGCTGCGCAAGCGCGCGGTTCGGGCGGCGGCTAAGACGCGAGGCCTTGAGACCAAGCGAATGGAAGGAACCCGATGACACTGCCGACAACCGAGACCACGCGTAGCACCGACGACGAGATCATCGACTCGATCTCGACGAGCTACGACTTCGGCTGGCACGACTCCGACGAGGCCGGTGAGAAGGCCAAGCGAGGCCTTGATGAGCAGGTGGTCCGCGAGATCTCCGCCATCAAGGGAGAGCCGGAGTGGATGCTGGCCAAGCGTCTCAAGGCCTACTCCACCTTCGAGCGCAAGCCCATGCCCACCTGGGGCGTGGACCTCTCACAGCTCGACATGGACGCCGTCAAGTACTACGTGCGCTCCACGGACCGGCCGGCCAACTCCTGGGACGACCTGCCCGAGGACATCAAGAACACCTACGACCGCATCGGCATCCCCGAGGCCGAGCGCGAGCGCCTGGTGGCCGGCGTGGCCGCCCAGTACGAGTCGGAGGTCGTCTACCACCAGATCCGCGGTGACCTGGAGGAGCAGGGCGTCATCTTCGTGGACACCGACACCGCCGTGCGCGAGTACCCCGAGCTCGTCAAGGAGTACTTCGGGACCGTGGTGCCCGCCGGCGACAACAAGTTCGCAGCCCTCAACACGGCCGTGTGGTCCGGGGGCTCCTTCATCTACGTCCCCAAGGGCGTCCACGTCGAGATCCCGCTCCAGGCCTACTTCCGCATCAACACCGAGAACATGGGCCAGTTCGAGCGCACGCTCATCATCGCCGACGAGGACTCCTACGTCCACTATGTCGAGGGCTGCACCGCCCCCATCTACTCCACCGACTCCCTGCACTCGGCGATCGTGGAGATCGTGGTCAAGAAGAACGCCCGCGTGCGCTACACGACCATCCAGAACTGGTCCAACAACGTCTACAACCTGGTGACCCAGCGCGCTACCTGCGAGGAGGGCGCCACCATGGAGTGGGTCGACGGCAACATCGGCTCCAAGCGGAACATGAAGTACCCGGCCGTCTTCCTCATGGGCCCCCACGCCCGCGGCGAGGCCCTGTCCATCGCCTTCGCCGGCGCGGACCAGCACCAGGACACCGGCGCCAAGATGGTCCACATGGCGCCCCACACCTCCAGCCACATCGTCTCCAAGTCGATCGCCCGCCACGGTGGCCGCAGCGCCTACCGCGGACTGGTGCAGATCATGAAGAACGCCCGGCACTCCAAGTCCAACGTGCTGTGCGACGCGCTCCTGGTCGATGAGATCTCCCGCTCGGACACCTACCCCTACGTCGACGTGCGCACCGACGACGTCGAGATGGGCCACGAGGCGACCGTCTCCAAGGTGAGCGCCGACCAGCTCTTCTACCTCATGCAGCGCGGGCTGACCGAGACCGAGGCCATGGCCACGATCGTGCGCGGCTTCGTCGAGCCCATTGCCCGGGAGCTGCCCATGGAGTACGCCCTCGAGCTCAACCGGCTCATCGAGCTGCAGATGGAGAACTCGGTGGGCTGACCCACCGCAGCGGATCCTCCCTCGTCAGCCCACTCAGCCTTCGACCCACACCTCATCACACCGGCCTGCTGCCGGCCAAGGAGCACCTCCACATGCCTGAACTCTCCACCGACCACTCGAGCGCCACGCTCGACGGCGCCCACTCCCACGGCGGGCCGCGCTACGTCTCCTCGCGCGCCGACCGCCCCACCTCCTTCGACCCCGCCGACATCCCGGTGCCGCGCGGCCGTGAGGAGGAGTGGCGCTTCACGCCGATGAAGCGCTTCGCCCCGCTGTTCGACCTCGACGCCATCCGCGCGGCCACCGCCGGCCAGAGCGATGCCGGTGTCCGTATCGAGACGGACCTGCCCGACGGCGTGAGCCTGGAGACGGTCGCGCGCAGCGACGCCCGCATCGGCACCGTGGGTGCCCCGGTCGACCGCACCGGCGTCACCGCCTGGAACGGCACAGAGACCGCCACGGTGCTCACGCTCGAGCCCGGCGCCCAGCTGGAGCGGGCCGCCCGACTGAACATCATCGGCCAGGACACACAGCTCGCCCGCCCCACCGCCCAGCACATCCTCGTCGCCGCCGAGGCCGGTTCCAAGGGAACCGTCGTCCTGGACCACACCGGCACCGCCGCCCTGACCCAGGGTGTCGAGGTGACGGTCGCCGACGGCGCCGAGCTCACCCTGGTGACCGTCCAGGGCTGGGAGGACGAGGCCATCCACGCCTCCAACCACCGGGTCAAGGTCTGCGGCCGCGGCGTCCTCAAGCACGTCGTCGTCAGCCTCGGCGGAGACGTGCGCATCTGCCCCGACCTGGGCTTCTCCGGCGAGGGCGGGCACATCGACGCCTACGGCGTCTACTTCACCGATGCCGGTCAGCACCAGGAGCACCGTCCCTACGTGGCCCACACCGAGCCCCACTGCTACTCGCGTGTCACCTACAAGGGCGCCCTCCAGGGCGAGGGCGCGCACGCCGTGTGGGTGGGGGACTGCCTCATCGGCCAGGCCGCCCGCGGCACCGACACCTACGAGCTCAACCGCAACCTGGTCCTCACCGAGGGGGCCAAGGCCGACTCCGTGCCGAATCTGGAGATCGAGAACGGCAACATCGAGGGGGCCGGCCACGCCAGCGCCACCGGCCGCTTCGACGACCAGCAGCTGTTCTACCTGCGTGCCCGCGGCATCCCCGAGACCGAGGCCCGCCGCCTCGTCGTCCTGGGCTTCTTCAACGAGATCGTCGCCGAGATCGGTGTCGACGAGGTCGAGGAGCGCCTCATGGCCGCCATCGAGAAGGAGCTCGAGCTCACCGGACTCATCACCGCCCGCACCGACCAGGACCCCGCCGCCGAGCCGGCAGCCGAGTGACAGGCCGGACCCGCACGACGGTCCGCCCGCCCGCAACCAGACCACAACCCAGCTGAAAGAAACGTCGCATGAGCACTCTGCAGATCAAGAACCTCCACGTCCAGGTGGCCACCAACGACGGCCCCAAGCCCATCCTCAAGGGCGTCGACCTGACCATCGACTCCAACCAGGTCCACGCCATCATGGGCCCTAACGGCTCAGGCAAGTCCACCCTGGCCTACTCCATCGCCGGGCACCCCGACTACGAGGTCACCGATGGCGAGGTCCTCCTCGACGGCGTCGACCTGCTGGAGATGAGCGTGGACGAGCGCGCCCGGGCCGGCCTCTTCCTGGCCATGCAGTACCCCGTCGAGGTTCCCGGCGTCACCGTGGCCAACTTCCTGCGCACGGCCAAGACCGCCATCGACGGCCAGGCTCCCAAGGTGCGCCAGTGGGTCGGCGAGGTCAACCAGGCCATGAAGAACCTGCGGATGGACCCCGCCTTCTCCCAGCGTGACGTCAACGCCGGCTTCTCCGGCGGTGAGAAGAAGCGCTTCGAGATCCTCCAGATGGAGCTGCTCCGTCCCCGCTTCGCCGTCCTGGACGAGACCGACTCCGGCCTGGACGTTGACGCCCTGCGCATCGTCTCCGAGGGCGTCAACCGCCTCCACGCCGAGTCTGACGCCGGCTTCCTCCTCATCACCCACTACACGCGCATCCTGCGCTACATCAAGCCCGACCACGTCCACGTCTTCGTCGACGGGCGCGTGGCCGAGGCCGGCGGCCCCGACCTGGCCGACCGCCTCGAGGAAGAGGGCTACGACCGCTACCTGGCCTGACCGTCCTCACCGTGCCGGGGCCGACGACGGCGCGCCGCGCAACAAGGCGCCGTCGCCGGCCCCGGCATTGAGGCAGGGGGACTATGGTTCCTCGTGACCTCAGCCCCCGCCGTCGGCGACCATGCCCGGAACCGCCCCGCACCGAATCGGAAAGGCACGTCATGACTCAGTCCACGGCCCCACTCACCGGGGCGCCTTCGACCGGCGCACTCAACGCGGAGGAGATCGCCGCGATCCGCGCCGACTTCCCCTACCTGGAGCGGGCCGCCCGCAACGGCGAGGCTCTGGCCTACCTGGACTGGGCGGCCACGAGCCAGAAGCCCGCCGGCGTCATCACCACGGAGGCCGACTTCTACCGCATGTCCAACGGCGCGGCGGGACGCTCCACCTACCAGCTCGCCGACGAGGCCACCGCCACCTTCGAGGACGCCCGTGACGCCATCGCTGCTTTCGTGGGCGCGCGTGGCAGCGAGCTCGTCTTCACCAAGAACGCCACCGAGGCCATCAACCTCGTCGCCCTGGCCATCGGGCACGCCAGCCAGGGTCGGTCGGCGGCCCGTGGCGGAGGGCCCGCCGCGGCCGATGACCCGGCTCGGCGCCTCATCATCGGAGAGGGCGACGAGGTCGTCGTCACCCGCGCTGAGCACCACGCCAACCTCGTGCCATGGCAGGAGCTGTGCGCCCGCACCGGCGCCACCCTGCGCTGGCTGGACCTGACCGAGGACGGGCGCATCGATGCCGCCACCCTGGACGTCATCACCGAGCGCACCCGCGTGCTGGCCCTGACCCATGCCTCCAACGTCACCGGCGCGATCAGCCCGCTGGACCTCATCCTCCCGCGCGCGCAGCAGGTCGGTGCGCTCGTCGTCCTGGACACCTGCCAGTCGGCCGCCCACCTGCCGCTGGACTTCGGCGCACTGAAGACCGCCGGCGTGGACGCCATGGTGCTCTCCAGCCACAAGATGCTCGGCCCCACCGGAATCGGCGCGCTCGTGGCCACCGAGGAGCTCCTGGCGGCGATGCCACCGGTGCTCACCGGCGGCTCCATGATTGAGATCGTCACCATGGAGTCGTCGACCTTCATGAGCGGCCCGCCCCGTTTCGAGGCCGGCAGCCAGCCGCTGGCGCAGGCCGCGGGATGGCGCACCGCCGTGGAGTACCTTGCCCGGATCGGCCTGGACCGGCTCCACGCCACCGAGCAGGCCCTGACCCAGCAGGTGCTCGAGGGCCTGGCCCAGGCCCCCGGGCTGCGCCTGGTCGGCCCGACCGACACCACCGACCGCCTGGGCGTGGTCGCCTTCTCCATCGAGGGAGTCCACCCTCACGACGTCGGCCAGGTCCTCGACGCCGCCGGCGTCGCCGTGCGCACCGGCCACCACTGCGCCCAGCCCATCCACCAGCACTTCGGCATCCACGCCTCCTCGCGCCTGTCCTTCGGGGCCTGCTCCACTCCCGAGGAGGTGGACCGCTTCCTGTCCGCCATCGCCGACGTCCGGCGCTACTTCCAGAGGTGAGCATGAACGAACTCGACCAGCTCTACCAGCAAGTCATCCTCGACCACTCCCGCGAGCGCCACGGCTCCGGCGCCCTCGACGCCCCGGACGCCACCAGCCACCAGGTCAACCCCACCTGTGGTGACGACGTGACCCTGGGGGTGCGCGTCAAGGACGGCAAGATCGAGGCCATCGGCTGGGAGGGGGACGGCTGCTCCATCTCCCAGGCCTCCATCTCCGTCATGCACGACCTCGTCAACGGCGCCGACCTGGCCACCGTGGCCCGCCTCGAGGCGGACTTCGATACCCTCATGCACTCGCGCGGCAAGGGCGTCGACGACGCCGTCCTGGATGACCTGGAGGACGGGGCCGCCTTCGAGGGCGTCTCGAAGTACCCCAACCGCGTCAAGTGCGCCCTGCTCGGGTGGATGGCCCTCAAGGACGCCCTGGCCAAGTCCGGCGTCGCCCTGCCCGCCGTTGAGCCGAACGGCGCCGAGTAGATCAACTGTCCTGACACCACTGTCCGACCCGCGAGGAAGAAGGAAGAAGCCATGAGTGACAACCCCAGTGGGATGCCGGCAGCCGCCGACAACCCCATGGCCGCCCAGCAGCCGCCGGCCCCCGTCGCCAGCACCGAGGGCGTCGATGTCGCCGCCGTCGAGGAGGCCCTGCGCGACGTCATCGACCCTGAGCTCGGTATCAACGTCGTCGACCTCGGCCTGCTCTACGGGGTGTCGATCGAGCCCGACGGCACCGTCGTGCTCGACATGACCCTGACCACCGCCGCGTGTCCGCTCACCGACGTCATTGAGGAGCAGGCCCAGCAGGCCCTGTCCCTCATTGCCGACAAGGTCCGCATCCAGTGGGTCTGGCTGCCGCCGTGGGGGCCGGACAAGATCACCCCTGAGGGCCGCGAGCAGTTGCGCGCCCTGGGCTTCAACGTCTGAGACTCCGTCGAGGCCGCCGTCAGGTCAGGTCCTCCTCGACACCGAGGACCGCCTCGCGCAGGACACGCGCGTGGCAGTGGACGTGGTCGTGGCCGGCGAACAGGAGCGTCACGCGCCCCGTAAGGGCCTCGTGACGCAGGTGCTCGACGGCGGCGACCGCCTCGGGCCTCTCGGTGAGCTCGGCTCGGTAGGCCTCGACGAACTGGGGCCAGGGCAGGTCCCCGCTGTGGAAGGCCCGCCGCAGCTCGGTGGTGGGGGCGGCGTCCTTGGCCCACTCGTCGAGAGCGGCGCGCTCCTTGGACACGCCACGGGGCCAGAGCCGGTCCACCAGGACCCGTGCTCCGTCCTCGGCGCTGGGCTCCTCACGGATGCCTTTGAGAACCACGTTGGCAGATGAAGGAAGGCGTTGACTCATACCAGTGACGCTACTCGCCCCATCCGTCGGTGCGGTCCCATCGGCTCGCAGTGAACCAGGCGTGCGAGCGGCGCTCACTTAGCTGGGGTGCCATCGGTCGATCGCGGTGAGGAACTCCCGTTCCAAGGCCCGGGTGAGCCGCGCATCGGGGTACCCCGTGGCTCCGATGAGGCTGAAGAGCCCCCGGACCGCATCGGTGTCGACGCTGCTGGCAAGGGCTGCAAGGCGCTCAGGCGGCAGCCGGGCCTCCATCCGGGAGACCATGACCTGGGCGCGCTGCTCGATCTGCGCCTCTGACATCTCGGTCGGCTCCTGGGAGTAAAGGGCCAGTGACTCGGCGTCGTAGTCAGGATCCGGGTCCACGAAGAGGAACTCCGCCTCCGGCGGCATCTGGCCGCGATAGCAGGCCAGGTCGGTCAGGTCCCGCTCCTTGCGCACGGCGCAGCGGGTGGCCTCATCGGCAGCGGCCTGCTCCAGCCGGTCGAAGAAGGCCGCCATACGCGGGGACATCGGTGAGACCGTCGAACCGGCTTTGGCTCGCTCCAGCAGGCCGGTGAGCATGTCCCTCTGCCTGGCGACCTCGGCCAGGTGATCCTCCACGGCGGCCAGTGCCCCGGCCAGGTCCTCGACCACGGAGCCGGCCGCCGCGCGTGCTTCAACCGTTCCGGCCGCGGGCGCGTCGTCGGGTTGCTCGACGCCGGTGGCCTCGGACTCGTCGAGGACGCGCCTGATGGTCTCCAGGGACACACCGGCCTGGACCAGCCAGCGGATCCGGGAGAGCCGGGCGACGTGGCTCAGGTCGTAGTCGCGCCAGCCGCCCCGTTCGTCAGGGACTGGAAGCAGACCCAGCGAGTGGTAGTAGCGCACCGTGCGCACGGTCGTCCCGGTCAGCTCGGCGATCTCGGCAACGCGCATGGGGACAGTCTCACACGGCACCCGGATCCTGAGCCGTTCGGATCCACGTAGTGGGGCCGGATCATGGGGAGTGCGATCCGTTTGCCGGGACATGCCCGCGTTGCTACTGTGCCCGCGTGATGACAGGCGGATCAGGTACCGACGGCGGCAGTGGCGCCCCGTCTTGCTCTCCGCAGGCGGGAGGGTCCTGGTGAACGGCACGCGAGGCAACCTGCAGGTCGGCGACCTGCTCCAGGGCACTGCAGGCGCCCTGTCAGTCACAGGCTGCCTGCTCTTCAAGGAATGGGACTCCCAGGACCACTGCTTCTACTACTGGGAGGAGTGGCAGCTCATCGGGGCCAGCAACGCCGACACATGGGTCGAGATCGACCACGATCCTGGCGAGGTCCTCTTCTACGAACCCGTTCGTCTCCAGGAGACGATCGAGCCGTGGACCCTGACCGTCGGCCAGACGATGCCGCTGACGATCAACGGCGTCCTGCACCGGGGCATGGTTGAGGAGGTGACCACCGGCACCCTCGAGAACGTCATCGGTTCCCCGGTGTGCCCGCTCAACATCGGCGAGACCATGACCTACGCCGAGGTGCGGCTGACGGACCCGGCCGGCGTGACCAGCAGGCTGACCATCGACAGCCACCGTTTCCGTGACCTCCTGGCATACCGCAAGACCTCCTTGTCCACTGCGCAGCAGAAGCAGCTCTTCGGGCGGGTCCTGTACAACCGCCGATCTGCCCCTGGAAGAACCGGCCGGAACATCGGATGCGCGGTCGTCGCCGCCCTCGTCAGTATCGTGCTCGTCGGCGGACTGTTCTCCGCCTGCTCCAACCCCAGCCGCTTCAGTGGCGACGCCGATCCCACCAGCACCTCGCACTCGGGCTCTTCACGGGGCTATCGTCACCGCCCGGTCTATGGGGGCGGCGGAGGCGGAGTCGGCAAGTAGGTCGCCCCATCGGTGACGGGCTTCCCGCCATGTGTTGTCGACGGCGGGGGAGTGAGGATGGGGACCTCAGCCCGTTTGTCGGCTGTCTGCCTCGTTGCTACCGTGCTCGCGTGAGTGCGGTGAGCCTGTGTTCCGTCAGCTACAAGATCAGTGGCGCTGAGCCGTATGCGCTCAACGATCTGTCCACCATGGAGTCGATTCTCCTGACTGCCGCCCAGACGGCGGGACTGACTGCCGTATCCAGCGCTCACCACCGCTTCGAGCCCCAGGGACTGAGCGCCGTCATCATTCTGTCCGAGTCGCATATCGCCGCCCACACCTGGCCCGAGTCCGGCACCGGCTACGTGACGCTCACCAGCTGCCGCACACTGACCCCCGCCCAGATCGAGGCCGTGGGGGAGCTGGTGCGCAAGCGCCTGCGGGCCCAGCAGGTGACCAGCTCGGGGATCACGCTGTGAGTGTCAGAAGTGATCTGAGAGTCGGTGAGACGCTTCGGGGTTCCCTGAGGAAGAAGCGCCGCTCCTACACCGTCATGGGGCGAGTTGTCCTCAAACGACGGGATCAGGGAGGTCGGCGCTTCGTCAAGCGGGAGCAGTGGCGCCTGATCGACGACGAGGGTAAAGAGCTCTGGCTGGAGATCCGTCGAGACACCAACAAGGTGGTTCTTCACGAGCCGGTTCCTGTTCAGCCGGCGATTGACCCGCTCACCCTCGAGGTCGGTTGGAGCCGGAAGCTGAGAGTCCGCGGCCGGCCGTGCACCGTCGAGGTCACGAATGTGCGCCGTGCTGAGATCGACCACGAGACCGGGGCCATCGATCATTCCCAGGGGGCTCTCACTGCGACGACGTGTGCCGAGCTCCGCGTGGTGGAAGCGCACGGCTCGATCTCCACCATGGTGGTCGATGCACATCGCCTCCACGCCCGAGAGATCTACAGCGAAACAGGTCTGTCCTCCTCGAAGCAGTACAAGGTCTTCGGTAGGCCCGTGACCCGACCGTGGTGGATACCCGGTTTCATGCGAAGGTTCTGGCGGTGGTTCCCCGCGGCGATCTCCGGGACGAACGACAGCGTGTGGGTCCCCGTGTTCTGGATCGTCCTGATGTTCGTGGCGCTGGTGCTCGCCGAGCTGATCGATGAAGATGAGGGTTTCTTTCCCTCAGGAGGCGGCGTCCCCTTCCGGAACCGCTCGGTCTACGGCGGCGGGGGCGGCGGCGTCGGAAAATGACCTGGAGCCCACTGACTCACCCCCCTCGACGGTCATACACGAAGGAGAAGACATGTCGCTCATGACCATCGCCCATCACTCATCGGTCGACCTCAACTGGCAGTCACTGCTGAGCACCATCGTCTACGCGGTGCTCGGAGTGGTCCTGCTCATGGTGTTCGCGCTGCTGGTCAACCGCATCTTCCGCCTCGACCTCAGACGCGAGCTCATCGAGGACCAGAACATCGGCCTGGGGGTCGCCTTCGCCGGCACGGCGCTCGCGATCGCCATCATCATCGCCGCCACCATCCTGAGCTGAGCCGCACACCATGACCCACGGCCGAATCGGGCGACGGGAGAACGTCGCCCTGTTCACTGCGGCGCTGCTCGCCGCGATCGGTGGGCTCATCTACGAGCTCATCCTGGGCACGGCCGCCTCCTACCTCCTGGGCGACTCCGTGCTCAGCTTCAGTCTGGCCACCGGTATCACCCTGTTCGGTATGGGTATCGGCTCACTGCTGGTCAACCGCTTCCGTGCAGCGCCGGCAGTCGTCTTCGGTGTCAGCGAGGTGCTCCTGGGCCTCATCGGTGGCAACTCCGTCCTCCTGCTGTACCTGGCCTTTGGGCGCACCCGCCTGCACTGGGTCGTCTTCGGCGGCATCAGCCTGACCATCGGCATCCTCATCGGCCTGGAGATCCCGCTGCTGGTGCGGACCTTCGCCGCCTTCGGGCGCCGCTCGACCAGCGAGCTGCTCGGCAAGGTCATGGCCATCGACTACTTCGGCTCCCTGGTGGCCTCCCTGGTCTTCCCCCTGGTGCTCCTCCCGCAGCTCGGCCTCATGCGCGGGGCCTACCTGGTAGGCGCCCTCAACGTCCTGGTCGCTCTGCTCGTCCTGCTCCAGGTGCGCACACCTCGGAAGATCCTGTGGGCGGCCACCGCCGCCGTTGTGGCACTGGTGGGCATGTTCGCGGCCGCCAACCGCATCGAGCGCAGTGTGGAGGCGCTGACCTACAACGACCCGATCGTCTACTACCAGCAGACCGCCTACCAGAAGGTGGTCCTCACCCAGTATCAGGACGACCTGCGCCTGTACCTCAACGGCCAGCTCCAGTTCTCCAGCCTGGACGAGGCCAGGTACCACGAGACCCTGTCCGCTAGTGCCATGACCTCGGTGAAGGAACCCGCCCACGTGCTCGTGCTCGGCGGCGGCGACGGCCTGCTGGCCCGGGAGATCCTGCGCTACCCCAGCGTCACGGACGTCACCATCGTGGACATCGACCCTGATGTCACCGAGCTGGCTCGGAGCAACCGCCTGCTCAAGGACCTCAACCACGCCTCCCTGTCCGACCCCAGGGTGAAGGTCGTCAACGATGATGCCTTCACCTACGTTCAGGACTCCAAGGCGACCTACGACGTCGTTCTCATCGACCTGGTCGACCCCTCCAACGAGAAGCTCGCCAAGCTCTACTCCACCGAGTTCTATCGGAGCATCGAGGCGCGGCTGGCACCCGAGGGCGTCATGGTCACCCAGGCCACCTCCACCTTTTTCTCACCCCACGCCTTCTCCACAGTGGCCAGCACCGTCGCCGCCGCTCAGCCGGATCGACAGATCCTGCCCTTCTCCACCAATATCCCCTCCTTCGGGGAGTGGGGCTTCGTGCTGTCCACCAGGACGCCGCAAAACCTCATCAGCCAGCCGCTTCCCAAGGGGCTGACCTACCAGGACCGGAAGACCCTGGAGTTCATCATGCGAACCAAGCCGGCCCGCACCGAGTTCATGGAGCCCTCCACCCTTCTGCATCCCCGGATCGTCGAGGTCTACAACCAAGACATGCGTCAGTGGCGCTACTACTGAGCCACCTGGGAAGAGACGGCGAAGCCGGTTCGGTCTGAATCGTCCCGAAGCGACTTCGCCGTCGCCCTGTTGCCGCATTGCGGCGGCCGCCTCAACTCATCTCAAGATTCTGATGGACAGCCAGGCGGCGATTCCGCCGATCATCACGCAGCTCATGAGGGACACGATGACCGCCATGCCGATGATGAACAGATAGTGCATTGCCGCCAGTGTTGCCAGCCAGATGAGCGTGACACGAGCAGCGCGAGGAAGTGCCGTCGCCAGGCATGCTCCGGCTGCGACGATCACCAGCCCGCTGACGGCGAAGGACATGAAGCCGGGGTCAGTGACGTCGACGGGCTCGAGGGTCGCTCCCCAGACGATGATGAGGAGACCACAGACGGCCAGGCATGCTCCGGCGATGCTTCGTCCGCTCAGCTGCTGCCGGGCCGACTTGTCCTGATTCGTTGCTGTCATGTTGCTGTGTTTCCTTTCGATGATGCGATGCGCAGTCGTTGTCGCGGGGGCGCCTGTCGCTATCCGGTCTTCGCCGAGTCCGCGAGCTCGCGTCCCCAGCTGCGTGCGTGGGTCTCCTGGCCGGTGGCCAGCGGGCCCTTGTTCGCCGTGACCACGAAGCTTCTGACCGACACCGTCCGCCGACCCTGACGCCGCTGTAGCGTCTTGGCGATCGCCTTGGCCGCTGAGCCGCTGAGCCAGCCCTTGGAGATGACCGTGTCGAAGGCGGCGACGCTGAGAGCGGCTGGAACCTCTGCGTCTCCCAGCCACTCGCTGATCCCCGGGGAGTTGTTGCCCGGCCCCGCCTGCGCACGGGCCTTGGCCCGCGTAGCCGCAGTGGGCAGACCCCGGTTGTGAGTGGGGGCTGCCAGGACGAGCAGATCCAGGTCCTCGGGCAGAGCGCCTGGCGCCTGGGCGACGTCGACCATCTGCGCCTCGACGCCGCCCTCGATCAACCCGGCGGCAACGGCCTCGGCGATGGCCCGTGTATTGCCGAAGCAGGACTCAACAATGATGAGTGCCCTGGTCATGGTGTCCTCCTGAGAACTGATAACGGCGCTGTCGCTGGTGGCTCGGGTGTCATGAGCCCACTGTCGGGTGTGACGCCACGTCGCACGCAAACGGGGCCCGCCGCTCTCAAGGCGGCGGGCCCCGTCAGGCCGAGAGGATCGGTGGGGAGGAAGGACGAGCCGGGGCGACGAACAGCGTCGCCGCGGCTCGTCTCAGAGCTGGGAGGCGTCGACGGCGAAGGTGTTGCAGGCCTGCACTGAGCCGGAGTTCATCCCGGTGGTGAACCAGCGCACACGCTGCTCGGAGGATCCGTGGGTCCACGTGTCGGAGTCGACGTGCCCCTTGGCCCGCTCCTGGATGTGGTCATCACCCACGGCCTCGGCCGCGCCCAGCGCGCCCTTGATCTCCTCACTGCTGGGACGATTGAGGAAGGGCTTGCCGGTGTCCGGGTCGGGGGTGGAGGAGGCGTGGTTGACCCAGATCCCCGCGTAGCAGTCCGCCTGGAGCTCCAGTCGCACCGAGTCCGACGTCGCACCGCTGCCTGAGCGGTCGGCCTTGGCCATCTGCCCGGTCAGGTGCTGGATGTGGTGGCCGAACTCGTGGGCCACGATGTACTCCTCCGCCAGGGGCGTGTCAGCGGCCCCCAGGGAGCGCTCCATCTCGGAGAAGAAGCTCATGTCCAGGTAGACCGTCCGGTCCCCTGAGCAGTAGAAGGGACCGACCGCCGAGGAGGCGTTGCCGCAGGCCGAGGAGATCTGGGTGCCGTCCCACAGGACGAACTCGGGCTTGGCGTACTTGAGCCCCGCCTGGGCCGGCAACTGCTCGGTCCACACCGCGTCGAGGGACTCCGCGGTGGCCACCATGCGGCACTGGGTGTACTTGTTGGCACTGTCCCCGCTGGTGCACACGGAGGTGTCGATCGATGAGGCCGTCGACGTCGTCGTCCCGGTCTGCTGCTGCGCTCCCAGCATGGACGTCAGGTCCACTCCCGTGAGCTGGGAGATGAGGACGACGGCGATGACGGTCAGGATCGAGCCGCCCCCGATCATGGCGCCCCGGCCTCCGCCGGAACGGGTCTGGACCCGGTTGGGGTCGAGCTGGATATCGCGGTTGAAGGACACTGGCCACCTCTGAGAACACGCCTGCAATGAGGCTCGGACGAAGCCCACGCTACCGTGACACCACCACCGGCGCGAAGCGTGGACACCGAGGAGAATAACGGCGGGACCCTGCACAGTCCCTGGAAGGCCTGGTCGGGGTAGCCTGATGCCGTGCTCTACGACCTGCTGTACAAGACCGTGCTCACCCGTATCGACCCCGAGCTGATCCACGACGTGTGCCTGGACGCGATCGAGATCACCGGCAAGGTTCCCCTCGTCAGGGACGTGGTGCGCCAGATGTGGGGGCGCAGGCCGGTCTTCCCCGTGCCCTCGGCCAACCAGGGCGGCCCCTTCGCCCGGCCCGTGCCCGGAATCCTGGGGCTCGCAGCGGGCATGGACAAGGAGGGGCAGGCCGTCGAGGGCCTGGACATGCTCGGCTTCGGCTTCATCGAGGTCGGCACCTTCACCGCCCACCCCCAGGGCGGCAACGACAAGCCCCGCATGTGGCGCTACCCGCAGATGCGCGCCGTGCGCAACCGCATGGGCTTCAACAACTCCGGGGCGGATGAGGCCGCCAAGCGCCTACGTGCCCTGCGCCGCACCCCGCGGGGACGCTCCATCGTCGTCGGCGCGAACATCGGCAAGACCAAGGTGACCCCGCTCGAGGAGGCGGTGGAGGACTACCGCTACTCGGCCGCGGCAGTGGCCCGCTGGGTCGACTACCTCGTCGTCAACGTCTCCAGCCCCAACACCCCCGGGCTGCGCAGCCTGCAGAGCGTTGAGACGCTGCGACCGATCCTCGAGGCGGTCCGTGAGGCCGCCGACCGCGCCGCCAGGCGGCACGTCCCGCTGCTGGTCAAGATCGCCCCGGACCTGGCCGACGAGGACATCGACGCGGTTGCGCAGATGGTTCTGGACATGGGGCTCGACGGGGTGGTGGCCACCAACACGACCATCGACCACGACCTGGGGGAGGGCGGACTGTCCGGCGCCCCACTTCTTCCCCGCGCCCTGGAGGTCGTGCGCCGCCTGCGCTACGGGCTGGGGCAGGAACCCACGATCATCGGCGTCGGCGGCGTCTCCTCCGTCATGGACGCCGAGCTCATGCTCGACGCGGGAGCGGACCTGCTTCAGGCCTACACGGCATTCATCTACAACGGTCCCGCCTGGCCGGGGCGCATCAACCGGGCCCTGGCCACCGGCTCCGCCGCCCGGGCGACTGCCTGAGCCCCAGGTCCGGGGCCGGCCCACAGCGGACCGGAACGGATCAGGACGGGTACTGACCCCGACTGACCAGGGCGGCGGGACGGCGCCAGCGCCGCAGCATGAAGCAGCGCGACATGATGTAGAAGAGGATCGTCCCCTCGTCCTTGACCCGCTCCTGACCGAACTTCGCGGTCAGGCGGCGGCGCAGGCGCGCCCAGCACCAAACGGCGTCGGCGATCGCCAGTAGGAGGTAGCCGTTCATCGCCAGCACTGTGTAGAAGCTGACGAGCGGGTAGTGGGGCAGGATGCGACTGAACCCGAAGGAGATGATGAGCAGGACGAAGATGAGGGGCATGAAGTACTCGCCCAGATTGAAGCGCGCATCAACGAAGTCGCGGATGTAGCGCTTGATCGGCCCCTTCTCCCGCGACGGGAGGTACTTCTCCTCACCGGTGAGCATGGCCTCGTTCTGACGCTTCCAGGCGGCGTCGCGGGCCTCTCGCGCCTCCCGCTTGGCGGCCGCACGGTCCTTGGGGACCACGGGGTGCAGGTTCTTGGCCTGCTGGTCCTTGCGCCGGGGCGTGGGGCGTCCCTTGCCTCCGGGCTTGGGGGAGGGCTCGGCCACGGGCTCCGGCTCAGGGGTCTGGCTGCGCTTCTTGAACAGGCTCACGGTGCCAAGACTAGCGGCAGCGGCGCGATACCCTGAAAACCATGATCACCGTTGATGCCGTGCGCACCGCCGTGCACACCTCCATGCCCACCATCGTCTCCGACCTGACGGACCTGGTCGCGATTCCCTCGGTCTCCGCCTCCAGCCACGACCAGTCCCAGGTCCAGCGCTCCGCCGAGGCCGTGGCCGCGCTCCTGCGCGACAGCGGTCTGGATGCCGAGGTCCTTTCGGTATCCGCCCCCGACGGCACCCCCGGCCGGCCGGCCGTCCTGGCCCACAAGGCCGGCCCCCAGGGCAGCCCGCACGTCCTGCTCTACTCCCACCACGACGTCCAGCCCGTCGGCGACCCGGCCGGCTGGGACCAGGCCGACCCCTTCACCGCCGAGCGGCGCGGGGAGCGGCTGTTCGGGCGCGGAACCGCTGACGACAAGGCCGGCGTCATCACCCACGCCCATGCCCTGCGCATCCTGTCCTCCCTGGCCGACGGCGAGCTGCCCTGCTCCGTGACGGTCTTCATCGAGGGCGAGGAGGAGGTCGGCAGCCCCTCCTTCGAGAGCTTCCTGACCACCCACCGCGACCGCCTGGCCTCCGACGTCATCGTCGTGGCCGACTCCTCCAACTGGAAGGTCGGCATCCCGTCCCTGACCACCTCGCTGCGCGGCGTCGTCCAGGTCGATGTCCGTCTCGACATGCTCGACCACGCGCTTCACTCCGGCATGTACGGCGGCCCCGTGCTGGACGCCGCCACCGCCATGTGCCGACTGATCGCCTCCTGCCACGACGAGGCCGGTGACGTCGCCGTGGCCGGACTGGTCAGCCGGTCCCAGGCCGACGCCGACTTCCCCGACTACCCGGAGGCCGACTTCCGCGCCGACGCAGGCATTCTCGACGGCGTCGAGCTCTCCGGCACCGGTGACCTCACTGCCCGGCTGTGGACCAAGCCCTCGCTGACGCTCATCGGCATGGACGTCACGCCCCTGGAGCTGGCCGGCAACGTCCTGACCCCCTCGTGCACGGCCCGGCTCTCGCTGCGCATCGCTCCTGGGCAGGACCCGGCCGCGGCCCAGGAGGCCCTGGTCGCCCACCTGGAGAAGCACGTGCCCTTCGGGGGCCGGCTGACCGTCACCGGCCGTGAAGCCGGGCCCGCCTTCGACGGCTCCGAGGTCACGCCCGCCTCCGAGGCCGCTCACTGGGCCCTGTCCACCGCCTGGGACACCGAGGCCGTCAACATCGGACAGGGCGGATCCATCCCCTTCATCGCCACCCTCAAGGAGACCTTCCCGGGTGCCCAGGTACTCGTCACCGGGATCGAGGACCCCGACACCCGGGCCCACAGTGAGAACGAGTCCATGCACCTGGGCGAGCTCGAGCACATCGTGGTCGCCGAGGCCCTCCTCCTGGCCCGTCTGAGCGGCGCCATCGGCTCATGACGGCCAGTGCTCAACGCGCCCGCCACCGGAGAACGAGCCCATGAAGGTTCTCCTCGCCCCTGGCGGGCTGTGGCCCGAGCCCGCTGGAGTGCCCCTAGCGGGCTCGGGACCAGGTCTCGCCCCGGGCCGGGTCGCCTCCTGTCTGGCACGGGGCTGGCGGGCGGCGCGCCCCCATGACGCCCTGACCCTGCTGCCCATAGCGGACGGCGGACCGGGCTCGGCCCAGGTGATCGCCCCCGATCAGGTCGCCTCCCGGGAGGTCATTCAGGGGCGGGGCCCGCTCGGACAGGTCAGAGAGGTCGACCTGGTACGTCTGGTCCCCAGGGCGGCACGATCCGGGAACCGGCACCCCGCAGAAGCGAGCACCTGGTTCCTGGATTCCGCCCGTCTCCTGGCGCTTCCCTCAGATCCCGATGAGGCGGCCCAGGAGGCGCTGGAGGGCAGCTCCTCCGGCCTGGGAGGAGTCATCGGAGCCGCCCTGAGCCGTACCGGCCCCTTGGACACGCTCCTGGTGGGGATGTCGCGCTGCGCCGTCCACGACGGGGGCATCGGAGCCATCGATGCGCTCGGCGGCCTGCGAGCGGCCAAGGACCTGCTGTCGCATCGCAGCCTCGGACTCGTTCTGGCCGACGACATCGCCCTGGGAGGCATGAACGGCGCCGGGGCGGCCCTGGCGAGCACTACCTCCATCAGTCCTGAGCGGGCCCAGGATCTGGACCGCCGTGCCTGCGCCCGGGCGATGGAAGTCGTCAGCGAGGCTCAGGATCTCGATGCCGGTGCCGTCGGCCCACACAGGCCACTGCCTGTCGTCTCCGCACTCGACGACGCCGGGCCGTCCGCCTTCGCGCACGTGGCGGATCTGGATGGAGCGGCTCGCCTGAGCGTGTCGACCTGGGGGACCGGGGCAGGCGGAGGCAGCGCCCTGCTGCTACGGGCCCTGGGAGCCTGGGCGCGGCCCGGGGCGCGAGTCATGGCTGAGCTCGTCAGTCTCAGCGATGCCGTCCAGGGGCAGGACCTGGTCGTCACGGCCTGGGGAGAGCTCTACGACGTTCTGGCTGACGGTGTCGTGGGTGTCGTCGGCCAGCATGCCGCCTCACAGGCACAGCCGTGCATCGTGGTGTGCGGGCGCTGCGCAGTGAGTCGCGGCGAGCTGGCCGCAGCCGGCGTCACCAACGCCTACGGGATGCAGGAGGCTCACGCCGCCGAGCCCTGGGAAGCGACTGACTCCCACGGGCTGGAGGCACGGCTGGTAGACCTCGGCTCCCGACTGGCCCGCACGTGGTCGCGCTGACCGGATGCTTCACGCCGGGGCGCGGCTGCGGGCTGCGGGCGGCTCAGTCGATGGGGGCCGCGGCGGTCGAGTCGCGCACGATGAGGTCGGGGGCGAAGAGCATCTCGGTGTCGGCCGGCCGCTGCCCGTTGAGCTGCGCGAGGAGCGTGGATACGGCCGCTCGGCAGATGGACTCCACGGGCTGACGTACCGTGGTCAGCGGCGGGTCCGTCATGGGGATGAGTGGCGAGTCGTCGTAGCCGATGACGGAGACGTCATGAGGTACTGACCTGCCCGTCTGGCGCACCCCGTGGACCACTCCCAGGGCCATGACGTCCGAGGAGCAGACGATGCCGGTGCAGCCCTGCTCCAGCAGGTGCAATGCTGCGCCGACCCCGCCCTCGTAGGTGTAGAGCGTCTCCATGATCCGCAGTGGCTCCTCGGGAAGGCCCTCGCTCATGGCGTCCTCGTAGCCGGAGCGCTTGCGCTGAGCCGGCACCATGCGCATTGGCCCCATGGCCAGGCCAATGCGTTGGTGGCCCAGGGCGATGAGGTGATCCACCGCGATGCGGGTCGCCCTGCGGTCATCGGTGGCGAAGCCCGGTGCCTTGATGGTCGGCGCGTTGCCGTTGATCGTCACCAGTGGTACGCCGCGCTCACGCAGGCGCTGGTAGCGGGTGACGTCACCGGTGGTGTCCGCGTGGCGTCCGGAGACGAAGATGATGCCGGCGACACCGCGGTCCACGAGCATCTCGATGTACTCGTCCTCGCTGATACCGCCGGGGGTCTGGGTGCACAGCAGGGGAGTGTGCCCGGAGGGTGCCAGGAGCTGCTCGATCTGCTGGGCGAACAGCGGAAAGATCGGGTTGCTCAGCTCGGGCACGATCAGCCCCATGAGACCGCGGGAGGTCTGGTGCACCGACTCGGGCCGCTCATAGCCCAGGATGTCGAGCGCAGCGAGTACCTGCCGACGGGTCGAGTCAGCCACGTTGGACTTTCCATTGAGCACACGGGAGACAGTTGCGGTGGAGACGCCCGCCTGGTCGGCGATGTCAGTGAGAGTGAGTCTCTGTGGCATGAGTGAATCCTACGAAGAACGGTCAGGATGGAGGGGCTGACTCGCCTGAACCGACAGCGGATCGTCGCGTCCCTCCACTGACCATCATCGCAGGTCATGTACCGTTTGTTGGAATCCGGGACGGTGAGGTGGCGCTGTCGGCCCTGCTTCCCGGCCGATGGGGCGGGGGGAAGGATGCGTCAAGGCGCCTGGCCCTGATCAGCCCTTGACCGCGCCCGAGATCGATCCGCCGACGATGTAGCGCTGCAAGTACTGGAACAGGGCGATCACCGGGGCCATGGTGAGGACCGCTCCGGCAGCGAAGATGCCCAGGTTGTTGGAGCGGTCGCCGACGAGCATGCCGTAGAGCCCCACTGCGAGCGTCTTCTGGGAGTTGTCGGTCAGAATGATCGAGCCCAGGAGGAACTCGCTGATGACACCCACGAAGGCCAGCAGGAAGGTGGTGGCGATGATCGGCTTGAGCGTGGGCAGAAGGATGATGCGGAAGACCTGCCAGTGCGTGCAGCCGTCGATGATGGCGGCTTCATCGAGCTCGCGGGGAATCGTGTCGAAGGTTCCCTTGATGAGCCACACCTGCCCCAGTGCTCCGCCCATGAGCGCCAGGCTGTAGCCGGCCAGGGTGTTGAGGCCGAGGAAGGGGACGACCTGGCCGATGTCGGAGATCATCGTGTAGATGGCGATCATGGACAGGATCGCGGGGAACATCATAATCAGGAGCAGGGCGAGCAGGCCGCCGCGGCGCCCGGTGAACCGGAACCGGGAGAAGGCATAGGCCCCCAGCAGGGACAGGAAGACCTGAGCGGTGGCCACCACTGTGCAGATGATGATCGTGTTGAGGTACCAGCGCAGGAATGGGCCTCGTGCGCCGGACAGCAGGTTCTGGTAGTTGACCAGGCTCACCTTGGTGGGGATCAAGCCGGTGGATGCCACCGTGCCCAGGGGGTTGAGAGAGGCGGAGATGACGTAGAGGACGGGGAAGGCTGCGAAGACCAGGGCAATGACGCCGACGACGTGTCTCCAGCCGATCTCCCGGAACCAGCGTGAGAACGACATGTGATTCTCGACGACGGTGCTCTCCTCGGAACCCTTGGATGCGGACTGGGGCACGGACTGCGATGAGGTGCTCATGATGATGTTCTTTCCGAGGTCGGCTGGTCAGTTGACGTCTTCGAGCTTCTTGGTGGCTCGGAACTGCAATGCGGCCAGGACGCCGGTGACGGCGAACAGGACCACGGAGACGGCCGAGGCGAATCCGAAGTCCGAGCCGGCACGGCCGAAGGCGATGCGGTAGACCATGGAGATGAGGATGTCGGTTCCGCCGCGCGTGTACTCCCCGGCCGGGAAGGGCCCACCCTCGGTCAGCAGTTGGATGGCATTGAAGTTGTTGAAGTTGAAGGCGAAGGTGCTCACCAGCAGAGGGGCGACGGCGACCAGGAGCAGTGGGGTGACGATGCGCCATGTGGCCTGCATACCACTGGCGCCGTCCATCTTGGCCGCCTCCTTGACATCGCCGGAGATGGACTGCAGAGCGCCGGTGCACACGATGAACATGTAGGGGAAGCCCATCCACGTGTTGGTGAGCAGGACGGCGATCTTGGCCATGGTCGGGTCAGACAGCCACGGGATACTGAGGTGCATCATCCGGTTGATGAGGCCGAAGTCCTGGTTGTAGAAGTTCGACCACACGAGCAGCGAGATGAAGCCGGGTACGGCGTAGGGCAGCAGGAGGAAGGAGCGGTAGAGCTTCTTACCCTTGATGCGATCATCATTGAGGGTGAGCGCCAGGAAGAAACCGAGGCCGAAGGTGAGCAGCACCGAGCCCAGGGCGAAGATGATGGTCCATGCGAAGGCCTTGAGGAACTGGGAGGCCAGGTTGCCCTCAGTGAAGAGCCGCGAGTAGTTGGCCAGACCCACGTTCTGCTTCCAGGACTGGGCCAGCCTCTCTCCCTCGGCGTTGACGAAGTGCTCGGACAGCCCCACCTTCTTGACCGAGTAGACGTCCCCGGTGGCGGTGTTGGTAATGGTGTCGGAGGACTTGTTGTAGACCATCCGCTTGGTTCCCTCGAAAGCGGTCCGGATGCCCTGAACCTTGACCGTGGTCTTGTCCGTGAAGGGAACCGACATGGCGCTGATGTCCTCGTAGGCAGTGTTGATCTGCCTGGGGGACAGGATCGTGTATCCCTCCGCCTTGGTCACCACGCCGTTGTCGACGGTGACGGTGCTGGCGTCGACCTTCTCTAGCTTCTTCCCGTCACTTCCCCGCAGCACCTCCTTGGTCTGCGGATTGACGAGGAACAGTGAGAAGGGGCCCTTGGTGACGTCGCCGTCGGTTGCGACTGACAGACCATAGGTGGGAGAGTCCTCGGTGCGGACCATGGAGTTGTTGGTGATGGAGGCGATGGCCTCCTCCTTAGTCCCGCGATACCCGTCCCCGAAGTTGGTGAAGGAGGTTTGAATGGTCAGCACGATGGGGACGATGAGGAAGACGGTGAGGAAGAACGTGCCGGGGAAGAGGTACTTGGCGGGCACGAATCTCTTGGTCGAGTACAGCAGGAACATGGCCCCCGTGGTCAGGACGACGATTCCCAGCCACAACCACATCCGATAGGCGATAAGAAGTGGGACGAGGTAGATCGCTGCGACCAGCGTGAGGGACAGCACGATGATGCGACCGACGAGACCTCTGATGGTCGTGGTCTTCTCCCTCGGGGTGGTGGATGCGGACGTCATTATCTGCGGGTCCTTTCCAGAAGTGGGAAAGCAGTATGAGGAATATCCGGGTGCGTGGAGAAGCGTTCCGCTCTTCGGCGTCGAGGCGGTTTACGAGCCCTTGATCGACGCCTTGATGGTCTGGCCGACCCCGGTCATGGTGCTGGCGGGATCGGCCCCACCGACGATGTTGGCCTGAGCGCGTCCAAGGGGTTCCCACACTGAGGACATGGCGGGGATCGCGGGCATGGGGTCGGCCTTGGCGGAGAGCTCCGCGAAGGTGACCATGTCGGGGTGCTCCGCCTTGAGCTTGTCCGCGAGGTCCTTCTGGGCCGGGGGCAGCTCGTTGGTGGGGAACATCGATTCCGCGAAGGTCATGTCCTTGGCCGCGTCGGCCACGAAGGTCTCGGCGAAGGCCTTGTTCTTCCCGTTGGAGGCGACATAGAAGCAGTTGACTCCGACGAAGGGGCTCGCCTGACTGTTCTTGATGTCTTTGAAGCCCGGAATCCGAGCGAGCTGGTAGTCGATACCGGCCTTCTTGATGTCCGCCAGGGCCCATGGCCCCGAGATGAGGTAGGGAGCCTTACCATCGGTGAACAAGGAAATGTGGTTGGCGGCCGTGACCGACTTCCTGAGGACTCCCTGCTGGCCGAGCTGGCGGATCTTCTCCGCGGCCTTGATGGATCCCTCCTTGCCGATACCGAGGTCATTGGGATCGTAGGAGCCGTCAGGGTTCTTGCCGAACATGTAGCCGCCGGCGGCGGTGTAGATCGGCTCCATGTTGTAGGCGTCGCCCTTCTCGTCGACGACCTGCGACAGGACGAGCTCGGTTCAGGCCGCCTTGCCGGCCTCGATCATCTCCTCGATGCTGGCCGGCTGGGTCACTGAGGTCAGTGCCTTGTTGACGAACAGGCCCAGGCACTCGACGGCGTAGGGCGTTGCGTAGATCTGGCCGTCGTAGGTGACCGCCTTGAGCGCGATGTCGGAGTAGTTGGATTCGGCCTCGGGGCTCAGAACGACCGGCCGGATCGCGCTGTTCTGCACCAGGTTGCCGATCCAGTCGTGTGCGCCGAGGACGATGTCAGGGCCGTTGCCGGCCTGGTTGGCGGTGATGAAGTTGGGCTGCAAGTCATTGGCGACGGTCTGGACCGCCACCGAGATGCCCTGCTGCTTGCCCCAGGTCTTGGCGATCTCCTTGAGGGAGTCCGCCTTCTTCTGATCCGCCCAGATGACCAGATCGGCATCGGAGCCGCCTGCCGAGGCGTCAGATGCCTGTGAGGCAGCGCCGCCCGAGGCCGCCGTACCCGCAGTATTGCGCGAGCCGGAGCAGGCGGCCAACGTTGGCACGGTGGAGGCCAGAGCGGCCATCGTCAGGAAGGATCGGCGGGTGGGTGCCACAGGGATTCTCCTTCGAATCAGATCCGCAGCGAGGAGTTCCTCGCCTGGCACCATAATTTAATCGGCTTATGTAAAGAATGCAAGAGACCAATGAAACTTGCATCCGTGTGCCCTAGGCAACGGTTGTGGCCTCCAGCCACGTTGTCGTCGCCGGGGGCACGAGTAGACGCCCCTCCTCCTGGCGCAGGGGCTGGGAGGATAGGAGAACCTTGGCCTCGGCCGGCAAGGTGACGGGGGAGTCGGAGGTGTTGACGACGACCAGGACGCCACGCACCAGGAAGGAGAGGGTCTGGGGCGGGCACCACTCCAGCCCGGTGACGAAGGCCAGAGGAGCGCAGGCCAGGTTGTACTCGTGCCGCACGTGGGCCGCGTGGCGCACGGTCGCAGTCGGAGAGCCGAACTGAGAGGACTGCACCTGCGTGTGCTCAGCCACCATGTCGGCCAGCTCCAGGGGAGCGGTTGGCTTGTCGGAGTCGGACAGGGCGATCTCATCGCCCTGACGTAGGTAGAGCGAGCCGGGCAGGGCCAGCATCATGGCCTGCAGGGCGAGCCCTCGACGCAGCCGTTCATCGCGGTTGACGGAGTACCAGCGCTGCCCGTCGCCCGGATCCAGGTGCTCGGAGAGAATGTGGGGAGGCAGGAATCGCCAGGTGGGGGGTGCCCCGAAGCGGTCGTGCTCGTCCAGCGACCGGGTCAGGTGGGACGTGAGCGACCCGGCGTTCCACCGTGTCAGTGTCAGACAGTCGTCGCGTAAGTGGTGCACCCAGTCGTCCTGGAGGTGATGACGCAGTGACTCCGGGTAGTCGGCGGTCACGTCGGCACCGATGATGCCCTCGTCGACGTACTCGGCCAGCTGGCCGTGCAGCATGGCGCAGTAGGTGCTGAGTCGATCCAGCCGGATTCCGCTGGTGAGTTGGGGAGGCACGATCGTGCCCAGGTCGATGCCGGCCGCACCGGCCTGCAGGTAGGCCTCCGAACGGCGCAGCAGGTCGTCAGCGGCGCCTTCGAGGCCGGTGACGAAGCCGGTGGTCTGCGTGGCGTAGGGTCCCGTGATCGGACCCAGCGCACCGGAGATGCGCACGATGGTGCGCAGCCCCTGCTCCCCGGCCTCGTCGATGAAGCGGCGGATCGAGTCCATCTCGGTGTCGATGTCGAGCAGGCTCGGACGGATGAGTACCGCGTCCATGCCCAGGTAGCGGGCGTGCTTGATGATGGGATCGGTGTGGTCCAGCTCGGCTGCTCCCAGGGCAGGTGAGGGGATCTCGTAGACCAGTGCGTGGCGCCACCACTCTTCCGGACCGTCGTAGGGTCGGTGAACGAGGGTTGTGGTGGTGGTCACGGCAGGTGTCTCCCTTCCACCGGGTGTGCGCCCGGGGACTTGACGTCCAAGAAGTGATTCATCGATGTGAGGAGGGTGCGTGGTGACCACAAGCTGGAGGGATCGGGTACCGGTGCTCCCCTGGGATGGTGTCGGAGGTGTCGGAATGGTGACGACCATGGTAACCCGCTTCTGCGCTACCTTGTGACTATGTCAGCGCAGAAATCTGGATCCGAACCTGTGCGTATCGACGGACGAGACGCCCTTGACCTGTCCGGGTACCGGGTGCATGACGTGGAGCGCTTCGTTCACGAGCAGGCGAAGAATCCCCAGCGCACCCCTTTCGAACGCGACCGGGCCCGGGTCCTGCACTCCTCGGCGCTGCGGCGCCTGGGGGCCAAGACCCAGGTGCTGGGGCCCGCTGCTGACGACTTCGTGCGTACCCGGCTCACCCACTCCCTGGAAGTGGCGCAGGTGGGGCGCGCCCTGGGACAGGCGCTGGGATGCGACCCCGACGTCGTCGACACCGCCTGCCTGTCCCATGACCTGGGTCATCCTCCCTACGGGCACAACGGTGAGAAGGCGCTCGACGTCGTGGCCCGCCAGATCGGGGGCTTCGAGGGCAATGCCCAGACCTTCCGGATCCTCACCCGGCTGGAGCCCAAGACTCTTGACGCGGCCGGGCGGCCGGTGGGCGTCAACCTGACGCGGGCCAGCCTCGACGCCGTCGCGAAGTATCCGTGGCTCAAGGGGAGGGGGCCGGGTGGACCGAGCGGGCGCAGTGCGCGCAAGTACTCCGCCTACGACGACGACGCCGAGATCTTCGCCTGGATGCGTCAGGGGGCCCCGGAGGACAGGCGCTGCATCGAGGCGCAGATCATGGACCTGTCCGACGACGTCGGCTACTCCGTCCACGATGTCGAGGACGCGATCGCCCTGGGGCGCCTGGATCCGGCCTGCCTGACCGACCCCAAGGAGGTCGATGAGCTGCTCGAGGCCACGCGGGCCTGGTACGGCACCGACCTGAGCGCCGACGCCCTCGGGGCGGCTTTCGACAGGCTGGCCGGCCGGCCCTACTGGATCCGCTCCTACAACGGCTCGGTGGCCGACGCCGCGCACCTGAAGAATCTCACCAGTGAGATCATCGGACGCTTCGTCTCCGCGGTCGCCTCCGCCACCCGCCAGACCTATGGCAATGGGCCCCTGACCCGTTACGAGGCCGAGCTCGTCATCCCCGAGGAGACGGCCGCGGAGATCCTCCTGCTCAAGGGCATCGCCGTGCGCTACGTCATGGAGCCGAGGGAGCACGAGCCGGTCTACCTGCGTCAGCGAACCCTCATCTTCGACCTCGCCGACGTCCTCATGACCGGCGGCGGGAAGGGAATCGACCCGGTTCTGCTCGATGTCTGGCACCGGGCCGAGAACGATGATGCGCGCCTGCGGGTGGTGGTCGACCAGATCGCCTCCCTGACGGACACCTCCGCGCGGGCCTGGCACGCCCGGCTGTGCGGCATGTTCTCCGAGGTCTAGCTGTTCTGGCCGGGGAGCCCCTTCAAGCCCTGGCGCAGGATGTCGGTGCCCTCGCCTACGATGGCCCTGTGGCGGGACTGATTAGGCGTGAGGACATCGAGGCGGTGCGCGAGCGCGCCAGGCTTGAGGACGTCGTCGGTGAGCACGTGACCCTCAAGAGCGCCGGCGTCGGCTCGCTCAAGGGGCTGTGCCCCTTTCACGACGAACGCACCCCCTCCTTCCACGTCCGCCCCCAGCTCGGTTACTGGCACTGCTTCGGCTGCGGTGAGGGCGGTGACGTCATCACCTTCATCGAGAAGATCCACCACCTCGGATTCGCCGAGGCCGTCGAGTACCTCGCTGACCGCACCGGGGTCCAGCTGCGCTACGAGGAGGGCGGCGCGGTGCGGCGCGGGGTCGAGCCGGGCACACGGCAGCGCCTTATGGACGCCAACCGCCTGGCCGAGGCCTGGTTCCGCGAGCAGCTCGCCACCCCGGAGGCACAGCCAGGGCGGGACTTCCTCACGTCCCGGGGCTTCGACCGCCATGCCGCCGCGCACTTCGGCGTCGGGTACGCGCCCGCCGGATGGGACAACCTCGCCCGCTACCTGCGCAGCTCCGGCTACACCGAGGCCGAGCTGGTTGACTCCGGCCTGTGCAGCCGGGGCGGGCAGGACGGGCGCCGCGTCTACGACCGCTTCCGCGGCCGCCTCATTTGGCCCATCCGGGACGTCACCGGAGCCACCGTCGGCTTCGGGGCGCGCAAGCTCTTGGAGGAGGACCAGGGCCCCAAGTACCTCAACACCCCCGAGACCCCCGTCTTCCACAAGAGCCAGGTCCTCTACGGGCTGGACCTGGCCAAGCGGGAGGTCGCCCGCTCCCACCGCATCGTCGTCGTCGAGGGCTACACCGACGTCATGGCAGCCCACCTGTCCGGGGTGACCACGGCCGTGGCCACGTGCGGGACCGCCTTCGGTGCGGACCACGTGCGGGTCGTGCGCCGCCTGCTAGGGGATGTGGACGACCCGGCAGCGGGGGTGGTCACCGGTCAGGGGCGAGAGGCCCGTGGCGGTGAGGTCATCTTCACCTTCGATGGTGACGCGGCCGGTCAGAAGGCCGCGCTGCGTGCATACGCCGAGGACCAGCGCTTCGCCACCCAGACCTTCGTGGCCGTCGACCCCGGCGGCCTGGACCCCTGCGACCTGCGCATGAAGGAGGGGGATTCGGGCATCCCGCGCCTGCTGTCCCGACGGGTGCCGCTGTTCGAGTTCGTCATCCGCACCTCCCTGTCCCACCTGGACCTGGACACCTCCGAAGGCCGCGTCCGGGGGCTGCGCTCGGCGGCGCCGGTGGTGGCCGGGATCCGGGACCGGGCGCTCAAGCGCGAGTACACCCGGCGCCTGGCCGGATGGCTGGGCCTGCCCGATGCCGAGGTCCACGCCGCAGTCCAGGCCGCAAGCAGGCGAGGGGCCCAGCCCAGCACGGCGCGGGGCGGCCAGTGGCCCGCCGATGAGACTGCCGGTCCCGATGCCGCCGCCCCCGTGCGGGGGCTGCCGCCGGTGACCGACCCTGTTGAGCAGCTCGAGCGTGAGGCCCTGGCCGTCATCATCCAGTTCCCGGTGGCGGCCCACCAGGCCGGCGCAGACGAGTTGGGGGCCGACTCCTTCGGCCAGCTCACCCACCGGGCCGTCTACGAGGCCGTCGCCGCCGCCGGAGGCACTGGGGAGGTGCCGGGGCTGGTCCAGCAGGCGGTGGCCGCCGGCATGGGGGAGCAGGAGGCGCAGCGCCGGGCCACGCTGCGTTGGCTCCAGCAGGTGCGCGACGGCGCCATCGGCCTGGTCGAGGCCGCCATCACCGAGCTCGCCGTGGCACCCCTGCCCCTGCCCACGATCCGGGGACGGGGCACCGAGGTGGACGCCTCCGGTCTGGAGCGCTACGCCAAGGGCGTGCTCGACTCCCTGGCCGTCATGGGCATCAACCGCAGGCTCGTTGAGATGCGCTCACGCCACCGGCGGATGTCGCCGCAGGAGGAGGGCTACCGCGAGCTGTTCTCCCAGATCGCCGCCCTCGAGCAGCGCCGCATGCAGATCAGGCAGGGGACCTGAGACCAGGCGGTGGCCCACGTCGGCGAGCAGGTGCAGGTAGCCTGGCGGTCATGCCGATCCTGCGCCGTCGTCAAGGCACATCCACCCGCTCCACCGCCACGCTTCCGCTGGAGATGCGCGAACAGCTGCGCGAGCCCGCCCTGGGGGCCGTTCCCCTGGACGCGGAGGGCTCGACATGGGCGGTGGCCACGGCAAGCTCCCTGGTGGTCTTCAACGGGCGCAGCAGGCCCGAGACCCACCCCTGGGACGAGGTGGAGCAGGGGAGCTGGGACGGCCAGGACCGCGTCTTCACCCTGACGTGGACGCAGCAGGACCGCGAGGACCTTGCCTTGAAGGTCCCGGCCGGAGTCCGCAACGGCGATGCCTACGTCTCAGCGGACGTGGCCCCCTTCGCCAAGGCCCTGCGCCAACGGGTCGAGGCCGCCATCATCCACAGCGCCGTGGCAACACTCCCCAGCGGCGCCACGGCCACAGCCAGCGTGCGTCGGCGCAGTGATGGCGAGCTCTACTCCGTCACCCGGCCACTGATCTCACAGGTCGACGAGGCGGAGGATCGCCGCACGCTTCGAGAGCTGGAAAACCGCGTCCGTGAGGGTGTGGGCCTGCCCACACGGTAGGATGTCCTTGGAATATCAGCGTTTCCTGTGCTTCACCGGATTCGACGTCGCCGCGGGATGTTGCTAAAGTTCACTGCGCGTCAAACGCATTCCTGCGTAGCTCAATGGCAGAGCATCCGACTGTTAATCGGACGGTTGCTGGTTCGAGTCCAGCCGCAGGAGCCACCAGGGGAGTCCTCGGTCGATCAGGCCGGGGACTCTTCCTTTTTCACATACTCGGCCCTGGGGCCAGGTGGCCTGTTCTCGATGATGCCGGTGCGGTGTGCGAGCAGCAGATCACGAGATGGGTCGAACATGACCGCGTCGCTGCGGTCATGGGAGGATGCCGCCATGGCATACCGCGACATCCGCATCATCGGCGACCCGATCCTGCGCACCGAGTGCGACTGGATCACTGACATCGACGACTCCGTCAAGGCCCTGGTTGAGGACCTGCTCGAGACGGTCGATGAGGACGGCCGGGCCGGCCTGGCCGCCAATCAGATCGGGATCGGTCTGCGCGCCTTCTCCTGGAACATCGACGGCGAGATCGGCTACATCCTCAACCCCAAGATCGTCGAGGTCTCCAAGGACGAGTACCAGGACGGGGACGAGGGCTGCCTGTCAGTGCCTGGCCTGTGGTTCCCCACGGAGCGGGCCTGGTACGCCCGTGCTGAGGGAGTGGACCTGGACGGCAAGGAGGTCGTCGTCGAGGGGGAGGAGCTCATGGCCCGTTGTATCCAGCACGAGTGCGACCACCTGGAGGGCCACCTCTACCTCGACCGCCTCGACCGCAAGAACCGGGCCAAGGCGATGAAGGAGCTGCGAGCGCAGGGACTGTAACGTCCCCAGGACGCAAACCGGGTGGGGCAACAGGTTGCGAGACCTGTTGCCCCACCCGGTTTTCAGCAGGCGATGAGGCGTCCTGTGCTCGGCGTTCCTAGCCGACGCGGTGCAGCCAACGCACGGGCGCGCCGGCTCCGGCGTAGCGGAAGGGCTCGAGCTCGTCGTCCCAGGCCTGTCCCAGAGCCAGGTCGAGCTCGCGGCGCATCCTGTCAGGATCAGCCGCGTAGACGAGCGCGGCACGGATCCGGTCCTCGGGCACGACGACGTTGCCGTGAACATCCGTCTGTGCGTGGAAGATGCCCAGGTCCGGGGTGTGGGACCAGCGGCCGCCGTCGGTGCCGACACTCGCCTCCTCGGTCACCTCATAGCGCAGGTTCGCCCAGCCGCGCAGGGCGGAGGCAAGGCTGGCTCCTGTTCCAGCGGGCCCCACCCAGCTGGTCTCGGCCCGCATCATGCCCTGGGCCGCAGGCTGCTCGGTCCAGTCCAGGTGGACACGCGAACCGAGCACCTCGGCCGCTGCCCACTCGATGTGGGGGCAGAGCGCCCGAGGTGCTGAATGCACGAAAAGTACACCGCGGGTGTAGGCACCGATCATGAGTATCGCCTCCTGGTTGGTTTCGAGATTCGCCTTCCCCAACGGTCTCGACCCACAACCGGGCTCATGTCATGACGTACGCGGCATGCACGGCTTATTGTGCCTGACTGCACCGGCCGGGTCCAGCGCCGTGGGTCACAGGCGGGGGCGCACGGGGCCTCCGGCCCGAGCATGGCTACTGGCGGGTGAAGACCAGGGCGACGTTATGCCCGCCGAAGCCGAAGGAGGTGCTGGCCGCCGCCGTCAGCTGGGGCAGGTCCCGGCCCTGCGGCCCAACAACGTCCAGCCCGAGCTGGGCCAGCTCTGGATCCACTCCGGCCGGCAGCAGCGTGGGCGGGGCCCAGCGCTCCTGCAGGGCCATGACGGTCAGCACCGCCTCCAGACCCCCGGCCCCACCCAGGAGGTGACCGGTGGCGGACTTCGTGGCGCTGACCGCCGCGTTCGGAACCGTCCTGGCCAGGACACCGGCCTCGACGACGTCGCCGGCCGGCGTCGAGGTGGCGTGAGCATTGACGTGCCCAACGGCGGCGGCGTCAAGGCCCGCGCGCTCCACGGCTAGCCGCAGGGCTCGCTCCTGCTCCGCGCCAGATGGCTCCGGACGTGCGACGTCGTAGGCGTCGGCGGTGACCCCGGAGCCTGCCATCACGGCCAGGATCCGGGCTCCTCGGGCCTTGGCATGCGCGGCGCGCTCCAGGACGAGGAGCCCGGCGCCCTCGCCCAGGACGAAGCCGTCGCGGTCCGGGGCGAAGGGGCGGGAGGCGGTCTGCGGGTCGGCGTTGCGTGTCGACAGGGCCCGCATTGCAGCGAAGGCGGCCACGGTCATCGGGTGGAGGGCCGCATCCGTCCCCCCGGCCACCACGACGTCAGCCCGCCCCAGAGCAATGAGATCCGCACCGTAGGCGATGGCCTCGGCTCCCGACGCGCAGGCTGAGACAGGAGCATGGATGCCGCCGCGGGCCCCCAGTTCGATCCCGACGGCCGCCGCCGGGGCGTTGGGCATGAGCGCCGGGACCGCCGTCGGCAGAACCCGCCGGGGCCCCTTGTCCCTCAGGGTGTCCCAGGCCTCCATGACCGACAGGACCGGCCCCATACCCGGGGAGACGGACACCGCTAGACGCTGTGAGGCGACCTGCGGGGCCCCTGCCTGCTCCCAGGCCTGGCGGGCGGCCAGCAGCGCGCACTGACTGGCGCGGTCGAGACGGCGCAGTTGGCGCGGCGGGAGTGATTCGGCAGGATCGACCGCCAGGGGGGCGCCGATCCGCACGGGCAGGTCATGGCTCTCGACCCACTCGTGCTCGAGGGTGCGAACCGCGCAGGTGCCCTCGTTCAGGGCGCTCCAGGTGGACTCGACGTCTGCGCCCAGAGGATTGATGGTCCCCAGTCCGGTGACGACGACGTCGTCAGGGCGGCACTCGGCTTCCGGGCTCATGTGTGTCGTCAGGCCTTCTTGGAGGTCACCAGGTCGACCAGCGCTCCAACAGTGGGCAGGGTCGGGATGAGGGAGTCGTCCAGGGCTACGCCGAAACGCTCCTCGACCTGTGTGGCGATGGTCAGCAGACCCAGTGAGTCGACGTCGAGGTCCTGGGCGAAGGCGGTCTCGCGGGTGATGTCCTTGGCGGCGACGCCGGACTCCTCACTGACGATCTGGGTGATGACGGACAGGACGTCGTCCTTGCTCTGCTCAGCCATGGTGGCTCCTTCGGGCGCCGTGACGGAGCATCCAGGTTCCGTGACGGCGCAGTGACTCGATGATGGTTGTGCTTCGCCGGCGGCTGCGCCGCAGGTCAGACCATTGTCCCAGATGAGAAGGGGTGCTCCTGCATCGATGCGCCACAGGGGCCGGCTTGCGGCAGGGGCACGGTCATAGCGCCACGACCGGACCTGTCCGAGGGTGACGGACGGGTCCGGTCGTGAAGGAGTGGACGAGGGTGCGTATTAGGGCGCGGCGCGTCAGGCCTCTCGGCTGACAGCGAGTCGGCCCACGATGATTGCCATGTGCAGCATGAGGCCGTCACGGGCGTTCGTCGCGTCCCAGCCGACCTGCTCGCTGACCCGGCCCAGGCGGTAGCGCACCGTGTTGGCGTGCACGAACAGGTTCCGAGCAGTGGCCTCCAGGCTGCCGCCCAGGGCCAGATAGGTGGCCACCGTGCTCTCGAAGGGGTCGCCCATCTCATGCAGGGGGGCGTGCACCAGGTTGAGGATCTGCTCGCAGGCGAGCTCATCGCCGGCCAGAAGGCGCTCGGGAAGGAGATCGTCGGCGTGGACCGGGTTGGGAGCCTCGGCCCAGCCGGGCAGCGCGCGCAGCCCGGCCAGGGCCGAGCGCAGCGAACGACCCGCGTGCGAGATCCCTGGAACCACCGGGCCGACGACGGCTGACCCGCCCAGGCCGCCGGCCACCTGCATGGCCGCCTGGTCCACCAGCTGCTCAGGGGTGGCCTCCCGGCCGGAGTGCTTGGATGTCCCAGGGTGAGCCGCCTGGCTGTCGCCCAGGACGATGAGGACGGAGTCGCCGCGTACGGATACCAGACAGTCGCTGGCCAGGTTGCGGCACTCGTGGCGCAGCCTGGAGACGCCGAGCGCATCCAGAGTGGTCTTGGCGGCGATGGCCGCCACCGGCCCGGTCCCGTTCCAGCCGGCGGTTCCGGCCCGGGTCGCGGCGTCCTCGGGGGCGTCATGAAGCATCGCGTCGACCGCTACGGACTCCAACCGTGCGTCCCAGGCGCCGCGGGCCTCAGCTGCCCGGGCGTACACCTCGGCCGCGGCGAAGCCGACGTCACGTCCGAAGGTCAGGACGAGGATGCGGACGGTGTCATGGTCCTCCTCGGGTACGGCACGAGGCGCCTCGTCAACAACAACGTCGAGGACCGTGCGCACCAGAGCCAGGGTCTGCTCCAGCGTGATGACGCCGGTCAGGGCCGCAGGCGCCACAGAGAAGATCTGCGAGGGGGTCAGCGGTGTCGAGGGGTTCTCCGCCGAGTCGACGAACATGGTGACGCCCAGGCGGGCCACCGCCGCGATCTGGTCGCGCGATCCTTCCGGCAGGGTTCGGTAGAAATCGTGGGCCGAACTGATGCGGTCCAGTGAGTGTTCAATAATTGTGTCCTGCGCCTGTCGCAGTGCAGACACTCCCGGAGCGCTCAACTCATCCATGCTGTGGATGCTACCGACTGGAATATCCTGAGGACAGTAGGTTCTCGATTGGCGCGGCGTGTGATCCGACACGAGTTTGTCTTGAAAATACGGGGATAACTGAGGGTGGTGTGTCGTCGAGGCGGAGTGGATTAGGCAGGTTACAATAGCGTAACCATTGTGGAAGCCATGGTATGTGAATCTGCAATGACCTGAACGTGCGCGTCGTATGTCAGCATGGATGTGCGCAAGCAGGTGCCTAGCTAGACAACTCGGAGGCTCAGGATGACGAAGGCAACCCGCACAGAGGAAGATCTTCTTGGTGCACGGGAAGTTCCATTAGAAGCCTATTGGGGAATCCACACGCTACGTGCGATGGAGAACTTCCAGATCTCTGGATCAGTGGTTGGCGACGAAGAGGCCTTTGTTCGCGGCATGGTGCAGGTGAAGAAGGCATCAGCGTTAGCGAACAGTGATCTTGGGGCTCTTGACCCGGAGGTCGCTGGTGCGATTGTGTGGGCGTGTGACCAGGTGCTGGTTGCTGAGCGTTGCCTCGATCAGTTCCCGGTCGACCAGTTCCAGGGTGGTGCTGGGACCAGCGTCAACATGAATACCAACGAGGTGATCGCCAACCTCGCGCTGGAGTACCTGGGATATGCCAAGGGCCGTTATGACATCATCAATCCCAACGATCATGTCAACAAGTCCCAGTCGACGAACGACGCCTACCCGACCGGATTCCGTTTGGGACTGTTCGCCCTCGTTGGTTCGCTCATCGAGGAGCTCGAGCGACTCATCGCGGCGATGCGAGCCAAGGGAACCGAGCTCGTCCATGTTCTGAAGATGGGGCGCACTCAGCTTCAGGATGCTGTTCCGATGAGCCTGGGGCAGGAGTTCGAGGCCTTCGCCGTTCTGCTGGAGGAGGAGGTTAGCCGGCTTCACAACAATGCCGCCCTGCTTCTGGAGGTGAACCTCGGGGCCACGGCGATCGGCACGGGGCTCAACACGCCTCCGGACTATCAGAGCACTGTTGTCGGGCGTCTGCGGGAGATCACCGGTCTGGACATTCGAGGAGCGCATGACCTGCTGGAAGCCACGAGTGACACAGGTGCCTACGTCTCGATGCATGCGGCTATCAAGCGTCTGGCGGTGAAGCTGTCCAAGATCTGCAACGACCTGCGCCTGCTGTCCTCCGGACCTCGTGCGGGGCTGGGGGAGATCAGGTTGCCTGAGCGCCAGGCCGGATCCTCCATCATGCCGGCCAAGGTCAATCCGGTGATCCCCGAGGTGGTGAACCAGGTCTGCTTCAAGGTCATGGGTAATGATGTGGCGCTGACCTTCGCCGCTGAGGCGGGACAGCTTCAGCTCAACGTCATGGAACCGGTGATCGCCCAGGCGATTTTCGAGTCGATCAATCTGCTCACCCGCGGGATGTCGACCCTGCGGGAGCTTTGTGTCGTGGGGATCGAGGCCAACGAGGAGGTATGTCGCCGCAATGTGCTGGACTCGATTGGAATCGTTACCTACCTCAACCCGGTGATCGGTCATCACAACGGCGACCTGGTGGGCCGTGAGTGCGCCCGTTCAGGACGCAGCGTGCGAGAGGTGGTTCTGGAGATGGGGCTGCTCGAGGAGTCTGTTCTTGATGAGATTCTCAGCCCTGAGAACCTTCTGCGCCCCCATTTCCGCGACTTGAACGTCTACTCAGGATCCGATCCGTCAACTCCGCCGGTTGTGTCCACGGCGCCTGACTCGGAGGGGTAAGGGGAATCGGCCTTCTGAAGGCCGGCGGGCGGTCAGCGGCTTGTCGCACTGCCTCGCCGACCTCGGAAGGCCGATTCCGGCTCTATATCCCGCAGGGCATCATGAGAAGGATCGGCAGGAGCGGACGACCGGGGCGTGAACGTCCTTGCCGATGACGTTGAGGCCTTGCGGATCCACCTTCGCCTGCGGAGGCCTGGAGTGCCAGAAGACATAATTCTGGCTGTCACCGTCGTTCGCGCCGAACGTGACTTTATTGGAAGCGCCGACCCAGACCGTGTTGTCGAAGCCGTTGATGGTCAGTGACTCGATCTCCCCCTCGATGACGACCACGAGACTTTGTGCGGTGATTGTTACGTCTCGAGCGCCTGCCGAGACCTTGACCACCTGATCGGTGGAGAGCTCGTTAGCGGTGACACTGACCTGCTCGGAGGCCGGTATGACCTTGGTGACCTGGGCCTCCGCCTGGGCACGGGTGTCCTCCGCGTCGTTGTCGGTGAGCTCGTCGTCGTAGTCCTGGATGTCGGAGGATGTGCAGTTGCCGTACTCCAGCGGATCCATGGGGCTGGTGTCCTCCAGCTTCCCAGTCGGCTCCTCCGCGGCCTCTGGGGCGGCGTCCTGAGCCTGGTCCGGCGGGGCCGAGGACGTCCCCCTGGCGCCGGTCCAACCGACTGAGCAACCGGACAGGGTCAGTAGGCACGCGGCCATGAAGGCGGTGGAGCGCAGGAGCTGGGAGCGGGACACGGGGGGACCTCATTCGGCAGACATGGTGGTGCCGGTGGAACACGGAAGACCGCGCTCCACCGGCACCACAATTGGTCAGTGCGTCCAACTATAGCCGCACGGGGCGGATCAGGACTCCCCTCCCTGGGAGCCGGAGGTGCCTGCGTTGACGTTGGTCAAGTCATAGCGGGCAACGGCCTGAGCCAGGACGGAGCGGTCGAGGCGCCCCTGCTCCACCAGAGCCTGGAGGGCGCGCACCACCACTGACTGGGCGTCAATGAGGTAGTGGCGCCTGGCGGCGGCCCGGGTGTCGGAGAATCCGAAGCCGTCGGCGCCCAGCGTGTAGTAGTCGCCGGGCACCCAGGCGCGGATCTGGTCGGGGACCAGGTGGTCGTAGTCGCTGGTGGCGATGAAGGGGCCAGTGGCCTCGGAGAGCTTCTGCGTCAGGTAGGGGACCTGCCGCTCGCCGTCGGGGGCCAGGAAGTTGGCCTTCTCCACCTCCAGGGCCTGGCGCCGCAGCTCGTTCCAGCTGGTGACGGACCAGGTGGCGGCGCGCACGCCCCAGTCCTCGGCCAGGATGCGGCGAGCCTCCTCGATCCAGGGCACCCCGACGCCGGAGGCCAGGAGCTGGACCTCGGGACCCTCGCCGTCAGGAGCCGTGCTGATGCGGTGAATACCGCGCAGGATTCCCTCGACGTCGACGCCGTCGGGCTCAGCGGGCTGGTGGATCGGCTCATTGTAAACGGTCAGGTAGTACATGACGTCGCGGTTGCGACCCGAGTCCGGGCCGTACCAGCGCTCCAGGGCGTCGCGCACGATGTGCCGGATCTCGTAGGCGTAGGCCGGGTCGTAGCTGACGACTGCGTCATTGGTGGCCGCGATCATGGGGGAGTGGCCGTCCATGTGCTGGGTGCCCTCACCGGTCAGGGTAGTGCGCCCGGCGGTGGCCCCGATGATGAAGCCGCGGGTCAGCTGGTCGCCGGCGGCCCAGAACTGGTCGCCGGTGCGCTGGAAGCCGAACATCGAGTAGAAGATGTAGACCGGGATCATGGGCTCGCCGTGGGTGGCGTAGCTCGTTCCGGCCACCTGGAACAGGGAGACCGAACCGGCCTCGTTGATGCCCGTGTGCATGAGCTGACCGGAGGTGGACTCCCGGTAGGACAGCATCATGTCGGCGTCGACCGGCGTGTAGTTCTGACCCTGGGTGTTGAAGATCTTCTTGGTGGGGAAGAGTGACTCCAGGCCGAAGGTACGCGACTCGTCCGGAACGATCGGGACGATGCGCCGTCCGATGCCCTTGTCCTTGATGAGCTCCTTGAGCAGACGCACGAAGGCCATCGTGGAGGCGACCTCCTGCTTGCCCGAGCCGCCCTTGAGGATGTCGTAGGTCTTGTCACCGGGCAGCTCGAGCTCGACACCGGCATCGCGGCGCTCGGGGATGAAGCCACCGAGCTGGCGGCGCCGGTCCAGCATGTAGAGCAGCGAGGGGTCGTCGGCGGCCGGCCGGTAGTACGGCGGCATCTTCGGGTTGGCCTCGAGCTGCTCGTCGGTGATCGGGATGTGGAGCCGGTCGCGCAGGGCCTTGAGGTCGTCCAGCGTCAGCTTCTTCATCTGGTGGGTGGCGTTACGGCCGGCGAAGTGGCCGCCCAGGAGGTAGCCCTTGACCGTGTGCGCCAGGATGACGGTGGGCTGGCCCTTGTGCTCCATGGCCGCCTTGTAGGCGGCGTACATCTTGCGGTAGTCGTTGCCGCCGCGCTGCAGGGCCCAGATCTCGTCGTCGGTCCAGTCCTTGACGAGCTCGGCGGTGCGCGGGTCGCGGCCGAAGAAGTGCTCACGGATGTAGGCGCCGTCGTTGGCCTTGAAGGTCTGGTAGTCGCCGTCGAGGGTCTCCATCATGAGGTGCTCGAGGGCGTGGTCCTTGTCCGCGGCGAGGAGCTGGTCCCAGCCACGGCCCCAGATCACCTTGATGACGTTCCAGCCCGCGCCCTTGAAGAAGGCCTCGAGCTCCTGGATGATCTTGCCGTTTCCGCGCACCGGGCCGTCGAGGCGCTGGAGGTTGCAGTTGATGACGAAGGTGAGGTTGTCCAGCTGCTGGTTGGCGGCCAGCTGCAGCATGCCGCGCGACTCGGGCTCGTCCATCTCGCCGTCACCCAGGAAGGCCCAGGTGTGCTGCTGAGAGGTGTCCTTGATGCCGGCGCCCTGGAGGTACTTGTCGAACCAGGCCTGGTAGATCGCCTCGGACGGGCCAAGACCCATGGAGACGGTGGGGTACTCCCAGAAGTCCTCCATGCGGCGCGGGTGGGGGTAGGAGGGCAGGCCGCGGCCACCGGCCGGGCGCGACTCCTCCTGGCGGAAGCCGTCCAGGTCGGCCTCGGTGAGACGGCCCTCGATGAAGGCGCGGGCGTAGTTTCCTGGTGAGGCGTGGCCCTGGAAGAAGACGTGGTCGCCGCCGCCGGGGTGGTCCTTGCCGCGGAAGAAGTGGTTGAAGCCGACCTCGTAGAGGGTCGCGGTCGAGGCGTAGGAGGAGATGTGTCCGCCGACCCCGACCCCGGGGCGCTGGGCGCGGGTGACCATGACGGCGGCGTTCCAGCGCAGCCAGCGCCGGTAGGTGCGCTCGGCGCTCTCGTCACCGGGGAAGTAGGGCTCGTTGGCGACGTCGATGGTGTTGATGTACGGCGTCGTCGTCTCGGTGGGGACCGTGACGTTCTTCTGCCGGGCCTGGGCCAGCATGCTCAGCAGGATGTAGCGCGCACGCTTGGCGCCCTTGTCCGCGATGAGGGCATCGAGGGACTCGTGCCACTCCTTGGTCTCCTCTGGGTCGTTGTCGGTCACCTTTGTCAGGAGGCCGTCAATGAGCGGCGTGGAGTCACTGGTGGGGCTCACGGAATCCTCTTTCCTCGCGTCTGTGCGGTCGGCCCGAGCCTCATTGCGTGCCGTGGCGCCGAAGGCGGCGTCGGCGTGCGCCTGAAGTCAGGCCACTGTGGATGACGGCCCTAATCTACGACCTGCAACGGCGCGAACGCTGCACCCAACGGGAGGAAAGTCCTACCTCACGTATGGTGTGGCTCACATGATGGTGGGTTGATTTCGGTGCCTGGGGCAGAGGGGAAGGAGCCTCGAGTTCGCGGCCGCGCTGGAACCAGCCTTCAAAGGAAAGTCCAAGGTAACCTGACGTGCGTGTTCACTTGCGCGGCTGGTGCCGGGTGGGGTGGGCTAGTACCCATCGCCCAGCAACGGGCGAGCGATAGACGGGCTGGGCCCAGAAGGACGGTGTAAGGACGTGGCGAGTACAGCGGGTGGAGCTTTCGGCTTCGCCTCCGGTCTCATCATTCAGGAGTTCGGCTACGACGACGACGTCGACGAGACCTTGCGGCAAGCCGTTGAGGCGGAGACCGGAACCACTCTGGTGGACGAGGACTATGAGGACGTGGCCGACTCGGCCATCGTGTGGTGGCGCGACGACGACGGCGACGTCGACGACCTCACCGATCTCCTCGTGGACGCTCAGGCCAACCTCGACGGCGCAGGGCTCATCTGGGTGCTGACGCCCAAGGCGCGCACCACCGGCGCCGTCCCGGCCGCTGAGGTGGAGGAGGCCGCCCAGACGGCAGGCATGCATGCGACCTCCGCAGCCTCCATGGGGCAGCACTGGAGTGGCATCAGAGTCTCCAGCCGAGGGCGCTGAGACGACCCCGATGGCCGCGTGACATTCCCCGCTCTCCGTGGCGGAGATGATTGGTGGCACGTCCGGCGGAGACGGTAAAGTCTCCGGCTGAGGCGGCTCGCGCCGTCAGTTTTGTGTGCAGGCACTGGGAACTCGGGCAACGTGCTCCCGGGAGCCACTGCACCTGGACCTGTAGCTCAGTTGGTAGAGCAACGCGTTTACACCGCGTCGGTCGTCGGTTCGAGTCCGGCCGGGTCCACCACAAGCTCCGTATACGAACCCTTGGCCTGAGTAACAGGGGCAGGGGCCGAATCATCACCTGAATTGCATCGACGGCGCCCGTCCACATCGTGTACGGGCGTTCTTGTTATGGGTGTGTCGCAGTCTGCCGTCTGGCCGGGTGCTGCGCCCATCGCCGCTCGCTGTAGCTGCTGGCTGGCGAGTTGGTCGAAGGGTGAGGCCAGCTCCCCGGTGGCGTTGGTGTGGCTGGCATGGTCGATGATGGAGATGGTGCTGCGGTGCACCGTATGCATCGAGTCTGGCTACGCTTCATCGTGGCCACCCTGAGATGCCGAGCCGCCTGACTGGCCGCCAGCCGCCTCACCGCAAGAAGAGATCGGGCTCTCCGCTGTCTTCTCGTCACCCTGCGCAGCGGTCATCCTCTCGCCAGTCTCAGTCCCACCAGCGCCCCTTCGTCGTCCCGCCTTCAGGCTCGTCTGCAGGGCCGGTGGTGGGATGATGGGGCGGCCATCTTCGTCCACCGCTGGATTGACGAGGATGCGCTCGAAGAACACCTGGTTGAGCAGCTTCTTCAGATGAGCGGGCACTACCGCATACAACCGTGAGCAGTCCTCCAGGAGGTCGAGCGCCTGGGTGAGGTGCTGCTCCACCAGAGCGGCGTCGGCCGTGTAGCCGTCCAGTTCGCGCTGGATCGCGAGGATGCCGCTGGTCAGCTGCTCCTGTTCCTTCTTGAGCAGATCCAGGGGAATGGCTCCGGCGTAGTGGGCTTCGAGCAGCTTATGGCGCTGGTCTTCCAGCTGTTGCTGCCGCGTAGTCAGGCGCTGGATGTCTTGCTGGCGGTTGGCCTGGATGTGTTCGAACTCCGCGGACAGGTAGCGCTCGATCTCGCGGCGGTCATCGCTACTGAGCTGTATCTGCTGGTAGAGCTCGGCCACGCGGGCTTCCACCTCGTCAATGAGCACCGCCTTGAAGGTGCAGTCGTGCACCCGATGGCGGCGGGCGCAGACGAAGTAGTGGTAGGTACCGCTGGCGCGCGAGGTGGCGTGCTGCACCAGCAGGCGGGCACCACACAGGCCGCAGACGATGGTGCTCTTGAGGTGATGATTGTGCGTACGCTGCCGCTCGCCGTTGGTATGAGCGGTCAGGATGTCTTGCACCGTCTGCCAGGTGGCGGCGTCCACGAGAGGCTCGTGCGCCCCGGGGTACTCCACGCCTTGGAAGGAGACGACGCCCTTGTAGTAGGGGTTTCGCAGCAGCGTCTGTAAGAGTCTGACCGAGACAGGGTTGGTCGGTTTGCGGGCAGTTGGCGGGATGGTCAGGCCGCGGTTGTTGAGGTGCTCCGCCAGCTGCCGCACCGTCCAGTTACCGGTCGCATACTCTGTGAAAGCCAGTCGCACCAGTGGTGCGCGCTCCTCATCCAAGGCGACCGTCCGAACCTCTCTCCCGTTCTCATCCCTGACACGTACGTTCACATACCCCAGCGGTGCCTTGCCCAGCGTCCCGCCGTTCCTGGCCTTTTCTCCCATCCCCTTGATGACCTCATTAGCTAGGTTCCGGGAGTAGAACTCAGCAATACTGCTCATGATGCCATGCAAGAGCATGCCGCCAGGCGTCTGGTCGATGTTCTCGCTGGTGGAGACGAGCCGGACGCCGGCCTCCTCAAACGCCCGGTTAATCTCCACATCATCGGCTCGGTTCCGGGCCAGGCGGTCGAGCTTGTGGACGATGACATAGTCAATCCCACCATCTTCCTTAAGATAAGCCAGCATCTTCTGCAGCTCAGGCCGGTTCGCACTACGAGCCGATTCACCACGGTCGGCAAACTCCTTAACCACCAGCGCACCCATCGACTGGGCTTTGCGCTTATTGGCCTCACGCTGAGCCGGCAGGGAGAAGCCCTCCTCCGACCCACCGCGCTGAGCCTGCTCACGAGTAGAGACGCGGATGTAGGAGACGGCGCGCTTGGGAGTCAGTTGGGCGGCCATGGCGGTGAAGGGATCAGCTCCGGCTGCCACCGCACTGCCTAGTGTTGTTCCTGCTTCCATAGACTCATCCTCCTTTCGCTTATCCGTTTGTATGGACATACCAGACACTACGACTGGCATCTCTTTCTATTGACGCTCAGAATGCCCGCAAAGTCCAGTGCGAAGTATGGCGAGACGGAGCCAATCAGGGATGAGGGGGAGGCAGGAAGGGCTGCGAAGTTCGGCAGGCAGATGACGCAGCGCTGACGCCCCAGCCGGTTCCGCCACCAGCCTGAGTAGAGGCCAAGCAACTCGGAGGACAGTGGCTACCCCTGACGGCGCAGGCAGCGGAGGAGGGAGCCCAGCAGGGGCTCCCAGTCGCCGCCACAAAGCAGCACCAACCCGCTAGATTGCGCGGGAAACTGGGAGTGCTTGAGTGCAGCGATGAGTCGAGCGATGCGTCGGGCGAGGCGTCTGAAAAGGATGAGTCATGGGCTACCTGATCAGACAGAGAGCACATCTATGAACCTCAAGCATATGTCTATACAAAGTAAGAACTAGCGCTTTAATGACATATGTGCCGAAGCATCTTACTCCTATATTGAATCGATGTCAAGACGTCGGCAGTCTAAGAACTTATACAACTGAAGGAATACTGTCGGTTGTCTACAACATTAGAGTTGCGCGTTCTCGGTTGTAGAATATTGCGCCTCTCAATCGAACGTACTAATTTTTTAACTGCGAGGAGCAAAGAAGCCCTTTGCTTTCTCTCGATGGTAGGCCTGCACAACGACAACAGATTCAGCATCTCTTCTTCGAGCAACAGGAAGCGCGTCATGACTGACGGGCCGCTTGTGGTATTACGGGACGTCGACACCTGAAGGGAAACGTCATGGTAAACAAAAAACTCGCAAAAGCGGTAGTATATGCAGGCGCCGTAGCGATCACTGCAGTATCTCAACCGACGGAAGTGCACAAAAAGTTCGAAAAATATGAGGAGCAACAACAAGCATCGCGCCAAACCAGGGAGCTCAACAGCGCCACTCGCGATAAAGGACGCACTGGAACCAGCGGAAAGAAGTAACTTCGTCCGTTCCTACGCATGTCGTTGAAGTCATTGACATGGCTTCAACGACATGCAATTATAGAGATAATATGAAGTATATAAGTAGAATTATCGGCTTGCTGCTTATTGTGCTCTCACTACTGCTGGGATACGCAGCGATAAGACTATGTATATCTTCACCCTCCGCGCCAGCGTATTTTGTCGCAATGATACTTATTCCTGTATGTGCAGCGTTCGTTATTGTGGCGATTGAATTTATGCAATGTTCTAGTTGGAGGGATATTGGAAATGCAGTTCACAGTTTAGCGGAGATGTTCTGGTATTTCGGGTAGTGGACTACTTTTAATTCCAGTGAACTTGACAGTGTATGGGTGACAGTTCCAGTGTACTGCAGCCTAACGGACGATATTTATTCTGTAACATGCACTTCCCCTAACTCAATGCCAACTATACAAAACCACGTCTCGAGACCTGAGGCGGATAGTATGCCTACACATGATCATTCTCCGGGTAGTATCGACTACGACTCATCCACCCTCGACCTATCCGCCCTCCAAGATATCGCCTGCAGCGTGGCGACTGTCCTGAAGCAGCACCATATTCCGTTCAGCGGCTATGTGGATGAGACGCAGCGTGAGGTGGAGAAACGGCAAGCCGAGTTTGATCGACTTGAGTACAATGAAAGTGCTCGAACGAAGATTAAACCAAATCTCCTTCGAAAGATGTTTGGCCTGCCGTATGACATGCTGCCGAAGACGGACGAGCTCCCTCATATAGGATACTGGACGCTTGTCGAGACAAAGGCCCATACCATGGGGCAGCGGCGTCAGTACATTGACTGGCTCGACAAAACACGTCTTGAATCGCTTGACGCCAACTTCGTGACCAGGTACGTGCTGCTTGCCGATGGATCCCTCTGGTACTTCGATGCTCGTGAACATCGGCGACGGGACTTGGATATTGTTTTTGATGCCACCGCATCAGGTAGATGGGAGTGGATGCGTGAGGAGGAAATTCTACTGCTTGACCACGAAGTGCGACATCGTGAAATAGATAAGCCATACGATAAGGCGACAGGCGAGTATTGGCACAGTGAATGGGAAAGTCTCTCGGCTAACAACGACCTGATTGTCGCGGAAAAAGGTGGCGGTTGCAAGAAGTACTTCAACCAGCTGCTGGCCCGTGCGAGAAAGTCGGTGGCAGTGCGAAGCGCTTGGGTACGTAGCAGTAATGAGGAATCTCGACGATACGTGTTGACTGCCGAGCAGTTGCGTCACGGCTGCCGAATTGAGCACACATTCGAAGACGGTCGATCGGCGAGTGTCCGGATTCCACCACGCACCAAGCCAGGTAAAGTTATCCCGGCCTACGACGGTGTAAGCGGCAAAGTTGAACTGATCCGTATTGATGTGGAGTAGATCATGGCAAAGGTAGATTGGGAACAGGTAGCCAAAGACTACGAGGCATCCACCCTCGACATGGCGTGGGTGACGTCGTACGCGCAGAAAGCGGCGAAGCTGCTCGTCGATCATCATATCTCTCCTATGGGATACACGGACGAGAAGCAAGGCGAGGTGGATAAGAGAATAGCGGAGGCAAACGATGGCTCCGGCAAGGTCGCAAAGTTCTTCCGCAACCTCTTCGCGGCGGAACCGAACGATACTCCGGAAAAGCGTTACGCGAGGGAGCATATTGGGTACTGGGTTATTTGTAAAACTGAGACTGGAGATACGACAAATGAAAAACTGAAGAATCCTTGCTCTGGGAATATGTCGAAGAAGTCTCGCCAAATATACGAATACTCGCTGTATTGCTTGCTTGACACTGGCGAACTTGCCTGCTTTCATTACTCCAGCTTCCAGATCTGGTTGGGATACAGCAGACAAAGGTATGAAGTTGAAGGCGGGTGGGCACCGATGAGCGAAAATCTACTGCTTTTGCTTGATCGCCGTGTGAGATACGAAGACGAAAATAATGGCTATCTGACAAAAAATGGGTCGTACTACTATCGCAGTTATCTATCGACCGACAACTACCTGATCACAGGAAAGAAGGGTGGCGGCTGCCGGAAGCTCCTTGGGAAGTTGCTTGAAGAGCACGGGATTAAAGATCCGAGGATACAGCGCCGTGATCGCAGTAGATCGAAGATAGGAACGCATGCGATCTCGAAGACGTACACGGTTACTGGCGAGCAGCTGAAAAACGGCTTCGCCCTCACCCATGCGTTCGCAAATGGATCAACGTATCGCGTGGATGTATATCCAGGTAGTCAGAGTGGGAAGGTGATCGCAGTGCGCAATACTACTGATGACACAACGGAGTGGATTAGAATTGTGGAAGGTAAGTAGTGTGTTGATATCGGCATGAACCGGGACCTCGTGGTGTAGCTATGCTTCTTACTCCCATTTGTGGTGCTACGAGTAAGCCTTGTAGGTAGCTATGCTGTTGTGCGGTCAGCCAACGTGGAACTATACTGGCTGTGGGTAACGAACTAGTTACAATTCAGCTGAGTTTATTTGCTTTGGGTTGGTGGAGAGTAATCTAACCGTATCTTCAGAATCTGAAGATCGCCAAAGCAGCTAGCAGAGAGGTTAGGCAGATGGCGGACAAGCCTGTGGAGGGAACGATCTACCAGCGCAGGAGCAATGGGAAGTCGCCGACAGGGATGTCGATCAACGGAAACAAGAACGCCTATGGCACTATTGGCGCTGACGAGCATGTCACTGTGTACGGTGAAGGATGGCATCGATCGTGGGATAATCCTGGGACGAAGCAGGATCATTCAACCGACCATAAGACGAAGAGGATAACAGAGCACTAGGTGCGAGTAATTGGCAGACTTGTGGGGCGAGCAGTTTGTATTTGTCCCACAAGTCTGCTAATCTTTATATTAAGGGGTGAAGCGGCGTTGAATCGCCGCCACGCAATTGCGTATGAAAGCTGACGGGTAACTCGCAGGTGAGGCCGTCAGATGTCGGCATGGTCGGTTTGAGTCCGACCCGCCCCTTTTTGAAGAAACCGAAACATCAATGTGTTGCGGGTGCATTTCAGCTTTTCCTGTTCTCCGTCAGCCATCCGCCCTCCCGCTTCACCTTGTCCTCCGCTTCACTCTCCCCCTGACAGCCTCACCGCATACCGAAGATGGAGGAGGGGAAGCCCATGGCCACTCCAGAAGATCGCAGCGAGGACTACACCCCACCGACTGCCGGCTGCCCAGCCTGGTGCATCAGCCACGACGCTGATGGACCAGATGAGGCAGACGACCACCTCCACGAAGCCACGCCGGCCCTCGTGCCCTGCATCGCCTTGGAGCGTAGCACCGATGAGGCTGGCACCATCCAGCATCATCCTGCCGCCGTCGAGCTCAGCCTGGTGCGCTACCAGTACCGCACTTGCGACGACACGTGGCTCTACATAGGCGACGGCTCCCACACTCACGGCCTCGACATCACCCTAGAGAGTGCCCGTCGGCTGGTGAGCACGCTGGCTCGGTATGTGGAAGATGAGGGGTGAGTGGGTTGCGGCTGGCTAAGCGACGTCGTTGCTGACAATGAGCGCGTCGTCTGCTGGTGGCGTTCGGCCTGGTGCTACACATCTGCTGTGTGCCGCTCATGCAGCACCGGGTCTGGGACGCAGGGCAATGCCGGTGGTGTGGAGGTAGCGGCGGACGGTCTCGGCATGCACGCCGAACTGGCGGCCGATGGTGGCGCAGGACTGGCCGGCGAGGTAGTGCTGCTCGGCCTGGCGCTTCTGCTCGTCGCTCAAGCCACGTGGCCGGCAGGGGATGCCCCGAGCGGCGCGGAGGTCACTGACCTGTTGCCTGCTGATGCCATAGCGCTGGCAGATCTCGCGTACTGGCGTGCCCTGCTGGTACAGGGTGATCACCTCATCCTTCTGCGCTGGCGTAAGGCGGGTGTGATGCTGGCGCAGGCGCTGAGGCGGGGGAGTGGCTATGGTGGTCGTGGCTTCGTCGTCGGTGGTTGCCGGGGCTGCGGCCGTGGGGACTCTTCCGTCGGTGGTGGCAGTGGCGGTGGGGATTTCGCCCTCGGGCGGCAGCGTCCTGGCGAATTCCAGTAGCGTCTGCCAGTTCTTGGTGACAGAGGTAAGGAGGGCCACCATGAGCGTGACCTGGTGCTGACAGGCCCGCAGTACTTCAGGCCTCACCCTGCGAGCCGAGGCGCCGAGCCAGGCCGGCGACTGCGTCGACGAGTTCCGTGAGTCCCGGGTCCTCGACGGGGAAGTGGCCGCACTCGCGCAGAATCACCAGATCGGCCGGACCCGCGGCCCGCGCCAGAACTCGGGCGCTGAGCTCGATCGGCGTCCACGCGTCCCGACCTGGGTGCAGCAGCGTCACCGGCGTGCGGTTGCGCTCGGGTGGGGTGTGTGCGAACCGCAGGTAGGAGGCGAGAAACCCTAAGGGGACCCTGGCGGCGCCCCCACGCGGATCGAGAGAGCACAGACGAGACAGTGCGCGATCGCGGCTCATCCTCCGCAGGTTCGCCACCGCGCTCATCGAGACCATGGTGTGCGCCAGTCCTCCTCGGGCGAGCCTCGACAATGGCCCGCCCAGGACGCCTAGTACTCCTGCACGCGTCATATGCGCTCGGGCGCGCCAGTTGCCCGGGTCGAGCAGACACGTGGCTGCCACCGCCGCAACATGCGGCGAATGGGCCGCCACCTCATAGGCGAGAAGGCCACCGATGCTAGCGCCCAGAAGCACCAGGGGGCGGTGGTCGCGCTCGGCTTCGACGAGGTCGATGAGGAGATCGACCCAGGTGTCGTAACGCACGGCTGCGGGAACCGGAGACCTCGTGCGCCCGTACAGAGGCAGGTCGACGGCACTGATGTCGATACCGCGTGAGGCCACCAGTGCGGCGATGGGCCACAGCGCCCCGCTGTGCCCGCCCGCCCCGTGGACGAGTAGCACCCTGGCTGGCGCCTTCGGTTCGGGTGCACGTGCAATGTGCACCCGATGGCCGTGCCACTGCCACCACGTCGACTTAGGCGCCAGCGAGGCCGCGTGCTGGTGGTGGGGTGGCAGGAAGGGCGCGTACGGATTGGCCTGCATACGTCGATGCTAGTCGTGCGAGCCTCTGCGCCTGTGCTTGGGTCTACGACGGAGGCCCATTACGAGCTGCCTAACTGTCCCTTATCCTTGCGATAGTTCTGTCAAGCGGCCGGAGGAGAGGCAATGAGTGACGAGCAGACGGCCATCCCGGAGGAGCTGTCCGAGGCGTTGTCGGAGAATGAGGCGGCGGGGAGGATATTCGGGGCTCTGCCTCCGTCGCACCGCAACGAGTACATGCGATGGATCGGTGAGGCGAAGCGCGCCGAGACCCGTCGTCGTCGGGCCACCAAGGCGGCAGAGATGATGGTGGAGAAGCACGGGGAAGCCAGTCGCGGTTGAGTGTCCTCGCCGGCTCGTTGCAGCGGCAGGCATGGGCGTGGACCGATGCATCTATGTTGTCTCATGACTTCTGAGAGTTTCGGATGTCATGACATCTGAGACATCGGTGGGGTGCGTCTGCCAGATGGGAGAGCTGCTGTTTCAGCCTGGCGGAGCGGGGTGCCCCGGCCACTGTGGTGGCTTCTGGTGTCGTCTGGATGCACGGCACGAGGGGTGGGGTGCTACTGGAGGAGGGTTGGGGGTGCTGCAGGTAGGTGGGGCCTTCGTGCAGTACGCACAGCCCCTGGCCAGTGGATCCCGACCCTCGTGGAGCAGGCCGCCTCGAGCCGACTCGGGGCGGGGCCGGAGTCGAACCATGACCACCGGGACCCTGCGCGGGAGCTAGCGAGGACCAGGCAGGGAGAAGCGCGGCCGGCCCCAGGGTGAGGGTGCCGGGCTCTGCCGTACGAACCACGGACTCCCTCCTGCCCTGCCCGGTGTCCGCAGCGCTGACATCAACGGGCCCGGCGTCAGCGCGCCCAGCGGGGATCGTTGGAATCCTGCGGTTTCTCTCCGGCATGCAGCGCCGGTGCGGGGTTGATGTCAGCACTATGGACACCCACACCCCGTCATGCCTCGCCCCTAAGCCACCCTTGCCTCCTGGACCACCAGCCTGCCCAGGATTCCCGCCCGAGCGAGTGTCTCAGAAGTCATGACACTCAAACGTCTCAGAAGTGAGGAGACAGCACAGTGGACCGGCGCATCGTTACTGAGCCG